>ONDC01000012.1 GCA_900316495.1 uncultured Eubacteriales bacterium
ACCACGCCGTGATAGGTCTCGTCCGGCTCGGTGAACATGGGATACTTGCCGTTTCTCCAGTCGAAACGGCCGCTGTCCACCACCACGCCGCCGAGGGCGCAGGCGTGACCGTCCATGTATTTGCTGGTGGAGTGCACTACGACGTCCGCGCCGAATTCAATCGGGCGGCAGTTGATGGCGGTGGGGAAGGTATTGTCCACCACAACCGGAACGCCATGGGAATGCGCGACCTTCACCCATTTTTCCAGATCAAGCACGGTGAGGGCGGGGTTGGAAAGCATCTCGGTAAAGACGCACTTGGTATTGTCCTTGAAGAGTCTGTCAATTTCCTCGATGGGCGCGTCGGGATCGACGAAGTCCACCTCGAGACCCATGTCGCGCAGGGTCTTGTTGAAGAGATTGAAGGTGCCGCCGTAAATCGCGGAGGAACTGATGAGGTGGTCGCCCGCCTTGCAGACGTTCAGCACGGAATACATGGACGCCGCCTGACCGGAGCTGGTGAGAATCGCCATCACGCCGCCCTCAAGGTCGGCTATTTTCTTTTCCACCGCGTCGACGGTGGGATTGGCAAGGCGGGTGTAGAAGAATCCGTCCTCCTCGAGGTCGAAGAGCTTTGCCATTTGCACCGAGGAATTGTACTTATAGGTCGTACTCTGCGCGATCGGCAGCACCCTCGGCTCGCCGTTCTTTGGCGAATAGCCGGACTGCACGCATTTTGTGGCTATTTTGAACTGACTCATATCAATGATCTCCCTTTGTGAAATATTGGCATTCAGAAATTGAACAGATAAGATTATAGCACACCTGAATGGTAAAATCAAGGGAATTGCACAACTTGCGGAAAATGATTTTCTTATGATTATGGATGATAATGATTGACTATCCGACGCGGTTGTGTTACAATAACTTCATGCGCTCTCAGAATGAAAAGAAGGAAATGAGATACAATGACACCCACTGAATTTGCGGAAAAATGGAACGGCTCGCCCATTGTACAATACAGACTGACCTCTCCGGCGGCGGAGGGGCTTCCTCCTGCCGCGACGTCGGCTCTCAGGGAAGTCGGACTTCCGGAACACGCCGAGCCGTGGCTGACCTTCCGGGAATATGACGCGGCGGACGCACAGGCATACTATCCCGTCGGACACCTTGCCAACGGCAGCCTGATCTGTGTTGAAAAGGTCACCGGCAGACTCCTGATCATCGACCGCGACGATCCTGACGAGATCTGGCAGCTCAATTCCTCGCTGGAGGCGCTGTATGAAAGCCTTGTGATTTATAACGCGTTTATTGACGAGGTCAACAAACGCAATCCCCGCTTTGCCGCCGATTACAGAATCCCGGAGGGAATGCTGGGCGAGCTGAAGCGGAAGCTGACCGCCTGCGATCCCGAAGCGATGGAAGCAAAGGGATACTGGTACTGTGAAATCAAGGTGCTCGACGACGGCACACTCTGAAAACTATTCTTCTGACGAAATCGGTGAATTCATCATGAGTGCAAACTACAGATACGCAAGAAATGACAGCGGCGCACCGGAAAGGGACAAAAGGCTCGGTGTCATTCAGCTGTCTTCAGGACTGGCCATCCTGCTGCTTGTGCTGACCGGGTCGCTTTACTATGTATTCGCGGTAAGGCTCTTCCCGATCGAGGTACACAATTCCATGCCCTATATGACGCCAGAGACTATCGCGCTTTCCATGCAGCCTGCTGTCTCGAAAAGCCTTGCCGACCGCCGCTTCACCCTGCAGGTCGACGGCAAGGAAACGGAATTCCGTCTCGGCGACTTTGCATTCACGGCGTCGCCCCATGAGGACGGACATTGCGAGGAGGTTGTCTTCACGAATGCCGAGGGGAAGGAAGAAACCAAGACGATCACGACAAAAGGTAATCTCTGCTTCAACGAAACGGCGGTGCATGACTTTATCTACCGGCTGGCAAAGGAATACGGCACGCCTATGGTGGCGCCAAGGTACAAGATCGACGGCGATAAAATGACGGTCTATAAAGGCTCTGACGGCGTGGGAATCGATTACGACGCGCTGATCAGCACGGTTCTTGAACGCATTAAGGCGGATGACTACAGCCCCATCCGGACAAAGGTGGTTCCCCTCACCGCCCCCGAGGTGGATATTGACAAGATCTACCGGGAGGTCAGATGCGACCCTTCGGACGCCTATGTCACCGAGGACTCCGCCGGCCATCCGAAATTTACCCCTGACATTATCGGCAAGGACTTTGACCTTGAAGCGGCAAGAAACGACATCGCGTCGAACCCCGGCAAAAGCAAATGGAGCGTCAAACTGACGCTGACCTACCCCGAGGTCAGTCTGAAGCAGGTGCGCGCCCCCTATTGTCTGGATGTCCTCTCCACATGCACCACATCCTACAGGGGATCCTCGCCCGAACGCATCAACAATGTCGAGCGCGCCGCCCAGAACATCAACACCTACGGCGATTTCACCGACGGCTATATTCTGCAGCCGGGCGAGGAATTCTCCTTTAATAACGTCGTGGGGCAACGCACCGAGAAGAACGGCTTCATGAAGGCGCCCGTCTATGTGTCCTCCGGCTCGACCGAGGGCTATGGCGGAGGCATCTGTCAGGTTTCCACGACGCTCTACTGCGCCGCGCTCTATGCCAATCTGAAAATAACCGAGCGGCACAATCACATCTACATCATCCATTACTGGCCGACAGCCGGTTGTGACGCAACGGTGGACTGGGGACATCTTGACTTCCGGTTCAGAAATGACAAGGAGTACCCCATCAAAATACAGCTCACATGGGAGAATAAAAAGCTGACCGCCACCATCACGGGAACGGAGGACGGCATCACCGCCAAGCTGGAAAGGGACATCGAGGACATCGTTCCCTTTGATACGGTTTACAAACGCCCCAATGCCGACAACCCCGAGGGAAAGATCTCGGGAGGAGACAAGGGCAAGACCATTACCGTGTGGAAATATGTCTATCAGGACGGCAAACTCATTGAAAAGAAAAAGATTTCCTATGACCAATACAAGCCGCTCACCAAAACAATCTATACAAAGAATCTTCCGGAGGGGGAGGAATACAGCTGATAATCAAAAGAGCTTCATGATCTCTGTGGGATGCAGATGCGGCTGCAGCGCGCCGTTGACAGCCGCCGCGATAAACCGCGCGGCGCGGTCAGTCAGCAGATCGATCTCACGCGGTGTGATCATCATGTTCCCTGCCGCCTTGTGCCTTCCTTCGGGATGCAGTTCCGCCACGGTCGGCACGCCCATGGAGATGACCCTTGTTCCGAGATAAGCGCTGTCGATGCGGGGACGATCGTTGCCCACGCCGGAGCCGGGCGAAATGCCGGTGTCACAGATCTGCAGCGTGCGTCCCAGACGTGAAAGGCTGCGCGCCGCCATGGCATCGATGACAATGACTGCCGACGGCTTCAGCCCCTCGCAAAGCCACCTGAGATATTCGGCGGCCTCCACGCCCGTCTGTCCCAGCACGCCCGGCGCGATCACCGCCGTCATGCGCAGCGGCGAAAGACCGCACTTCTCGGCAAGCTCGGCGGAAATGTGGCGGGTGGCGAGAATTCTGCCGGCTGCCTTGGGACCTATGGAATCCGGCGTGATCGAGGAATTCCCCAGTCCCGCCGCCAGCACGCATCCGTGCGCCGGCAGCAGCTCCCGCAGAATATCAGAGGCGGCTTCAAAACACTCGTCAGGCTCGAACGCGGCGTCGGAAAAGGGCAGCATTTCCAGTGTATAGTAGCAACCCTGCGGTCTGCCGATTCTTTCTTCCGTTTCCGCATCGCCGATAACCGTGCGGCTGATCTTCACTCCGTTCCTGACGCTCTCCTCGGAACTCAGCCCGTCGATTCCCTCGGCAAGCTCTATGGTCAGATCTGTGCGGGTATTCATGGTGCCTTTCTCCCTTCGTTTTTTCTCCTGTGTATGATTGGCACGATTATTCTTCCCGCTCTTCATGCAAATATACATGAATTCACCGTAAAAATTCCGAAAAAATATTCAATTATCACATTACTGTATAAAAATTGAAAAAAATAAAAAAAATATGTTGCATTTTAAATTGATTCATGTTAAAATGGATTTATGCGACTGAACCCGAATAAGGAGGTGTTTACCGTGGCCAATATTAAGTCCGCAAAGAAGAGAGTGCTTGTGACCGCCAGCAAGACTGCCCGCAACAAGGCTCTTAAGTCCAACCTCAAGACCACCATCAAAAAGGCTGAGGCAGCGATCGCTGAGGGTGGCGACAGCCAGGAGGCTATCCGTCTCGCCATCAAGAGAATTGATCAGGCTCAGGCAAAGGGCATTCTCCATAAGAATACCGCTGCAAGAAGAAAGTCCAAGCTCGTCCGCAAGCTGAATAACGCGTAAGCGCAAAGCTGAATGGAGCAGACGTAATTTTCTTAAAAAAACTCTTGACAAACCGGGTTGCGTTTGATATAATAATCTGGCAATCGCAATTCGGGTATGCGGAATTAGCTCATCTGGTAGAGCGCCACCTTGCCAAGGTGGAGGTAGCGAGTTCGAGCCTCGTATTCCGCTCCATATGCAAGCGCCACAGTTCTTTATTGTGGCGCTTTTCTTCTTTTTGCACCTTTTATTTCGCAGTTTGGAGGTCTGCCGCATGACATTCAAGCCCATTGAAACCCAACGGCTTCTCATCCGGAAATTCCTGCCGACCGATTTCACCGCGCTCTATGAATATCTGTCTGACAGCATGGTGGTGAGATTTGAGCCGTATGAGCCTTATACCCTCGCGGAGACAAAGCGGGAGGCGGAATTCCGCTCCAACTCCGACGAATATTTCGCTGTCACCTTCAGGGAGGACGGGCGGCTGATCGGCAATCTGTATCTTGGCAAGCGGGATTATGATTGCTTCGAGCTGGGATTTGTCTTTAACCGGCGCTGGCAGGGGTGCGGCTATGCCACCGAATCAGCAAGGGCGCTGGTCGATTACGCCTTCGGCACACTAAGGGCGCACCGCGTCATGGCAAGGTGCAATCCCCTCAATTACCGTTCTCACAAGCTGATGGAGCGTCTGGGTATGCGCCGGGAGGCGGAGCTGAAGAAGAATGTGTTTTTCAGGAAGGATTCCTTCGGCAATCCCATCTGGCAGGACACGCTGGTGTATGCCATTCTGAACGAGGAATGGAACAGGGGAGAGGGGAGCGACCGTTGACAATGAACACAGAGAGCAGAAAGACACTCGCCGCGCGGACGGTCGCAGAGCTGAAAAAGCTCTATCCCGATGCGGTTTGTTCGCTGACCTACAAAAATCCGGTGCAGCTGCTCATTGCCGTGCGTCTGTCCGCGCAATGCACTGACGCGCGGGTGAATCTGGTCACGCCCGTATTATTTGAAAAATATCCGACGCTTGAAGCCCTTTGTGAAGCGACCGACGGGGACATCGGCGAGATCATCAAGCCCTGCGGGCTTTTCAACACCAAGGCGCGGGACATCAGGCAGTCAGCCCTGATGATCCGCGACGAATTCGGCGGCAGCGTTCCCGACAGCATGGAGCAGCTTCTCCGGCTGCCCGGCGTGGGGCGCAAGACGGCGAACCTCATCTTAGGCGACGTGTACGGCAAGCCGGCGATTGTCGCCGATACCCATTGCATCCGCATTGCCGGAAGAATCGGACTGACCGACGGCACGAAGGACCCCGTGAAGGTGGAAAGACAGCTTCGCGAATGTGTCGAGCCGGACGAGGGAAACGATCTCTGCCACCGCTTTGTGCTGTTCGGGCGGGAGACCTGCACGGCGCGTTCTCCCCGGTGCGGCGGCTGTCCGCTGCGCTCCTTCTGCGCCGCGTCTCCGGAGAAACAGAGCAATCATTAACAAAAACAACAAATAAAGTCCTTCTCAAATGGCAATAAGGCTGATTCTCTTTTTGTCACAAAATAGCCATTGAAAAAAAGGGGGAAATGGTTTATGATGGTATCAGGAAGGGTTCATTCCACCGAGTCGTTCGGTTCGGTGGACGGCCCGGGCGTGAGATTTGTGATCTTCCTGCAGGGCTGCCGGCTGCGCTGCCGGTATTGCCACAATCCCGACACATGGAGCATGGAGGGCGGCGAGCTTCGCGGCGCGGAGGAGCTGCTTGATTCCGCTGAGCGCTACCGCGGCTACTGGGGCAGCGAGGGCGGCATTACTGTGAGCGGCGGCGAGCCGCTGCTTCAGATCGACTTCCTGCTCGATCTCTTCCGCAACGCAAGGCTGCGCGGCATCCACACCTGTATCGATACGGCGGGGCAGCCGTTTACGAGAGAAACGGATTTCTTCCCGAAATTCAGCGAGCTTTGTCGGCTGACCGACCTTTTTATCGTGGACGTCAAGCACATCGATCCGCAGAGGCATCTTGTTCTCACCGGACGCGGTAATGAAAATATCCTTGATATGCTGCGCTACCTCTCCGACATCGGCAGACCCGTCTGGATCCGGCATGTGCTGGTGCCGGGACTCACCGATGACGACGAGGCTCTCCGGCGCACGGGGGAATTCATCGCCACGCTGCGAAACGTGCAGAGAGTGGAGGTGCTGCCCTATCATTCCTTCGGCGCGTACAAGTGGGAGAAGATGGGACTGCGCTATTCGCTGACCGACACCCTGCCACCGACGAAGGAGCGGGTCGAAAACGCCAAACGGCTGTTGGGCTGCCGGGAATGATGTTTTACAGGGAAGACAACGGTCTTTTTCGGTTTCATTCATTGTTTTTTGAAAGGAAAATGAGAGATGAGCAACGCATGGAGAAGCTTTAAAGGAAGAATTTGGAAAGAGGACGTCAATGTCCGCGACTTCATCCAGTCGAATTATACTCCCTATAACGGCGACGAGAGCTTTTTGGAAGGCTCCACCGAGGCGACCGACAGGCTGTGGGGCAGGCTGCAGGAGCTGCAGAAGGAGGAACGCGCCCGCGGCGGCGTTCTGGAATGCGAGACGGAGATTGTTTCCCGCATGAATGCCTACGGCCCCGGCTATATCGACGAATCCTTAAAGGATCTGGAAAAGATCGTCGGTCTGCAGACCGACAAGCCGCTCAAGAGGGCGTTCATGCCCTACGGCGGCATCAAGATGGCGGAGCAGGCAGCCGCCACCTACGGCTACACCGTCAATCCCGAGCTTGTCAAGATTTTTACCCAGTACCACAAGACGCACAATCAGGCGGTGTTTGACGCGTACACCCCCGAAATGAAGCGCGCCCGCCACAGCCATATCATCACAGGACTTCCCGACACCTACGGCAGAGGAAGAATCGTCGGCGATTATCGGCGCGTTGCCCTTTACGGCATCGACTTCCTCATCGCGCAGAAGGAGAACGACCTCGCCCACTGCGGCGGAGGCAATATGATCGACAAATTCATCCGTCTGCGCGAGGAAATCGCGGAGCAGCTCCGCGCCCTCCGCGGTATGAAGAAGATGGCGCGGCTCTACGGCTTCGACATCTCGCGTCCTGCCGAGAACGCGCAGGAGGCGGTGCAGTGGCTCTACTTCGGCTATCTTGCCGCCATCAAGACCCAGAACGGCGCCGCCATGAGTGTGGGAAGAATCTCCACCTTCCTTGATATCTACATCAAGCGCGACCTCGACGAGGGCACCCTCACTGAAAAGGAGGCGCAGGAGCTGATCGATCATCTGGTCATGAAGTTCCGCATGGTCAAATTTGCGCGCATTCCCTCCTACAACGCGCTGTTCTCCGGCGACCCGGTGTGGGCGACGCTTGAAATGGCGGGTATCGGCGTGGACGGACGGCATATGGTGACGAAGAACGATTACCGCTTCCTCCACACCCTTGAAAACATGGGTCCCTCTCCCGAACCCAATCTCACGGTGCTGTATTCCTCGCGGCTCCCCGAAAACTTCAAGAAATACGCCGCGAAGATCTCCATCAATACCTCCTCCATTCAGTATGAGAACGACTGCGTCATGCGTCCCGTCTGGGGTGACGATTACAGCATCTGCTGCTGCGTCTCCGCCACCCAGACCGGCAAGGAAATGCAATTCTTCGGCGCGAGGGCGAACCTCGCCAAATGCCTGCTCTACGCCCTCAACGGCGGCGTGGACGCGGGAACCCGCGAACAGGTGGGACCGCAGACCATCCCCGTCACCGGCGATGTGCTGGATTATGACGACGTGATCGCCAAATTCGACGCGATGATGGACTGGCTGGTGGAGCTGTATGTCAACACCCTCAACCTGATTCACTATATGCACGACAAGTATTATTATGAGGCGGCGGAAATGGCGCTCATCGACACCGACGTGCGCCGCACCTTTGCCACGGGAATCGCCGGCTTCTCGCACGTGGTGGATTCTCTCTGTGCCATAAAGTATGCAAAGGTAAAGCCGATCCGGGACGAGGAAGGCCTTATTGTGGATTACGAGATCGAGGGCGACTTCCCCCGATACGGCAACGACGACGACCGCGCCGATGAAATTGCCGTCTGGCTGCTGAAAACCTTCATGAACAAGGTCAAGGGCTGCCACACCTACCGCGATTCCGAGCCGACCACCTCCATTCTCACCATTACCTCCAACGTGGTGTACGGCAAGGCGACCGGCGCAACCCCCGACGGACGCAAGGCGTTCACCCCCTTTGCGCCCGGCGCGAATCCCGCCTACGGCGCGGAGAAGAACGGTCTGCTTGCCTCTCTGAATTCCGTCGCCAAGCTGCCCTATGAATACGCCCTCGACGGCATTTCCAACACCCAGACCATCAGCCCCGACGCACTTGGACATACCGAGAGCGAGCGGGTCAACAACCTCTGGCATGTGCTGGACGGTTACTTCGACAAGGGCGCGCATCATCTGAACGTCAACGTGTTCGGCATCGACAAGCTGCGGGACTGCATGGAGCATCCCGAAAAGCCGGAGTACGCCAACTTCACCATCCGCGTATCGGGCTACGCGGTCAAGTTCATCGACCTCACCCGCGAACAGCAGCTTGACGTGATTGCCCGTTCCGCCCACGAGAAAATGTAATGCTTTGCTTCAGCAGGGCAGTCCTCTTGTTTTGCATGCGAAGCGGGGGGCTGCCTTGCGTTTTCTTCAGATTGCTATTGATATTTTTATCACAATGTGGTAAAATACTTTTACTATCATGTTTTTAGGAGAGTTTCAACTATGAGTGAATGTACACACGATTGCAGCACATGCTCGGCGAACTGTTCCAGCCGCCAGCCCTCCAAAGAGGACTTCCTGGAGAAGCTCAACGACCTGAGCAGCGTCCGGAAGGTTATTGGCGTGGTCAGCGGCAAGGGAGGCGTGGGCAAATCCCTCGTTACGTCTCTGCTTGCCGTCACCTTCACCCGCCGCGGCTTCAGAACCGCCATTTTAGACGCGGATGTGACCGGCCCCTCCATTCCCAAGGCGTTCGGCATAAAGGAAAAGGCGCACGGCACCGAGCAGTATATCATTCCCGCCGTCACCAAGACCGGCATTCAGATGATCTCGGTCAACCTGCTTCTGGAAAACGAGACCGACCCGGTGGTCTGGCGCGGTCCGGTCATCGCCGGAACCGTCAAGCAGTTCTGGACGGACGTCATCTGGAAGGACGTGGATTACATGTTTGTGGATATGCCTCCCGGAACCGGCGACGTGCCGCTGACGGTGTTCCAGTCGCTGCCGCTGGACGGCATTGTTATTGTCACCTCCCCGCAGGAGCTCGTCTCCATGATCGTCTCCAAGGCGGTCAATATGGCGAAGCTGATGGATATTCCGATTTTGGGCATTGTGGAAAACATGAGCTATGTCGAGTGTCCCGACTGCGGCAGGAGAATCAGCGTATTCGGCGAGAGCAAGACCGACGCGGTCGCCGCAGAATACGGCATGAAGGTGCTTGCCAAGCTCCCCCTCGACCCGGTGCTTGCAGGCAACTGTGACAACGGCCTCATCGAGCTGTTTGAGGGCGACTGGATGGAATCCGCCGCCGACGACATCGAGAAGGCTGTGGAAAAAGAATAAGAAACTGAAACCAACAAAGCCACATTCATCACAGAGCATTCTCTGGTGAATGTGGCTTTGAGTATTTTTACATAACCGCATAGCTGCCGTCGGCTTCTTTGATGTGTCGAAGCTCAACAGGACGGTGAATGCTGCGTTCCAATCCGGCTTCGATTCCGGAAAAATACGACCGGTCGTCAAAGGAATGGGGCGAGATGTAAAAGACGATGTATCTGTCCTCGCTGCCGTCCTTCCTGACGCTGACAATCTCCATGCGGTAGTGCAGCTTTTTGGCCAGCTGTATCGCAATCGCCTTGTATGCCTCTTCCTTTTTTTCTCTTTTTTTGGCCGTGTTTTTCGCCATCAGCTTGTTGTTTTTTCTGTGATCCTTCTGCCGTTTCCTTTCGACCCAGAAGGGGTGATCCTCAAATCTTTCGAGATAGTGACACTTCTTGCTGTCGCAGTCGTGTGTTTTCAGGACGGCGCGGGTGATGTAGCCCTTATGCTCGGCATAATGGCAAAAGCCGATCAGGTTCTTTTTGTTGACAATCTCCGCTTTCCCGCTTGCGAGAATACACTCTGTATATTCCTGCGTGGATTCCTTTGAGGTCATGGCGCGCCCCCTTTCCTGTCATCATTTGTCCCGGTTTTCAGAGCGCTAACTCGTCCACCTCCGGCAGGAGCCGGGCAAACTGCCGTTGGCAGTTCTCGATCTCCGCCTTGCTGCGTGGCGTGTCCATGCAGCCGTGACGGATGAAGCGGTTCATCACGCGGGAATAGCCGATGATCTTCGCCTTTTTCTCGACGGAGCGGAACACGTCCTCGTCGTCCGTGCCGAGATAGTCCCGCAGCGCCCTGTTCCAGAAGGCCTCCGCTGTCTCGTAGGGAATGCCAAGGAAACCCAGAACGTTGTCGCGTACCACGTCGCTGTAGCCAAGGAGAGAATTGTACATGTGCCCTAATTCAAAGACAGGATTGCCGACACAGACGGTGTCCATATCGATCAGCATGGCCTCGCCGCCCTGCAGCATGATGTTCTTGACATGATAATCGCCGTGTATCATGTGATAATTATCGGGAATCGCGGAGACAAGCGAGACGAGCTTCTCGAAATCCGCCGCCGGAAGAAAGGGCTTCAGAATCTCAATGCGCCTGAGCGTCACGGATTTTGCTTCGGGCAGCTCGCCGGGGGCGAATTCGGTGGCATGTATTTTTCTCAGAAGTCCCGCGAATAGCCCCGCCAGCTCGTCGAGCCTGCCGGGGTCGCGGATGAGGATATTGGCGAAGGATTCCGCGTTGAGCAGCTCAAAGACGGAGCCATAGCTGTCGCCGACCCTCACCACGTCGAAGGAGATCGCGGTCGGGATGCCCTTGATAAACGCCTTACGCGCCAGCTCGCGCTCCCGTTGGATGTCCTCGAGGGATTCGGAGCTTTCATACACCTTGACGATGGTCTCGGGGTCAATGCGGTAGACCCTGCCGTTCGCGCCCTCGCCGATGACTTCGCAGCCCTCCACCGAAAGCTCGCGGCAGGCCTTCTGCACGTCCATCATCTGGGTGAACCCGGTCATTTCAAATAACTCGTATATCTCCGTGGAGACGTTGATCACCTTGAAGGCAGCGTGCGATTTGCGTAGGCGCAGCACGATTCTCAGCCCCGCGCTCGACAGATATTCCAGTCCGGAACAGTCCAACGCCAGTTCTTTATACGTCTGAGGCGAGATGGCCGCGTTTATTTCGTTTTCAACGTCCGCCGCGTTGACGGAGGAAATACGCCCGGTGAGAAAGACCGTGAGCGTATCGCCGTTTTGTTTCGCGTTTATCATTTTATTTGAGAAACTCCTTCCGGATTTATGTTTACAAAAAGCATTATACCATACATAGGGTGAAAATATCAATAGATTTTTTCATTTCCTGCCTCCAGGTGATGAAGATACAGAAGCACGCCGTCCTGCTTGATCACATCCGCAATTTTGGTGAAAACGTCCAAGATGAGATTTTCGTCCGCCATATCGAAGCGGTATTTTTCGTAGTACATGGGATGCTCCTGCATGACCTCGGCAAAATCCGTCCGCTGTATGTTCAGTGTGCTGACGAATTTGCCGCTGAACACAAAATCGTAAAATGCGCCGTCGCAGGAGCCGTTGTTGGTGTATTCGGGAAGCGCGTCGATTTCCCTGGCGTAGCCCGCCAGAATACGGGTGATCCTGCTCACCGAGACCTCGGAGAGCGTTGCCCTGCCGGACGCAAGGATGGTCGGTTCGCACTTGACATTCAGACAATAGGTCTGATAAAGGAGCGTACCGTTGGCAAAGAGCCGCACGGAGAAACCGGCGTCCTCCCTCTCCGGACGGATAAACGCGGGATGATGATAATAGCCGAAAATGATCTTGTTTTTCCATGTTTCCAGAATATTCATGTGGTTCCTTCCTTTCTTCTGCTTCTCATTTCCCGGAAAAAATCTGTCAGCAGCCGTCCGCATTCCTCACCCATGAATCCCGCGATCAAGGCGGGACGGTGATTGTAGGGCAGGTCGAAGAGATTGATTACCGATCCGCAGGAGCCTGCCTTTTTGTCCGAAGCCCCGTATATCACGCGGCGCAGGCGGGAATTGATGATTGCGCCCGTACACATGGGACACGGTTCGAGCGTTACGTACAACTCGCATTGCCACAGCCGCCAGCCGCCAAGGATCCGGCAGGCGTCCCCGATGGCTTTCAGCTCGGCGTGGGCGAGGGCGTTTTTCTCCCCTTCGCGGCGGTTGCGTCCGGTGGCGATCACCTCGCCGTCCTTCACGATCACCGCGCCGACCGGCACCTCGCCCTCCTGTGCGGACAGCTTCGCCTGTTCGATGGCAAGCCGCATGAATCGTTCCTCGGGCGGGACAAGCGGAGGAAGTGTTATGGTATAGCGCATGGTGTTCACGTTTCCTTTTGCGTGTATTCTTTGACCGCTTCGATAAACGCTGCCGCGTATTTCCGGGACTTGAATTCGCCGATGCCATAAATGGTGCGGAAATCCTCCTCGTTCATGGGGCGCTTGACGCAGATGTCAAAAAGGGTGTAGTCGCTCATGACCGTGAGATCGGTTTTTCCCGCTTTGCGGGCAAATTCGTGCCGCAGCTCCGCCAGCCGGAGGAACAGCTCCTCGTCCGCCTGCGGCGCGCCCTCGAAGCCGTCCGGCTGCGATTCGTCGCCCGTGTATTGCCGCACAGCCTGAAGGAATATCCTGCCGTAGACAAGGCATTTGGAATGTCCGATGTGCAGTCTTTCCATGAGCTGAAAGCGGGTGACGGGCTTGACTCCGCTCATTCTGACGAGCGTCGGGTCGCTGATGATGCGGTTGCGGGGCGTGTGAACCTTCTTGGCAATTTCGTCGCGCAGCTTTTTTAATTGCGTGAGCAGCGCTTCGTCGGGACAGCTCTCAAAATCGCGTGGCTCCCGGACAACTTCGCCCTGGGCGGAAAGATGCTTCCTGATGGCGACGACAATGTCCCTGCCGCAGTATTCGACGGTAATTGGCGGGAGAATGCCCATTTTCCGCAATTCTTCGAGTGTCAGTGGCTTATCGGCGCAGAGCTGCGCGAGAGCGTCGGCGGAGGCGAGGGACTGCGTCTGTATGCAAAAATCGGAGGCGAGATCGGCGCGCAGCGTTTGCAGGTCGGCAAATAGCCCGCCGTCCACTCCGGGCGGAAGAATATAATTCCCGTCCGCGTCCCGGCTCAGGCTTATTGACGGTTTGACGGGGGGAGGGGCAATGCGCGTGCGCGGCCCCGGACGGCTTTTTTTCGGATAAGCAGGGGGATTCACCCGCTGCGGCGTAGTGCCCTTCTCGTCCATGAACTGTGCGATCTCGTCCATGAACTGCCGCCCGAATTTCTCGGTCTTCACGCTGCCCACGCCGTACAGCGAACGGAACTGCGCCTCGTTGGTCGGCATTTTCTCCGCCATATCGCGCAGCGACGCCTCCGTGAAGATGATGTAGGGGGGAACGCCCTTCAACGACGCCACCTTGGCTCGCAGTGCGCGCAGCCGGGCAAGCAGCTCGGGGTCGGCGCTTCGTCCGACGGTATCCTCTTTGCGCGCCGTGCCGTCCGATGCGGTCTGTTCCCTGACCGTGACACGCATGCCGCTGTAGATCACGCCCCGCGCCGCGTTTCCCCAGCGGAGAAGGCCGTCGGGGGATTCCGCGATATATTTGTCGGAGATCATGGATTCGATGATTCTGTCGATCTCGCGTGACGAAAAGGTATTCATGATGCCGAAGGTGGACTGCCGGTTCCCGCCGCAAAGCTCCACGCGGTTGTTGAGCGTGCCGCGCAGGATGTCGATGATCACCCAGCGGTTCTGGGCTTCGTTCATGCGCTTGATGCAGGAGAGAATTTTCTGCGCTTCGGTGGTGACGTCCTTTGCCTCGGCGTCCGTATGTGCCTGCGTGCAGTTGGAGCAGTTGCCGCAGTTCTCAAAGTCGGGATGCTCCCCGAAGTATTTCAGAATGAATTTCCGGAGGCAGTATTTCGCGTTGCAATAGAAGGTCATCTGCTTCAGCAGCTCCAGCTCGTTTGACTTGAGCGCTTCGGCGGTCGCCTCGTCCAGCTCGGTGTTTTCCTCGAAGGATTTTTCGATGAGAAACTGATTGATCCTCACGTCCCGGCCGCTGTAAAGCAGAATGCATTCGGCGGGCTGCCCGTCGCGTCCGGCGCGTCCCGCCTCCTGATAGTAGCTCTCCATGTTCTTTGGCATGTTGTAATGCACGACGAAGGAGACGTTGGACTTGTCAATGCCCATGCCGAAGGCGTTGGTCGCCACGATCAGCGGGCGTTCGTCCCGGATAAACAGCTCCTGCGCGCTGTTGCGTTCCGCGTCGCTCATGCCGGCGTGGTACCTTCCGACGCTCCAGCCCTCCTCCGTCAGGCGGTCGCACACCTCCTCCACCAATTTGCGGGTGGCGCAGTAGATGATGCCGCTTTTGCTACGGTTGAGCGAGAGGAAGGAGGTCAGCGCGGTGAATTTGTCCTTCGGTCTGACCACCTCAAAGTACAGATTCGGGCGGTCAAAGCCGGTGGCGGTCACCATCGGGGACTGCAGCCCCAGAAGGCTCACGATGTCATCTCTGACCTTCTGGGTGGCGGTGGCGGTGAACGCGCCGGCGACAGGGCGCTTTTTCAGCGATTGGATGAACTCCGCGATTTTCAGATAGCTGGGGCGGAAATTCTGTCCCCACTGGGAGACACAGTGCGCCTCGTCCACGATCACCATCGAGACGTCCGCGTTCATGGCAAAATCGAGGAAGGAGGGCGCGGTGAGACGTTCGGGGGCCACATAGATGATCTTGTAGAAGCCGTTGGAAGCGCGGTAAAGCGCGAGATCGCTCTGACGCGGAGTGAGGGTGCTGTTGATGAAGGCGGCGCTCACGCCCGATTGTACCAGCGCGCCCACCTGATCCTTCATCAGAGAGATGAGCGGGGAGATCACCAGCGTGATCCCTTCCATCATTAATGCCGGCACCTGATAGCAAATGGATTTGCCCGCGCCGGTGGGCATGATGCCCACCGCGTCGCCGCCCGAAAGAAGACGGTCGATGATCGGCTCCTGCCCCTCGCGGAAGGTCTGATAGCCGAAATAATGCTCTAATACCTCAAATTTGTCCATCTTGTCCAAACGCATCCCCTGTCAATTGCTCGATTGCCTGTTTCCCTCATTTTACCACACCTGAGCGTGTAAATCAACCTGAAATTGCCGATTCCGTTGAGAGAGAAAAAATTCTTTTTCCCTCTCCCAACCTCTTGCGGTTTTGGTGCGTATATGTTAATGTAAGGTAATGTGGAAGGGAGTGAGGGAAGATGTCTGACGGTCTGGAGGAAAAGATCGCGCAGTACGGCAGACGGCTCTACGGACTCTGTATCAAGCTGTGCGGTAACAGATACGACGCGGACGATCTTTATCAGGAGACCTGGCTCCGCGTATGCACCGGCATCGGACGATATGACCCCTTGCAGCCCTTTGAGCCATGGCTGACGGCGATCTGCGTCAACTGCTTCCGCGACAGCCTGCGACGCAGGAAATTCGAGCGCCTCATCGCCGCGCCGGACGACGGAGAAGCCTGCGAAAGCGCGGTTTCTTCCCTTCCGGACGCGCAGGAGGACGCGGAGCTATGGGAGGCGGTGCGCGGGCTTCCCGAAGCGTACGGAACGGTCGTTATCCTGCATTATTTCAGGGGGTATGACGTCAGGGAACTCTCCCGCATCCTGAAAATCCCCGAGGGGACGGTCAAGTACCGACTTCACCGGGCAAGAAAACTATTGAAAGGAGTGCTTTCCGATGGCTGAACCGTTCTTGAATCCCGATGAGGCGATGGAGAAAAGTCTGTTGTCTCTTGCCGAAAACGAGGAGGAAACAGCCGCCCTTCAGCCGCCTGTGGTCAATATCTTCCGTCTGCGGATGGAGGCGGAGCGGCGCAGGAGCAGGCGGCAGGTACAGGCGGTGACAATCGCCGTGTGGTTCTCGGTGACGACGACTCTTGGGATTCTCTGCTACTTCATCCTTTCGCTGCTTCCGGAGCTGGAGAAGGGCTTTTCTCCAGCCGCCAGACGCCTGCTCGCGCAGCTGAGAGAGTCGTTTGCGTCATACGGAGCGTTTCTCAACGCGATAGGAATCGCCATGTCGCTGGGCTTCCTTTTCAGCGCGGTGCTTCTCATTGTCAAGAGGAACAGCTTTTTTGCGCAGAAAAATGAACTGAAATAAAGGAGTGTTTTTTCTATGTCAATCGGATTTTCTGTTTTTTTCATCATGCTTTTTTTCATCCTTCTTGTCGTCGCAGTGCCGGTGATCATCGGTGTTTTTGTCTACCGCGACGCGAAGGCAAGGGGGATGGATCCGCTGCTGTGGACGCTGTTGGCGGTGTTTGCACCGGGCTTTATCGGACTCATCATCTATCTTGTCATACGCAGGGAGCATGTCAGGCTCAGCTGTCCGAAATGTGGCGGCGAGGTGCAGCAGAGCTTTGTCTCCTGTCCGGCATGCGGACAGAAGCTCGCGGCAAGCTGCGGCAGATGCGGCATGGCGCTCCGTCCCGAATGGAAGCTCTGTCCCCAGTGCGGCGCGGAGATCACCGGCGGCGGCGAGTTTGCCCCGCCTGTCGTTGAGCAGACCTCTAACAAGGGCTTGCTGATCGCGGTCATTGCCATTCTGACGGTGCCGGTGGCTCTGATCATTGTCGCAGCCGTGTCACTTTTCTTTTTCGATTTCTCGGCTGACTCCGAAATGCAGGAGCTTTACGGATTTAGCTGTCAGATGGACGTGGAGCCGGTGTACGTCACGTCCTCGGACGCCGCCGAACTCACCCTGTCCCAACGCGATTGGATCAAGGAAAAGCAATCGGGTGAGAAGGGCATTTATTCCATGACCTTCTCCCGCCCGGGAATAGGTGAGATGACAAACGAGGAGGGAAAAGGCAGCGCTCGATTTACCTATGATTACACCGTGATCGTCGTCAATGCCGGGGACGACAGGTTGTACACGGAAAACGAAATTTCGGTTGACTGTGCCGACCCGTTTATCACCGAGTCGGTCAGTGTGACGCTCGGAGAAGCCGAGGAGGGAGATGAGGACGCCGCCCGGTATGGCAATGTGTTTGTTTTCCGCACCATCTCCCAATATCGCGTGGAATTCGATTACAACCGTGACGGGGAGCCTGAATTATTTGAAAGACAGCGTGAGGATGACGCAAGAACCCTCAGAATTACGCTGAAAAACGCAGGGGACAAAACCGGCGCAAGCTATGAGATCCCTGTCAGGAGCGGTGAGGAATTTTTCACGCCGTTCAAGTAATAGGAGCAAGATGAGGATGGCAAACCCCCGCTTTCTTTCCGGCGCTTGACGCTGTTCCGGGAAGAAAGCGGGGGTTTTTTGGCGGGTCGGTCAGGCATGTCACTGACCCGGAAGACCTGATCTCCGGACAGCCTTTGTCCGCCCTTATTCTACACCTTCGGAGCGATTGCCTTGACGATTTTCAGAATATTCCTTCCGTTCTCGTACCGGTAGCAATAGTCGTCCGCCATACTGAAGACGATGAAACGTCCCAGACCTCCGACGGAATGCTCAAAGTCGTAATCCTCTATGGAGGGAACCTCCTTTGTCGGGTCGAAGGCTATGCCGCTGTCGGTGAAGGTCATTTCCACCTTGTCCGACGCTTCTATTTTCACGAGAATTTCTCCGTTTTCGCCCTCATAGGCGTAGGAACACTGATTGACGTAGATCTCCTCCGCCATCAGCCTGAGATCGTCTTTCAGATCGTCCGGAATGCCGGGGATGCCGTCGATTGCCTCGTTGATCTGCAAAAGTCCCCGCGTGTCGCAGTCGAGCGTCAGCTCCCGGTGGTAGCCGCCTTGATATGTAAGCAGAAGCGCCGTCATGTCGTCGCTCTGCACCGCGCCGTCCGCGAAGGCATTGATGCTCTCCCGCAGGTCGGAAAGGAGCTGCTCCCTGTCACCCCCGTGCCGCCGTAGCAACTGTTCCAGCGCCTCCGTGCCGTAGAACGCGCCATCTCTGTTCTCGGCTTCGTTAATGCCGTCGGTGTAGACAAAGAACGCGTCGCCGGGGCGGAGCGTGACTGAGGCTTCTTCATATGCCGCTTCGGGGAAGATGCCTGCCGCCATGCCGTGCGCGTCCTCAAGCGCGATCAGTCGGTCGGAGAGGACGTAGGGCGGGTTGTGTCCGGCATTGGTATAGGTCAGCCGTCCGGTGAGCGGGTCAAAGACAGCGACAAAGGCGGTGATGAAGAGTCCGTTGGGATTGTTGTCGGCGAGGGTACGGTTGAATGACGTCACCGCCTCCGCCGGGGTCATGGCCTGCAAGGCGTACTGACCCAGCAGCGTCACGGCGCGGGACATGAAGAGCGCCGCCGAAACGCCCTTGCCCGAAACATCGGCAACTGCCAGACAAATTGTCCCGTTTTCCCTTATGCGGTAGTCGTACAGGTCGCCGCCGACCTCCCTTGCCGGCTGCATGAAGGCGCGGACGCGGGTATTTCCCGCCGTGAAGGAATCGGGTGGAAGCAGCCCAAGCTGAATGGTTCTTGCGATGTTCAGCTCCGCCTCCCTTGTGTGCTTTTCACGGTTCAGGTCGCCAAGCTGCTTGATATAGCGGTCGATGTCCTCCGCCATCTGATTGAAGGATCTTGCGATGTCGTGAAATTCGGTGCTTCCGTTCTCCTGCAGCTTTTCAAAGCCACTTTCCCGCTCGTTGACGAAGCCCTTCATTTTCCGGCTGATTCTGCCGGCGGGGAGCGACACACGATAATACAGGATCAGCGCGAAGCCAAGAACGGTGATGGCGGTCAGGAATGTGGTCAGAAGCGCGGACTGGCGGAAGCGACGCTGAAATTGGTCGTTGATGGCGGTGAACGCCTTTTCCGCCCCGATGATCTGATCGGGATATTCTGCCGTGTCCCTCGGAAGATAACAGATCAGGTCGTCGCCGTACTCGTTGGATTCGTGGACAATGTTGTTCACCGTGTCGCCGCGCAGAGCCGCCAGCTGCTCGCGGTTGACCATGCCCGTCACCTTGTCGCCGATGTCCCTCGCGCTGACGTCGGTCTCCGTCCAGTCGGTCTGCGTGCCGATGGCAAGATAGGTTTCGCTGCGTGCCTTTCGGTCAATTTTCAGGATGTACATATACCGGACATCCAGCCTTCTGCACAGCGTGCCAAGAAGCGCGCTGCATTCCTCCGCGTCCTCCCTCCGGGAGAGGTCGAAGCGCTCTGTCAGACTCCGCGCCAGAGCAGCCTCGCTCCTGATTTCCTCCTGGTAGCGCTTCAGTGTGTTATCGGATTCATAATGGTATATGGTCAGCAGTATCAGCGTATTTGCCAGAAACAGCACCGTTAGCAGAAGCAGCGTTGTGCTCCAGAAAACCGACCGCTCCTTCGGAAGCAGTCTCTTTCCGATCCATTTCTTGATCTGATGCATTGTCATATCCTTCTACCTGTTCAGATTGTCACTGGCGAAGAAGCGGAATCCCTGCAGCATACTGATGAAATCGTCCACGTACTTTTCGTTGCTGGCGTTCCAGAAGAAGCCCATCCGCGCCAGAATCTGCGTGGTGTAGTGGGATTCCGCCGGAAGAACGGCGACGTCCCTGCCGTGTCCGATATTCATGTAGGCGGTCATGCTGGAGAGGATCGCCGCCTTTTCGGGCTCCTTCTGCGCCTCGGCGAGGGCGGCGGCAAATTCCTCGCTGTCAACAAAGCGGATGTGCATGCCTTGGAGATTCATGCGGCGTATGATGTCCCCGAGCGGGAGAGTGTGGTTGTTGACGGCGTTGAAAAGGCAGCATTCACGCGGCGTGCGTGCCAGCAGCAGAAAGGCTCGGCAGGAGGTGTCGATCGGTCCCATGCACACCTGATTCTCGATCATGCCATAGGGGAAGCAACCCAGCAGGTTGTAGGAGCGCAGCCTTCCCATGAAGTTGTTGGTGAGGAAGTTGATCTGGAATTCACCGTCCGATTCCCTCGCGGCGAGCGTGCCGACGCGGATGACCTTCACGTCCAGCCCCCTTTCGGCGGCGGCTTCCAGGGCAACTCGCTCTCCCATCAGTTTGGAGGACGTGTATTGGTTGTCCAGCGTCTGCCCGAAGTAGAGCGTCTGCTCGTCGAGCGAATGTCCGGACAGCGCGTTCATATCCTCCGCGGTTCCGGCGACGGAGATGGTGGAGAAGTGAATCAGCCGCGCGCCGCGCTTTTCGCACAGCCTGACGCAGTTGGTCACGCCGCCGACGTTGATGTCCTCGATGTCGGTGCCGCTGGAGAAATGCTTGACGTTGGCGGCGCAGTTGAACACCGTGTCGACAGGCTCGTTTTCCAATGGCGCAAAGCACCGGTAATCCGTGACATCGCCCTCAAAGACCTTCACGCGTGTGTTGAGTTCTTTCTCAAAGCGGTCGTCAAAATAGTAGTACATCATATTCCGCAGACGATCCGCCACGCTGTCGAAGCTGCCCTTCCGCAGCATGCAGAAGGCGGTTCCGCTTTCCTCTGTGAGGTACTGCGCCAGCAGGTGCGCCCCCATATAGCCCGTACTGCCGGTGATGAGGACGTTGCCGAGCGGACGCATGGTTCCCTTGCGGAAGGAATCGACGGTATTGCTCTTCAGCAGACGGTTGATGGCGGAATAATCGTAACCGGCAAAATCAAAGAGTGCGGCGTTTTCCTGTATTTCCTCCTTGCCGAAGAGCTGCGCGAGCGCCCTCGGCGTCGGATGTCTGAACACGTCGCCGTAGGTGATGGCAAAGCCGTGCTCCGTTGCGTCCAGCACCACGGAGGTGACAATGAGCGACGTGCCGCCGATCTCAAAGAAACTGTCGGTCGCGCCGACTCTGTCCGCATGAAGCGCCTTCCGGAAGGATTCGCAGAAGAATTCCTCCGTCTCGTTGGCGGGGGCGACGTACTCTCTTAGCGACACCGGAACAGGGTCAGGCAGGTGGCGGACGTCGGTCTTGCCGTTGGCGGTCATGGGCAGCTCGTTCATCTGGAGGTAGGCGGTCGGCACCATGTAGTGAGTGAGGTGCTTTTTCAGCTCTTCCCGAAGCGCGTCCACGTCCACCTGATGATCCGCCGTGAAATAGGCGCAGAGATTGTCCTGTCCATTGAGCTTGCGGATGACGACGGCGACCTTCTTCATGCCCGGCTGCGCCGCCATCAGTCCCTCGATCTCGCCCAACTCGATGCGCAGTCCGCGCAGTTTGACCTGATTGTCCAGTCGGCCGAGGATGATGACGTTGCCCTCCTTGTCCCACTTCGCGTAGTCGCCGGAGCGGTACATTCTGATGCCGCGGTATTCTATGAAAGCGGCGGCGGTCTTTTCGGGGAGGTTCTTATAGCCCTTTGCCACGCCGATGCCGCCGATGTACAGCTCGCCCGTCACGCCGAAGGGCGCAAGGTCGCCGAATTTGTCCACGATGTATTCAATGTAATTGAGCAGCGGTCTGCCGATGGAAATGGATTCCGCGTGATTGAGCACCGCCGCGTTGGAGGATACGGTGATCTCCGTCGGACCGTAGGTGTTGAGGATGAGCGCGTCGGTGGCACACGCGCGGATGCTGTCCCTGAGCGACAGCGGATATGCTTCTCCGCCGCAGAGAATCAGCCGGCATTTTGCCAGCGCCGCGCGGAAGGGCGCGTATTCCATGTACTGCGCGAAGCGGGAGGGCGTGGCGTTGATGCAGTCCGCGCCATGCTTTTCCATCAGCTCCGCAAGCGCTCTCGGGTCGTTCATCTCGTCCTCTGCGGCGAAGATGAGGGTCTTACCGTTGCAGAGGGCGGCGGTATGCTCCTTGAAGGACATGTCGAAGGAGACCGTTGTCACCGAAATGTAGGTGTGAATTCTGTTTACGATATTGTGAATCACGGTATTCACCGGATGGTCGGTGAGATAATTGCAGATGCCACAGTGACGCAGCATAACGCCCTTCGGCTTGCCGGTCGAGCCGGAGGTGTAGATCATGTAGGCTAACTCGTCGCCGCTCATGGGAACGTCGGGCGCCTGCCGACTGCTGCCGTCCAGAAGCTCCGCCACGTCGATCGCCTTCTCCGGCGGATAATCGCACAGTTTGTCGGCGGTCGTGATGATGAAGGACGCGTCGCTGTCGGAGATGATGTGGTTGATTCTGTCCGGCGGGTACTGCGGATCGCAGGGAATGAATGCAGCGCCCGCCTTGTTCACGCCGAAGAGACAGGCGAAGAAATACGCCCTTCTGGGAAGCAGCAGCGCCACGCTGTCCCCGACCCTGATACCGCGTTCGATCAGATGATGGGCGACCATGTTTGCCCTCTCGTCCAGCTCGCGGAAGGTGAGGGTTTCGTCACAGGCGATCAGCGCGGTCTTATCGGGCGAAAGCGAGGCGGCATGCTCGAACATCCTGTGAAGCAGCGAGAATTCCTGCCCCGATTCCCCCGCCGCGCTGTAGGTGGTCAACACCTTCATCTGTTTTCTCGGCATCGTCAGCGCGTCCCTCACCGTGGCGGCGTTCAGGCCGGTCAGAAGGGAGAGGGTGTGGGTGATCTGATGCGCGAAGTTGTCCATCACGGTGCTGTCGAACAGCTCGGAGGCATATTGCAGCATGAGCCGCATGGAATCCCCGCTCCGGCGGATGACAATGCCGACATCCCTGCCCATTCGCTGCAGCGGGACGTAAAGCTCCACCGAGACGCCGTTTTCCCGCACAGCGGGCGGGAACCACATGTAATTGAGACTCACGTCGAACATGGGATTGCGGCTCTCGTCGCGTTGCCTGACGAATTCCGCCACCACGTCCTCGAAGGGGAGGGACGCGCCGTAGGTCGCGCCGCGCACCGCTTGGCTCGCCGCCTTGACGAATTCCTTAAGCGGCTGGTTCCGCACGGGCTTCACGCGCACGGGGGCGGTATTGACGAACATGCCGATCATGTCGTCGCATCCCGCGGGGCGCATATTGGTGGGAATGCCTAACACCACATCCTCGGAGCAGGTGTATTTGCCGAGCGTCATGGCGACGGCGGCAAAAATCAGCTCGAATTCCGTGACCCCGTAGAACCGCGCCGCGTTATCTATCTCCCTGAGCTTCTCTTCTCCGAGCGTCCGGGAAGCTATGCGGTCGGAGAGCGGGTGGAGCTTCGGGCGCTTGCCCCGCAGCGGCATATCGCAGACCGGCACGCCGTCGGAGAACTGCTGCCGATAGAATTCCAGTCCCTCCGCCCTTTTTTCCTCGTTGTCGACGTCGTAAAGATCGGAAAGGTCAAGCTCCGGCGGATTGACCGCCTTCCCCTGCAGCGCGTCGGCAAGCTCCCGGAGGAAGGTCTTGGCAGAGCCGCCGTCAAAGGCGATATGGTGAACCGCCATATGCAGTATCACCGTGCCGTCCGGCAGGGTGTACAGCACGGGGCGCACCGG
Source organism: uncultured Eubacteriales bacterium (assembly GCA_900316495.1). Lineage (GTDB taxonomy): Bacteria > Bacillota > Clostridia > Oscillospirales > Acutalibacteraceae > RUG762. The sequence continues at coordinate 23,876 of ONDC01000012.1, forward strand.
AATCCCGCTGTCCAGATGGAAGGGGACGGCGTAGCTGTCGATCAGGCGGATGACTTCGTCGCGGCTGTCCGCCGTTTTTTCCTCAATTTCGGGCAGTCTGTCGGTCAGCACGCGAACGGGAAGTCCGTTCTGTTCGCTGTAGAAGGAGTGGAACGCCTCGTGCGCACGGAACACTTCATTCAGAGCCGCCCTGACCTTCTCCGCGTCCGCACCGCCGATGATCGCCGCCACGTTGAGGTTATAGACCGTGGAATTTTCGTCGAGCTTCTGCTCAAGGTACATGCCGCGCTCGAAAGGGGTGAGGGGATACATCCTCGGACGGGAGGTTTTTTTGACAATGGCGCTGCGGGACGCTCTCTGAATCAGCAGGCGCTCGATCATGCGGGGAGTCCTTCCGGAGAAAATATCGCCTGTGGAAATTTTGTAGAGCGAGCATTCCGCCGCGACCATCGCACATTTGATGGAGTCGCCGCCGAGGGCGAAGAAATCGTCGTCAATGCCGATATGCTCCACCGACAGCACGGCTTCAAACGCACGGCAGAGCGCCCGCTGCATGTCGGTTTCCGGCGGGGCGAAGTCGGTCTTGAAGCGGCCGGCTTCGGGCGCCGGCAGCGCGCCTCTATCCAATTTGCCGTTGGCGTTGACGGGGAGCTGTTCCAGCCGGGTGAAGAAGGCGGGGATCATGTAGGGCGGGAGCCTGCGTGCCATCCCGCGCCGCAGCTGCTCCGGGTCGAGCGGCTCCTTCTCCACGTAATAGGCGGCGAGATATACCTGTCCGAACTGGTTCTTAAAATCCTTGACCGCCGCGTCGAGAATGCCGTCCGTCTCCTTGATGACGGTTTCAATCTCGCCCGGCTCGACGCGCTGACCGTTGATCTTGACCATCCAGTCGCGTCGGTTGAGGAAGAGGATGTTGCCGTCCGTCAGTTCCCTGACGATGTCGCCGGTGCGCAGCATACGCGGGAAGCCGTCCTGCTCCGCGAAGGGGTTGGGAACGAAGGTTTTCGCGCTCTGCTCCGGGAGATGAAGGTATTCCGAAGCAAAGCAACCCGCCAGGCAAAGCTCGCCCTCCTTGGCGGGATTTCCCTCGTCGTCCAGAATATACACCCTCTCGCTGCCGATAGGCTTGCCGATGGGAGTATTGTCGTATGCCCGATCCACCCGGAAGGCAAGCGCGCCGGCGGATTCCGACTGTCCGTACATCACCGTCAGCGCGAATTCGTCGGAAAAAGTATCGGAAACGCGCTCGCTGCCGGTGTAGACGCTCCGGAGGGAATGTCCCTTGGGTGTGAACACTCTGAGCATTTTGGGGCTGATGAAGAGATGGTTGATCTGATGCGCCTGAATAAAGTCCGCCAGCAGCACCGGGTCGCGCATGGTTTCCGACGGCATGATCACGCCGGTCAGTCCCTCGCTGAGCGGGAGGAAAATGTCATGCACCGACACGACGAAGGTAAAGGGCGCCGCCAGCGCGGTTCTGCTGCCCTCCGGCAGGCGGAAATACTCATTGAAGCGCAGCACCGCGTCGCTGACGCTGCGGTGGGAATGCAGCACGCCCTTGGGCTTTCCGGTGGAGCCGGAGGTGTAGATGACCAGCGCGGGCGCGTCGTCCTCCGCGTCGGCTGTGCCCTCGAGCGGGGAACGGTTCGCCGCGCAGCGCAGGAGCTTCTCATTGACGGCAGCCTTCGCGCCGCAGTCGCAGCGGATAAAGGACAACCGTTCCTCCGGGTAGGTCGGGGACAGCGGAACATACGCCGCGCCAATCAGCCACACGGCGTAAAGCGCGGCGATAAACTCCTTCCCCCTTGGCAGCTCGACCGTGACAAAGTCGCCCTTGCCCACGCCCGCCGCGACAAGCTCCGCCGCGATCTTGCGGGCGGTCTCCCCGAATTGTCGGAAGGTGAAGGCGCTGCCTGCGGCAGGATCCTCGAAAACGACGTCATCAGGTCGCAGCAGAATGATTTGTTCGATGCGTCTCGTTAATTCACTCATAAAGCCATCACTCCCCGTGTTTATTCAAAGCAAAGCACCTTGTCGAAGCCGGTCATTTTCAGAAGCTGCATGACGTTCTTCGACACGTTCCTGAGGGAGAAGCCGTCCTTTCCCATCACCTGATAGGCGCGGACGATCACGCGGATCCCCGCCGACGAAACGTAGTCCACCTCCGCCATATCTAAAACGAGCCTTCCGCATTTTGCCGCGTTTTCAGTGACGGCTGTCTCCACCTCGGGAGCGGTGAGAGTGTCGATTCTCCCCTGAGGTCTGAGAACGCATATGTTGTCGTTGAATTCAGCTGCAATATTCATTTTGTTGCCTCCTTGATTTGTTTTTGTGATCGATCATACTTCCTGTAACTGACATCCAATGTGTCTTGCTTAAATCTTACCATAAAGAGGGGAACAAATCAAGAAAAAATATGCATATTGCGCTCCGGAATTGCGAAGAGCCATTGCTTTTTTTCTGAAATGCCTGTCGTAAGCGCGAGCGGGCGGCAAGGAGGAGCGCCGGGAACGGAATCAAGGCGGCGCAATCCACACGGATGGTTTGCGCCGCCTTGTTGAAAACGGTTTATTCGTTGTTTTTGAGTGCCTGCTCCATGGGAATGCGGCGGATGCGGAGGTATTGCACCGCGCTCACGACGAAGTAGGAGACGACGCCTATGAGAAGCATTCTGGCATACGTCGCCGGGGCGATGAAGAAGGTCAGCCAGCCCTTCATCTGCAGCATATAGTAGTTGTAGATATACCTCATGGCGATAGCGGCAAGCGGCAGGGTGACGACAAGCGAGATCATCACGACCCACGCGGTCGGGGAAATATAGAGCCTGCCCGTTTCGCGTCCGCTGTAGCCGAGAATCTTGGTCATGGAAATCGACTTAGCGTTCTTTTCCAGAATCAGCTTGCTGAGCATATAGATCATCAGCATATACAGCAGCGTCGCAAAGCCGCCAATGATGGGGAAGACAAGCCCCATGCTGTCGTCGAGCTGGTCGGCGATCACCACTAAGTCATGCTCGGTGATGACCGAGGCGATATACGCGTCCTTTACGTCGGTGAGCCTGCGGTCGGTGAGATAGCCCGTGAAGTCATCGTCGTCCTTGTCGAAGGTTCTGCGGAACAGGTCGTCGTTCATAAACACCGCCAGCGACGCGGGATAATGCACGATTTCCTTCACCCGGAAGGAATAGCTTTTGCTGCTGAATTTTTCCTTGAGCGTGACCTCGTCGCCGGGCAGGTAGCCGTATTTCTCGCTGTAGCCCTCGGAAATCAGGATTTCGTCGCCTGCGGGAACGGACTTTTCGGAGATATTCCTGAAATACCCGCTGTCCGGAGAAATGCCGTAGACCATGACCTCCTCCTTGGAGGGCTTGTCGAGCAGCTCGTTCAGGCAATACTGCTCCGCGTCGGCGTCGCTCGTGGAGACCGGCGCTTTTAAAATATACTGGTAATTGGCGATCTTGCTGTCCATCACCGTTTCGCGGAAGTTGTCGAGCAGCGGCGCCATCATGATGCCGAAGAGAAGCAGCAGATTGGCAAAGAAAATGCCGAGGAACAGCGTGAGGTAGGACGGGACGTTCTGGAAGATCACCCGCAGACGGAAGCGGGAGAGAAAGCGGAGTCTGTGAGAGAGATGCATGACACGCTTCCTGCCGCGTCTGCTCAGGTCACGGCGGAGGAACCGCAGCGGCGAGAGTCGCAGCTTGCGGCTGACGACAAGGAGATTCACCGTCACCAGTATCACCAGCGGAATGACCGTTGTCAGCCAGAACGCCTCGGCGCTCCACACCGTGTGGTAGGGCGTGAGGGAATAGCTGTGCAGGTAAAGCGATGCAAAATACTTCTTCAGCACCGTGTAACCGGCGAGGTTGCCCAGCACGGCGGCGATCATGGAAACGATAATAGGCAGCGCGATGTAGTGGCGCAGCAGTTCGCCGCGGCTGTAGCCCGAGGCGCGGAGCGTGCCGATGACGGCTGCCTCCTGCTCGATGGTGTTTGAGGTGGTGACGGCGAAGATGAACGCCATGACCGCCATGACCACATACAGCAGCGTGGTGATGAGCGCCTTGTCGCCGCCCATGTCGGCGCCGGTAAACTGAATGGCCTGATTGTCGGCGCGGCGGAGGAAGTCGGTGAGAATCGCTCTTCCCGACAGCCAATCCATAATATCCTCCGCCTTCTGCTTGCATTCGTCGGCGGAGAGCGCGCGGTCGTCGTTCGTCCAGCTATAGCAGTATTTCATCTCGCCGGGCTGAATCACGTCGAAATCAATGTCGGAGAGCAGCGCGACGGTGAATTGCTTTGCGTCAAACATCATGTCGGTGTTGTTCTTGAAAAGGGCGCTGTAATCCGTGAGCGCCACCAGACCGGACACCCTGAAGCGTCTGCCCTCGATGATCATGGTATCGCCGACGGAATAGCCGTTGTTTTCCGCGTAAAGGCGGTCAATGGCAATTTCGCCCATACCGGAGGGATAGTCGCCCTCCCAGAGCGCGGTGCGGTTGACGTCCTTCCGCAGACGGTACACGCGCACGGCGTCGCCGTCGTCGGCTTCGCGGTCGGCGTAGAAATTCTCGTAGACCTTCACCTTGTAATACCGCTCCATGCCGTCAAAGAATCCGTCCTCCGCCGGGGTCAGCAGCGTAAAGTGTCCGTCCTCGACGTTGTATTCTTCAAAGCTCTCGTCATACGCGGTTTTCAGGCTGATGTCGGAGACCAGAAAGCCAGCCACCATCGCAATCGTGGCGAAGATAAAGGTAAATATCACGACGTATTTGCCGAAGTCGTGCAGCAGCTCGCGGAACAGCCTTTTGCGGAGGGGATTCCTCACCTTTTTGGGTTTGTTCATAAAGAGATGCACCTCCGCGTTACCATTCAAGATCTGCGGCGGCGATCTTCTGCTCGTTCCTGTAATCCTTGCGCACCATGCCGTCGCGCAGCTTGATGATCTGATCCGCCATGTTCTTGATCGCGTCGTTGTGGGTGACAATGACAATGGTATTCCCGTACTTCTGGTTCAGCTCCTCCAGCAGCTTGAGAAGCTCCTTGGAGGTCTTGTAATCGAGCGCGCCGGTCGGTTCGTCGCAGAGAAGGATGTCCGGGTTCTTGACGATTGCCCTGCCGATGGCGGTGCGCTGCTGCTGGCCGCCGGAGAGCTGGTTGGGGATTTTGTTGCGATGCTCCCACAGCCCGAGGGTTTTCATCAGCTCGTCCACGTCGAGAGTGTTGCTCCCTAAATACGCGCCGACCTCGATATTCTCGCGGACGGTGAGATTTGGTATCAGGTTGTAGAACTGAAAGACATAGCCCAGATGCTTGCGGCGGTACTGAGTGAGCTTCCTCTCGCTCATGTCGGCGAGCTTTTCGCCGCCGATGCTGACGTAGCCGCCGTCCGGCTTTTCAATGCCGCCGATGATGTTGAGCAGCGTGGACTTGCCGCAGCCGGAAGAGCCTAAAACCACGCAGATATGCCCCTTTTCCACCCCGGCGGTGATGCCCTGCAGCACCTTGACCCGGCTCTCGCCGCTGCCGTAGTATTTGACCAGATCGTGTATTTCCAGAAATTTATCCAAAGACAATGCCTCCTCTGAAATAATGGTGAAATCTGAAGTTGACCGTATAAACATATGATTAATTGTTCATATGTTTATACTAATACAAATGGATGGGATTGTCAATACCATTTCAAAAAATCTTTCCACCCATTTCCCGCCCGTGCGAAATGATGGTGACGGACGGTCTACTTTTTAGCCCCGTGGCAGATGCCCGCGGAGGGACAATTCGCGCAGCCGCAGCCGCAGGACGTCTTGCCCTTCTTCTTGTTTACGACAAGATGGCGGACGGCAAGCGCCACTATAGCCAAAAGGATAAGGCATACAATGATCGTTCCGATATTTTCAGCAAGAAAATTCATCATAATTTTTTCACTCCTGTCAAACTCGGCTGAACATATTATAATTATACAATACGTTCAGCCGATTATCAATATCAAT
>ONDC01000005.1 GCA_900316495.1 uncultured Eubacteriales bacterium
CAAAGAAACCTCTTTTGCCTGCTGCGGCTGAAGCCGGGGCAAAAGAGGTTTTTTGTTGGTGCGCCTGGCATGGACACAATGACTTGGCGATGAAATACCAGTCCGGACTTGATAGTAGGAACTGTTAGCCAAAGTCATGGATGTCCGTCGTGAGACGGAATCTGAAGGAATCCGGAAATGGTGGTAGAAGTACCACTATGGGAAAAACCTCGTTCTGACGAAAAGAAACTGCATATAGGGCGTGGTAAAGTGGACGGGTTTGCGAGTTCGATAAGCGTAACAAAACGAAGTCCGATGCACTTTTCCAACCACTGTCAGATTTTGGAGACATGCTCGAATCCTGACGAATGAGATATTACCCTTTGAATCGCCGTGTGTTAAACAACAAACAATCCGCATGGTGGTGGGGCGAGAGGTAGTATCCTCCTGCCCCATTGATTGCTTATGATTGCGGATTGTCAGTTGATCCGGACGATTACAAGGTGAGAAGTGGTGTTGAGTGTCGGATTGTCAGCGGTGACAGTTTCGCCGCCGTTTTCGCCCTCCGGATAGCGGAGTGTCAGCACAGCGTTCTCCTGAGCCGTTGTCACAACGGTCATTCCCACTATTTCAGAGCCGCCCGATGGACGACCCGCGATGGTGTAGTCCAGTATTTCCCCGTTCAGCGTGAGTCCGAGCTTGGGCGTCTGGATTGTGGTAACATGGAACATGACGAGATAACTGCCGGTCTCTGCCAGATTGAACGAGGTTTCGTCAATTCTTGAGATGCCCCCTTCTGTCGGTCCGTTGTCCGGGAGCGGGTAATCCTCTCCGGGGCTGAGATTGACAGTTTCTTCTTCTGTGTTCACCGCAAAGAAATCGGCAAAGCTGAATATTCTACCGGGTTCGCCCTGCGGACCCTGCGGACCTTCTGGACCTTGCTCACCCTGAGGCCCCTGCGAACCTTCTGGACCTTGCTCACCCTGAGGCCCCTGCGGACCTTCGGAACCCTGCTCACCCTGCGCACCCTGCGGACCTTCTGGACCCCCTGCTCGCCCTGAGGCCCCTGCGGACCTTCTGGGCCCTGCTCGCCCTGAGGCCCCTGCGAACCTTCTGGACCCTGCTCGCCCTGAGGCCCCTGCGGCCCGAACGGTCCCTGAGGTCCGCGAGGTCCGACCGGTCCTCGCGGACCCACCGGACCAGGAGGTCCGGGAGGTCCCGGAACAGGGTAAGGCGGTCTCGGACAGCAGGTGCACCCACGCTGCTGCAGCGTCTGCTCCTCCCCGGCGTCATCGGAGGAATAGGATGAATATATGATATGATTTCTGCCGGGAACATAGTATCTTCTTCTCATAAGATTCTTTCAACACTCCTTTGATTTGATATTCTATGTACTACATCATATGATTTCTTGATCAAAGGAGTGACAGAAATATAATGAATTTTGTGATAATTGGATGATTCTCTATTGATTTAGAGGAATTCATCATTTATAATATAATTACAAACTAAATGGGAGGGATTTTTGTGCGTCTTTTATCAGGCAGCGATTTTCTCGCGGTTTTCGGGCGCAGGCACACGGTGCATTGCTTCGCGCCGGGAAGGGTGAATCTGATCGGCGAGCATACGGATTACAACGGCGGTCGTGTGTTCCCGTGCGCGATCGACCTCGGAACGGAGTGTATGGCGGCGCCCAGAACGGACGGGAGATTCGGCTTTTACTCGGCGAATTTTCCGTCCGACGGAGTGTCGCAGCGCTCGGCGGACGAGACTGTCCGCAGCGGCAAATGGACGGATTATCCGATGGCTGTAATACGGACGTTCCGTCAGTTCGGCTATTCCCCCGGATCCGGCGCGGATTTCCTGATCAAGGGCAATCTGCCCGACGGCGCGGGGCTTTCCTCCTCGGCGGCGCTGGAGGTGCTGATCGGAAGAGCGCTGTGCGAGCTTTGGAACATTTCCGTCACGCCCCAGCAGAACGCGGTATTCGGGCAGTTTGCCGAAAATCGCTTCATCGGCGTCAACTGCGGCATTATGGATCAGTTTGCCAGCGCGATGGGAAGGAAGGATCATGCGCTGCTGCTCGATACATATACCCTTGACGTTGTATATGCGCCTGTAGATACCGACCGCGTCTCGGTCGTGGTTGTGAATTCAGGCGTCAAGCACTCTCTCGCTTCCTCCGCGTACAATACCCGACGGAGGGAGTGTGAGACGGCGCTTGCCAACCTCTGCGAGGTAAAAAAAATCCCCTCGCTCTGCTCCCTGAACAATGAGGAATTCCGCAAGCTGTCGGACAGCATTGCCGATGAAACCTGCCGGAGAAGGGCAAGGCACGCCGTCAGCGAGAATATCCGCGCCACAGAGGCGGCGGCGTTCCTTCAGAACGGAAGCATTGAGGAATTCGGCAGACTGATGAAGGAGTCGCATATCTCATTGAGGGATGACTACGAGGTGTCCTGCGATGAGCTTGACTTCCTCGCTGAAACCGCGTGGAATATGCCCTTTGTCTACGGCGCAAGGATGACGGGCGGCGGCTTTGGCGGCTGCACGGTCAATTTAGTGAAGCGGGGGAGCGAGGGCGAATTCTCCAACCGGATAAAGGCCGCCTATCGGGAGGAATTCGGTTTTGAATGCGCCGTTTACAACGTGAAGCCGTGGGACGGAGCGGTCAGTATGCATGACATACAATAAAGGAGATGACGCGGCCATGAGCAGGATCATCATTTTGTCGGGCAGTCCGAGAAAGGACGGCAACACCGATCTGTTAGTGGATGCTTTTGTGAGAGGCGTAGGGGAGAAGCACGAGGTCGAAGCCATACGGGTTTGCGATTGTGATATTGCCCCTTGTATCGGGTGCAACACCTGTTTTGCACGTGAGGGGAACAGGTGCTTCCGGGAGGATGACATGACGCGGGTGTATGAAATGCTCTGCGAAGCCGACACACTGATCATCGCTTCTCCCGTCTACTTTTACGGAGTCAGCGCGCAGCTGAAGGCAGTTATCGACAGGCTTCACACGCCCATGAGAAACCGCTTCCCCATCCAAAGACTCGGACTCATACTGGTCGGAGCGGCGGAGCTGCCGGAGCTGTTTGACGCCATTCTCACGCAGTATCGGCTGATACTGAATTTCTTTCACCTTGAAGACGCCGGAACGGTGCTGATTCGCGGCGCGAGGGAGAAGGGAAGGGTCACGGAGGAGAATCTGACGGAGGCGTTCCGGTTCGGGCAGTCAATCGTATGATGCATTAACATTAAGGAGGTATTCATCAGATGTTGTACAGTGCAATCGATCAACTGATTCAATACGCTATCGACAAAAAATTAATCGAGCCGTGCGAAGCGGTATATTCACGGAATATGCTGCTTGCCGCTATGGCGGAGGACGGCTATGAGACTTCCGCAACGGAGGAAAGGCGCGAGCTGCACGCCATACTCGGGGAGCTTTGCGACGCTGCCGCGCGGAAGGGCATCATTGCCGATTCCACCGAAAACAGGGACATCTTTGACGCAAAGCTGATGAACTGCGTCATGCCGCGTCCCTCGCAGGTCATACGCGGGTTCCGTGAGCTGTATGAAAAATCGCCGGAGGAAGCGACGAACCGCTTCTATCAATTCAGCTGCGACACGAATTACATCCGCCGCGACCGCATTGCACGCGACCGCAAGTGGAAATTTGAGAGTGAGTACGGCGAGCTGGACATTACGATCAACCTTTCCAAGCCGGAAAAAGATCCGCGTGACATCGCCGCCGCGGGGAAGAGCCGGTCAACCTCGTACCCGCTGTGCCAGCTCTGCATGGAGAACGAGGGCTATGCCGGAAGGATCGGACATCCAGGCAGGTCGAACCACCGCATTGTCCCGCTCGATCTGTGCGGTGAAAGCTGGTTTTTCCAGTATTCGCCCTACGTCTATTACAATGAGCACTGCATTGTGTTCAACAGCAGGCATATTCCCATGAAGATAGACCGGAACGCGTTTGCGCGGCTGTTTGATTTCGTACGGCAGTTCCCGCATTACTTTGTCGGCTCCAATGCCGATCTGCCGATTGTGGGCGGCTCGATCCTCAGTCACGATCATTTTCAGGGCGGACGCTATACCTTTGCCATGGAAAAGGCGGAGATGGAGCGGAGCTTTGAGATAGAGGGATATGCCGACGTCGCCGCGGGTATCGTCAAATGGCCGTTGTCGGTCATCCGGCTGAGAGGCGCCGACCCCGAAAGGCTGACGGAGCTGTCGGCTCACATCCTCGCAAAATGGAGAGCATACACCGACCGTGAGGCGATGATCTTTGCCGAAACGGAGGGAGTCCCCCACAATACGATTACGCCGATTGCCCGCCGCAGAGGGCAGGATTACGAGATAGACCTGTGCCTTCGCAACAACCTGACCACGGACGAGCATCCGATGGGGCTGTATCATCCTCATGCCCAGTGGCATCACATCAAGAAGGAGAATATCGGTCTGATCGAGGTCATGGGTCTGGCGGTGCTGCCTTCAAGGCTTCAGAAGGAACTGGATCTGCTTGAGGAATACATTGCCGACGGCGGGGAGATTGCTTCCAATGAACAGATTGCCAAGCACGCAGAATGGGCTGCCGATTTCGCGCCGCTGCTCAGAGGCAGATCCCGTGAACTGGTGCGCACGGTGCTGGAGGAGGAGGTCGGGCGCGTGTTCACGCATGTGCTGGAGGACGCCGGCGTGTTCAAGCGTGACGACGCGGGAAGAGCTGCCTTCCTGCGGTTTATTGCGACACTCTGATTTTTTAACGCACCTATTTTTTTAAAATATGCTTGCAATTTGGAAGGTATATGGTTTATACTAATATTCTACCGGCTTTATAAAGGAGGGGATTGGCATTTTGGATTATGCGATCGTTTCAGAAAAGGGGGAACGTCAGGTCAATGAGGATGCTGTCGCCGCTGTCGAATGTGGCGGCAACTGGCTATTTGTCCTTGCGGACGGACTCGGAGGCCACGGTCACGGCGAGGTTGCTTCGGGCATTGTGACCGAAGCGGCACGGGATATTCTGGACGGCGGACAATGCGGATTTGAAAAAACGGGCGCTCTGATCGAAACCGTCCTGGAGGAAGCGCAGGCGCGCCTGTTTGAAAGGCAGGAAAAGGATTCGGATTTATCCTCCTACAAAACCACCGCCGTATTGCTGGCGGTGAGCGGGGATTCTGTCAGATGGGGCTATATCGGCGATTCACGCCTTTACTATTTCCGGAAAAACAGGCTCATGACCCGCACGCTGGATCACAGCGTTCCCCAGATGCTTGTCAACGCCGGCAAGCTGAAGGAGAAGCAGATCAGAGGACATGAGGACAGGAACAAGCTGCTTCGCGTGCTTGGCACAAGGTACGAGTCTGTCAAATATGTGATAGATATTCCTGTCAGGCGCGAGGAACGGCAGGCGTTTTTGCTTTGTTCGGACGGCTTCTGGGAATGGATCGACGAGAAGAAAATGATAAGGCTGCTGAAAAAATCCCATTCGGCGCAGGAGTGGCTTGATCTGATGACCGAAGAGGTCGTGAAAAATGGCAGGGGTAACCACATGGACAACTATTCTGCTGCAGCGATACTATTGTGAAGGTGAGTAATACATGCCAACAGTTGATTACAGTGCAAAGGTACAACCGGCAACGCTGATCATTGTCGGAAAGAAAACAGACGACGTTCGGATCGTTTATCTGAAAAGCAACATGACAATCGGCAGGGAGAGCGAAAAGAATAAGGCCGACATTCTCCTCAAATCGCCTATTGTCTCAAGATTGCATGGCGAATTTACCTTTTTTAACGGTAATTTCTATTACACAGATAAGCACAGCCGCAACGGTACATATCTGAACGGAGTCAGGATCAGACAGGAGCCGGGCAAGGATTCGGTGCCTATGAAGCTCACTGACGGAGATATACTTCGCATCGACCGACCTACGCTGAATGATCCTCATCCCGAGGCGATCACGATCATTTATTCTACCAGCTACGATCAGGGCAGTACATGGATCAAAAAACCGCTCGATCCCTTCAAGTCAATCGTGATCGGCAGGGGAGATGAAAGCGGAATCGCGCTCCATAAATCGTACATTTCCAGCGAACACGCCGTTATTTCCTTCAACGCGCAGACACAGCAATACTTCATTGCTACCCGCGGAAGCCGGAACAGAGTCTACCTGAATAACCGTGAAGTAACAGGCAGCGCGCCGCTTTATGACCGCAATGTCATCAAGATCTGCGACACGCTGATCTTCGTGCTGGAAGGCGTGCTGATTTACAACGTCAATCAGATAAAGAGTGTCGGACTTCTCATTGATATTCAGGAGACAAGCGTCGGCGGCGCCGTCAAGAAAAAAACGCTGCTTCAGAATGTTCATCTTGAGATAGAAAAAGGCGATTTTGTTCTGATTTTGGGCGGCTCCGGCGCGGGAAAAACCACGCTTGTCAATTCCGTGCTGGGCAAATACAGCATCAAGGGCAGCGTGGAGGTGGATTCCGGCGACGATTCGGGAAAAAGCATCAAGGATATGATGGCGTATGTACCCCAGACGCTCGCCATTCGCAAGGAGGAAAGGCTGATCGACGTCATCACCGATACGGTGATCATCCGCAATCCGCGTATCAAGGCGCCGTACAGACGGGAGTTTGTACTGAGCAATCTCCAGATTCTCGGTCTGAGAAAAAAGGCGGAGGACGGTGTGCGCGTCAAGAGTCTGTCGGGCGGCGAGCAGCGACGAGCCGCGATTGCCAACGAGATGGTGGCGGAGCCTGAGATTTTCTTCCTTGACGAACCCGATTCGGGCTTGGATCCCGCGACCGGCTACGATCTGATGATGACGCTGAAAAAGCTCGCCAACAACGGAAAGATCATCATGCTGATCTCTCACAACTACGCGTCCTATCCGGAGCCGGAAAAGATCTACAGCAAGGTTGTCGTGCTTGCCAAGGGAAGCAACGACGTGGGACAGCTGGCTTTTCTCGGCTCTCTCCCGGAGGCGATGAAGTTTTTTGAGGTGAAGAATATCATAGACATCACACGCGTGCTGAATGAACGCCCGGACGAATTCATTCACAAATACAAGACTTACGGAGGCAGGAATTGATAATGGGCTTTACACAGATTTGGGTTTATGCGCGCAAGTTCTACCGCACACAGCAGCGTGACAGTCTGATCTCCATCATATTGGGTGTGGCGATTGCAGGCGTGGTCGTGTGGATCACAGGCGAGGATATGTTCAAAACCTACGAGGATACCAAATTCGGCTTCTTCTCCATTGTTTCGGCGTGCATCTGGATCGGCATATTCAATTCCATTCAGCTGGTGTGCCGTGAGAAGAATGACATCGTGAAGGATGAGCTTGACAAGGGTCTTTATGCTTCGTCTTACATAGCGGCTCACTTCGCGTTCCAGTTTGCCCTGTGCCTGCTGCAGAGCATTATCATTATGATCATCTGCTGGATCAAAATCGACTTCCCCGGTGACGGCGTTATATTCGGATTTTCGTTTATGGATTACCTTGTGACGGTGTTTTTGGTCATCTATGCGTCCGACGCGCTCGCGCTTGTCATTTCCTCCGCCGTATCCACGCCGGTTGTGGCAATGACGATCATGCCGCTTGTACTGATCGTTCAGTTGGTTCTTTCCGGCGTGCTGTTTGATCTGAGCAGCGCGGCGAATAAGATTGCCAGCCTTACCATCAGCAAGTGGGGAATGGCTGCCATGGGAAGCATTGCCGATCTCAACAGTCACGATCTTCCTTCTAAAATCGACGACAAATTCCCGGATTTTCAGTTCCCGTTCAGAGAATTTGAGGGAATCTACAAGTCCACGCCCAAACATCTCTGGATTGTGTGGCTGATATTGCTGTCCTTTATCATTGTGTGCTATGGAATCAGCGTCGGGGCGTTGAAATACACCACCAGAAGAATTTCAAAGTAAGAGCCTATCCGTACAGAATATAAAGCCGTACAGCGCTGTGCTTTTGAACAAGGCACGGCGCTGTACGGCTTTACGAGATATTGAGACTGTTTATGTGATTTAAGAAACCGGTAAATTGGAGGGAAACCCGATTTCTTAAGGAAAAGTCAAATCTGTCCGGCGTCAGGAACGTCCTCAGCCGCTTGCTTCTGCTTCTGAACCACGCTCTTTCCGCGCCATGTGCCACGTTTCCAGCGCACAGCGACCACGATGCCGCGGACTATTTCATCCGCCGCCATGGCGATCCAAATGCCGACCAGACCGAAGCCGCACACGATGCCAAGGAGGTATCCGCCTACCACCGTGCAACTCCACATGGCGGCAATGCCAAGAAGAGTGGGAAATTTTACGTCTCCGGAGGCTTTCAGACTGTTGATAATGACAAGGTTGCTGGTTCTGCCGAATTCAAGGAAGATGCCGACAAACAGCACCATTCGCCCGAGCGAGACGATTGGCGCCCCGATTCCCGCGATCTCCGCGTTGGCGGTAAACAGTCCGAGCGTGAAGGGGCTGAGCAGAAAATTCAGGCAGGCGATACATACGCACACCACGAGCGCGCTGCGCATGGTTTTGTTGACCCGTCTATAGGCAAAGTCGTCATTTCCCGCGCCGACGGCGTGACCGACGATAATGGTGGTGGCCATGGCGACCGAGAGCGAATAAAGATAGGCAAAATTGCTCAGAATATTGGCGTAGATCTTCGTGTTGATGGCGACGATGCCGAGGGTGTTGACAAACCCTGTGACAAACAGCTGGGAGATATTATAGGAAATATTCTCCCCCGCTGTGGGAATGCCCAGCCGCAGCAGGGTCTTTAGAATATCCTTGGGGAACGGCTTCAGGAATCTGACCGAAATGTGACCGTCGATGAATACCGCGAAGAAAACAAACGCTGCCATCAGACCGACAATACGGCTGAAGGTGGTGGAAACCGCGACGCCGGACGCCCCCAGACCGAGCGACCTGAGTGGTCCGTAGAGAAAGAGAAAATTGCCGGCGACGTTGATGACGTTCATTCCCAGCGAAATGACCATGCCAAAGACCGTCTTGCCGTTGCTCTGGAATATCCGGGACATCGTGTCAAGCACCGCGTGAACAAAGAGAAAGCCGCCGACGATGCGCATATAGCTGCGCGCGTCGTCCATCATCTCGGCGGGCGTGTGCAGCAGGCGCATAAGCGCGTCGCTCCCAAGAAAAACGATCGCGCTGATGATCAGACTCAGCACAAGGTTGAAGCTGACGCAGACGGTGTAGATCTGACTGATCTTTTCCCTCTGCCCCGCGCCGAGATACTGCGCCACCACGACGCCGCTTGCGCTGGAAATGACGGTGAAGGCGAGCGTGAGAAAGCCTAAAATCTGGTTCGCGTTGCCAATAGCGCCGACGGCAGTCTGATCGTAGCCGCTCAGCATGAGCGTGTCGGCATAACCTAACAGCATCGAAAGCAGCGCCTGCACAAATATCGGCCAGGCCAGCTTGAATACCGATGTATTTACCACATCAACGGAAGCTGCTTTTGATCCGACTGATTTTAAAGCGTTTGGTCTGCTCATACAGTATTATTCCTTTCAAAGAGAAAAGCCAAAAGCAGCCTATTGGATATAACCTCTAAAAACTTTTATAAAATAGAAAATAAATTTATCAAAAACTATTGACTTAAGCTTACAATCATATTATAATCAATTTAGAATGATATACAAGCAGTATTTTTTCGGTTTCTTGCATTATCCGGCACTGGTTGAATCGGAGCATTGCCTTTTCTTTTTGCCTTGCTTTTGTAAAAACAGAATTATTAAGGCAAAATGTCTTTAATTCAAATTATTCTTAAATATTTTGATAGGATTACGATGGAAATGTTAGTAAAGTTTAGTGAAAAATGAATCGGGCTTTTTTAAGAGATTGACTTTTTCAAAAGACGGCTTTTTTTGACCTTGTACTATATGAGCATTCGTGGAGGAGGTAGGCTTATGTATCCCGCGGATAAGGAGATTTCGGGCTATATCGAAAAAAAGAGACACGGCGATGTGCTTCTGCCCTTTGTTATTTATGGTACCATGATGCCGACGCTGTTCTCGTCGTTCCCCCTGCACTGTCACGAGGAAATAGAAATGGTGCTCAACGACTGCGGCAAATGCCAGTATGTCATTGCGGGCGATGAAATCGATCTCGAGTTCGGGGACATTCTTGTGATCATGCCGTGGGTGCTTCATTCCTTCCGTCTGGTCAAGGAGGACGACTATTTCTTAGCCGCGACGTACCTGATTTCACTGGATATGATCATGAATCATACAGTTGACGTCTGCGCGTCGAAGTATTTTTTGCCGGTCATCGGAAGAAAGTGCAATGACTACTGCGTCATCCGCTATCAATCAGAGCATTACGATGAATTCAGATCTGTCGCCGTTTCGCTTTTTGACACTTATTTTGAACAGAATAAATTCTTTGAGCTAAAGCTGAAAAGCCTGATCAATGATCTGATGTTCAAGCTGCTGCGTTACGGCTATCTTGAAATAAAGGCAGAGCCGCCGGAGGGCAATGACGTCCGCATTGTGCGTCGGGTGGTGGATTACATCTCGGAAAATTATATGGACAACATTACCCTCGCGGGGCTTGCCGAGCTGGTTAATCTCAGTGAGACGGGACTTTCGCGGCTCTTTCGTAACGTCACCGGCATGTCGTGCATTGACTATGTCATAGAGTACCGCATGACCAAGGCGATGGGACTGCTTCGCTCCACCGACAAGCCGATCATCGAGGTGGCGTATGAGACCGGCTTCAACAATATTTCCTATTTCAACCGCACCTTCAAGAAGCACTGCAATCAGACGCCTTCGGAATTCCGGAAATATAAATAGAAAGAACCTCTCTGCACGGCGGCGATGGCTGTGCAGAGAGGTTTTGACGGTCATGAGACGAATTGATTGGGATTCCAGATTTCAGCACTGTATTTGATCTTATCCAGCCCCCGGTTGTCCACCAGATACCCCTCGGTTTCGGGCGTCTCCTCGGTGTACTGCGGGTGGTAATTGGGATTATTCGGATCCGGGTCGGTGGGATCCCAGCCGGAAGCGTCGGGCTTCGGCATCTGCTCCTTCAATGCCTTGGTGAGCGAGGGGTTCTTCTTGTTTTCGGTGATATGCACCGTTGTGCCGGCCTTGCAATTTTCGTTGATCCACTTGGCATTTTCCACGGTAAGCCGTATGCAGCCGCCGGAATCCGGCGAGCCAAGCGCGGCAAATCGTTTCTGATCAAGGGCGCTCTTTTTCGTGTCGGAATAGGGAACCGAATGGAAGAGAAAATGCCCGGTAATCTGCGTGGCGTACTGGGCGTAAAGCGGAGCGCCGTGGCTCATCATGGTGCGCCAGACGTTGCTGGCAGAGGTGCGGTCTTTTTTCAGCTTCCAGTATCCCGCGGGAAACTTTTTGGGATTCTGCGCGGTGGAGCAGAGCATGACCCGCACGGGCTTGTCATATCTGCCTGTGGAGCTGGTGGTAAAGACCGTGATGACCTGATTGGTCTTGTCCACCTCGATGAAATAGGGAAAGTCCGGGTAAAGGAGCTTTCCTTCGGAGGTAGCGGCAGCGTCTCCCTCCGAAACGCTTACCGCCGGTATGTCGTCGTACATCAGGTTGGTCTTGCTGACGGTGTATCTGGCAAGGTTGTCCATGTCTATTCCGTCGTTGACGTTGAATGGGTTGGTGAAATATTTTGCTATAAACGCGTTGATGATCAGCAGAATCACGATGCCCGCGATGGCTGTATACACCTTTGCGGATGATTTGTCGTTCAATTTCGTTCTCCCCTTTTTTTCTATTTTATTATCATTGTCTTTTGATGTCAAGAACGACTGATGAAATTTCAACATTATTTAATATTTTCCTGTTTCAATCGCGCGGGAAAGGTGATAGAATACTATTCATAAAACAATTGGGGTGAACAGAAGCATTGACCATCTACAACGAAAATCCCAAGCTCGGCGAGCTGAGAAGCAAGTCGATGAAGCTGCCGCTGCTGCCGGGCGTGTACATCATGCGCGACAAACGCGACAGGATAATTTATATAGGCAAGGCGAAGGCGCTCAAAAACCGCGTCAGCCAGTACTTCGGCTCCCAGGAGGGACACGCCGAAAAGGTGCGGCGCATGGTGGAGAACGTCGATCATTTTGAATACATCATCACCGACACCGAATACGAGGCGCTGGTGCTGGAATGCAGCCTGATCAAGCTGCACAAGCCCAAGTACAATATCCTGCTCAAGGACGATAAGGGCTACCATTATATCAAGATAACCAACGAGGAATACCCCCGCATTATCGAGGCCAAAAAGGCGGAGGACGACGGCGCGGAATACCTCGGCCCCTACACGGGCAGCTTTGCCGTCCGGCAGTCGGTGGACGAGGCTTGCAAGATCTTCAAAATTCCCACCTGCCGCCGCAGCTTCCCCCGCGACATCGGCAAGGGAAGACCCTGCCTGAATTATTCCATCGGGCTGTGCCTTGCCCCCTGCCGGGGAAGGCTGAAAAAGGAGATCTACGATGAAGCCGTCAGCGAAGCGCGGGATTTCCTCAAGGGCGGCACCAATACTTCCATCACCCGACTCACCGAGCGCATGAACGAGTGCGCCGAGCGGCTGGAATTTGAAAAGGCAGCCCGCCTTCGCGACAGGATCAACGCCCTCCGCAAGATGAGCGACAAGCAGAAGGTCATCATGACCTCGGTGGAGGAGCAGGACGTAATCGCCCTTGCGCAGGGATCGGGAAGCACCTGCTTCGAGGTGTTCCGGTTCCGTGGCGGCAGGCTGGTCGACAGGGAGCAGTTCCTCATCGATGAGACAATGGGAGAGCTGTCTCTCTGCCGCTCGGAATTCATCAAGCAATACTACTCCATGCGCGAGGTACCGCCGAGAGTGACGGTAGACGGAGAGGTGGAGGATGCGGAGCTGCTGGAGCAGATGTTGACCGAAAAGCTGGCGGATAAGCACGGGAAGAAGGTGCGCATCACGGTTCCGCAGAAGGGCGAGCAGCAGCATATTGTGGAAATGTGCCGCCAGAACGCCGCCGAGTATCTGGCGCAGGCGAAGGGCAGAACCGGAGAGGTCACGGCGGCGGTTGACGAGCTGGGCAGGCTGTTGGGGCTGGATTCCCCGCCGGAATACATCGA
Source organism: uncultured Eubacteriales bacterium (assembly GCA_900316495.1). Lineage (GTDB taxonomy): Bacteria > Bacillota > Clostridia > Oscillospirales > Acutalibacteraceae > RUG762. The sequence continues at coordinate 13,120 of ONDC01000005.1, forward strand.
GTCCTACGACATTTCCAACACGCAGGGCGAGGACAACGTCGCCGGCATGGTGGTCTTTGAAAACGGCAGACCGCTCAAATCCGCCTACCGCAAATTTAAAATCAAGACGGTGGAGGGACAGGATGACTACGGTTCCATGCGGGAGGTCATCACCCGGAGAATTCAGGAATATTACGGGCACAGGGAAGAGGGCAAGGGCTTCGGAAGGCTGCCCGACCTGATTCTTCTGGACGGCGGCGAGGGACACGTCAACGCCATCCGCCCGCTGATAGAAGCCTCCGGACTTCCCATCGCGCTCTTCGGCATGGTCAAGGACAGCAAGCACAAAACCCGCGCCATTGCGGCGGGCGGCAGGGAGATTTCCCTGACCCGCAGCCGGGCGGCGTTCACGCTGGTATCGTCGATACAGGACGAGGTGCATCGCTTTGCCATCACCTATCACCACGCGAGTCACGGACGATCCGTTATCCGCAGCAGTCTGACCGAGATCGAGGGTATCGGCCCCGCACGCGCACGGGAGCTTCTGAAGCGTTTCAGGAAAATCTCCGCGGTTTACGACGCGTCGGTCGAGGAGCTTTGCGAGGTCAAGGGTATGAACCGCACGGCGGCGGAGAATATCAAGGCGCGCAAAAAGAAAAAGGACGCGGAGACGTGATAGGGCTGCTTTTCTTGACGTGCTTGTAGAATATGCCAAAAATCAATATGCTATTTTGGCAAATAAAGCAGCGGACACATATTACACTTTTGTAAGTTTCGACATATTTGATACAAAATACTTTACAGCGAAAAAAATATGCTGTATAATAACTCAGAGAAACGCTTGGCATGTTGCGTTGGCGTTTCCGAAGCAAAGTAATGTGCAGGCGAAAGGATGGCTGCCGATGAGAGTGATCACAGGCACTGCGAGAGGCAGACGTCTCCGGACTTTGGAGGGCAATGACGTAAGACCCACCACCGACCGTGTCAAGGAGGCGGTTTTCAGCGTCATTCAGTTTGACATTGAGGGGCGCAGGATCCTCGATCTCTTTGCCGGAAGCGGTCAGATGGGCATCGAGGCTCTCAGCCGCGGTGCGTCGGAGGCGGTATTTGTCGACAGCTCGCCCGATTCGATTGCGGTGGTCAGGGATAATCTCAGAACCTGCGGTCTGAACGGGGCGGCGGTCGTGGTGCAGGGCGACGCGCTTTCCTATCTCGCTCCCCGTGCGGGACGGCGGGAATTTGACTTCGCGTTCCTCGACCCGCCTTACGGCAGGGGCATTCTGCAATCCGCGCTTCCGGCGGTCGCTGCGGTCATGAAGCCGGGCGGCGCGATCATCTGCGAATCTCCGTCCGATGAGGCGCTTCCGGAATCGGTGGGAGAGTTTTCCGTCGACCGTCAGTATCGCTACGGCAGGATCAAGGTGACGTTTTACCGTGTTCCCGAGGGGAAAGCAATCACGAATGGGGGAGATGACGAGTGAATATCGCTATTTGCCCCGGCAGCTTTGATCCCATTACACTTGGGCATCTTGACATCATCCAGAGAGCCTCGCTGATGTTTGACAAGGTGTATGTCGCCGTGCTGGTCAATCCGAGCAAGAACCCTTCGTTTACCGCGAAGGAGCGGATGGACATGATAAAGAAGGCTGTGTCAGGGATTCCCAATGTGGAGGTGGAGTGCTTTGACGGGCTTCTGGCGGATTACGCGCGTTTGCGCTGTGCGCACACCATTGTCAAGGGACTGCGCGCGGTCACGGACTTTGAATATGAATTCCAGCTTGCGCTCATCAACCGCAAGCTCAACCCGGAGATCGATACCGTTTTTCTCACGTCCGGCGCGCAGCACATGTATCTTTCCTCCAGCTTTGTCAAATCCATCGCGCAGTTCGGCGGAGATATTTCGGATTTTGTGCCGGAATGCATCTGCCGTGAGATCAGCGAAAGGCTTTCGCGGCGGGATGAGAAATGAGCTGTTCATCATTCGGCGTAAAAAAACCAATTATATAAACTATTAAACAAAAGGAGATCATTTATTATGAGAAGCATAGAAGAACTGCTTGCAAGCATTGATGACATTATGGACAGGGCGAAGGCTGTGCCCTTCAGCTCCGATAAGTGCATTGTCGACGCGCGTGAGCTGAATTCCGTCATCGACGAGATCAGAATGAACCTTCCCCAGGAAATCCGTCAGTCCAAGGCGGTTATGACCGATCGCGACAATATCATCGCTGGCGCTACCAAGGAGGCTGACGAGATTACCAATAAGGCAAAGGAGAGAGCCAGAGCGCTGGTCAATCAGGAGGCAATCTTCAAGGAGGCAAAGGAAAAGGCGGAGAAGATCATTACCGCCGCCGAGGAGCAGGCAAATGAAATTCTGAGAGGCGCCTTCACCTTCTCCGACAATATTCTCCTTGATACCGAGAACGCCGTCAACCAGAATCTTGAGACCGTCAGACAGGCGCGCAAGAACCTTCGCACGGCAGTCAAGACCAGAGCGGCTGCCAACCGCGCCAGACACGCCGAGAATGAAGACCAGTCGTCTGATTCTGAACAGGAGTAATTTTTCCGTACGCGCTCACATAACTTATATTAAACAGACAAGCCGTCTGTGTTGCCCCTGTATACAACAGGAGAAACACAGACGGCTGTTATTTTTTTCATTATTAATTATTCAATAAATAATCTTGCGCCTAAAATGAAATACATATAATTTTTTTTCAGGGAAAAATGAATAAATGCATTGACATTTAAACAGAATGACCTTATAATTAAAGCAAGGTGGGGACTCAGAACATAAAAGTGGTAAGTCAAACTATAAAAGTGGGGCAAAAATCGAGAAAAAGTAAGCGGAAGCACTCTGGACGGCGAATTTATTCACGCCACTTGGGAGACTACCGATTGCTCACGCGTTTCTGCTTTCTGTTCTGATTATACCATAGCTTTCCCCGTTTGTCAAATAAATATGCGGGACGGCTGCATTTTATTCCGTTAATCCGGATTATTTTTTTCAGGGACAGGAGTTTTGCGCAAAGGAGGGCGGACCGGATGCTGATCGGCAGGGCTGTACATAATCTTGATACCAAGGGTCGGATCGTCATCCCCGCCAGATACCGGGACGACTTCGGCGCCTCGATTTTTGCGCTTTACGGCGTCAAGGGCTGTATCAGGCTGTATAACCGCGAGGAATTTGAAAAGCTCACGGAAAAGGTTATGAGCGGCGACATCAACAGGGATGCCTTCCGGCGCAAGGTCTTCGGTTCGGTCGAGCTGGTTTCCTTCGACGCGCAGGGACGTATCCTTCTGACGGAGGATCTCAGGAAAAAAGCAGGCATCACCGACAAGGTGTGCATGGTGGGTATGTACAACTGGCTCGAGCTGTGGAACGAGGACAGGCTTGCCGAGATCGAGAAGGAGCTGACCACCGAGGAAGAACTCAAATGTATGGAAGCACTGGGTCTTGCCTGATGTGCGGAAGGCGAGGTTCGAAGCATGGAATTCAGTCATATTCCGGTGCTGTTTGAGGAGACGATCGCTTCTCTCGATGTGAAGCCCGACGGCGTTTACGTCGACTGTACGGCGGGCGGAGGCAATCACAGCGCCGCCATATTGCAGCGTCTGAGGGAAAACGGTAGGCTGATCTGCCTTGACCGCGATCCCGACGCGATTGCTGCCGTGACGGCACGTTTTTCGGGAGACGGCAGGGTCAGCGTGATTCAGACAAAATACAGCGCGGTGGCAGAGGTTCTTGCAGAGCTAAGAATTGCCGCCGTCGACGGCATTCTGATGGACATCGGCGTGTCGTCGCATCAGGTCGATACCGCCGAGAGAGGCTTTTCCTTCCACAAGGATGCTCCGCTCGACATGCGCATGAGTCAGGACGGCATAACCGCCGCCGATCTCTGCAATACCATGACATGGCAGCAGCTCGCCGAAATCTTCACAAGGTACGGCGAGGAAAAATTCTCGGTGCGTATCGCAAAGGCGATTTGCGCAGCAAGACAGGACAGGCCCGTGTCCACCACTTTCGAGCTGGCGGACATCATTTCGCGCGCGGTTCCGGCGGCTGCCAGACGTGCCGGTCATCCGGCGCGCAAGGTATTCCAGGCGCTCCGCATCGCCGTCAACGACGAGCTGGGCGAGCTGGAAAGAGGACTGCAGGCCGCCTTTGAATGTCTGAAGCCGGAGGGAAGGCTTTCGGTCATCACGTTCCATTCCCTCGAGGACAGAATCGTTAAGCAGACCATGGCGAAGTGGTGCGAGGGCTGCACCTGCCCTCCGGAATTCCCGGTGTGTGTCTGCGGCAATAAGCCCAGAGCAAGACTGCTCCACAGAAAGCCGATCGTGCCTTCCGAGGAGGAGCTGGAGCGCAACCCGCGCAGCAGAAGCAGCAAGCTGCGCACATGCGTCAGGCTGTGATTCCATAACCAAGAACAAAAAAACACTTATCTATACGAAAATCAATGCAACAGGGGGACAACAGTCATGGTAGAATTTAACGGAAGCAACGCCTATCAGATGCACTATGAGGAAGGCGCGGCGGAAAAGAAAAAGCAGCAGCCGGAGGCGCCGGAGAAAAAGCGCATCCAGCCGAATATGACACTCAAGCTGAACCGGCGAAAGAAAAGCAAGCCTGTTCTGCCTCACAAGCCGGTTGTCAAGAAGGGAAGATCGCTGGACGCAGGCGAGGTCCGTCTGCTCTTTGCAGGAGGCTTTGCGTTCTGCGTGCTTATCGCGTTCTTTTCCTTTATCCTGCGATGCAACGCCAGTAATAATGAGCTGAGAAATACTCTCAATGAAAAGAAACAGATTCTCGCCAATCTCCAGAGCGATTACTCCGGCTTGGTGGTGAAACGCGACCAGATTTTTGTGGATGAAGCGATAGAAGAATATGCCACGAAAAATTTAGGCATGCAGCGAAAGGACGGCCATCAGACCAAATGGTTTGAGGTAGGCTGGGATGATGAATTTGACGACTGAGTGGTCGGGACATCAAACAAAAAAAAACATCGTCTCCTCGTTTCGCGCGGGAATACTTTCATTGATAATACAATAAACATTCTATAAGGCGTTTGCGTAAAAAAGGGTATTATTCAATCGCCTGTTTTTGTTGGCGTGAGAGTTGAGATCTTTTCTTGACTCTCGTTTTACTTGAAAGCGAAATATGACGGAGGTACGAATTTGATAAAGAAAATAAAAACCTTTTTTACACGGCATTACAGAAGGTATAAAAGGTTGGATCGGTTTTCCGCAAGGTTTGCCATACTTACGGTCTTGATTGGGCTGTTTGTTCTGGCTCTTTTTATCAACCTTTTCAGGCTCATGGTGTTTCAGAAGGATAAGAATCAGCAGCGGGCGACTTCACAACAGCTCAAAATAACCGTCATACCTGCCAACAGGGGGTCAATCTATGATAAGAACGGCGAAACGCTGGTGCAAAGCGCCTCCGCGTGGGTGGTTAATATGGAGCCCAAGAAGCTTCGTGAGTATTACAACACAACGGAGCGCGAGATAATCTGTCAGAAGATAGCTGAAATCCTTGGTGTGCCCTTTGACACGGTGCTGAAGAGAAGCCAGTACAATGCCAGCACGGTCAAGGTGATGAAGAAGGCGGATAAGGATCAGAAGGATAAGCTTAACGCCTACATTTACCGTGACGTCTATCTGACAAAGGTCGATGTGAAGGACAAGGACGGAAAAACACATAAAGAGGAGAAAGTATTCTTAACCGAAAAGATCAAGGCGGGCGAGTATCCGGAGCTGACTGTCGAGTGGGACGCCAAGAATCCGGGTGAGATAAAAGAGGTAAAGCTGGAAAAGGCCACGCTTAAGCGTTCAGAAAAATATCACTATATCAAAGGCGTCACGCTTCAGCAGGATACCAACCGCTATTATTTGCATGAGACCCCGACTGCGGCGAACGTGATAGGCTATACTAATTTTGACAACGAAGGCTCTGTCGGCTTGGAAAGCTATTACGAGAAATACCTCCGGGGCATTGACGGCAAGGAAATCACTGCCAAAAACTCCCAGGGCGGCGAGATGCCTTTTGACTTCGATGACAACGTCACAAAACCTATCGAGGGCAACAGCATTACCCTGACGATCGACGCCAAGATTCAGGCGATACTCGAAAAGTATCTCCGTCAGGCTGTCGTGGACAACAATGTCCAGAATCACGCGGCGGGCATCATCATGGATGCCAATACCGGCGCCATACTTGCGATGGCGACCATGCCCGACTATGATCCCGCCAATTACCAGGAGGTTACCGATCCGGTCGCCCTCAAGAAGATCGCTGCCATAGAGGATCAGAAGGAGAAGGATAAGGCGACACTTGAGGCGCAGCAGGAGCAATGGCGCAACAAGGCTGTCGCCGACGCGTATGAACCAGGATCGGTTTTCAAGCCTATCACCATGTCGTCGGCTCTCGAAGAGGGCGAGACGAAGATGGATGACACGTTTACCTGCGTTGGCTATCGTCTGGTGGGCAAGAGAAAGGTCAAGTGCGCCAAAACCAACGGCCACGGTCACGAAACCCTGACTGAGGGCATGATGAATTCCTGCAACCCGGTGCTTATGGAGCTGGGTCTGCGTCTGGGAAAAACCAATTTTTCCAAGTATTTCAAGTCGTACGGTCTGACCGCGTCCACAGGAATCGATCTCCCCGGCGAATCCGCGGGATTATTCCACACGGAAGAAGACATGACGGAGCTGGATCTTGCGCTTTGCTCGTTCGGTCAGTCGATGACGCTCACCCCTATACAGATGATAACGGCCATGACCGCTGTGGTAAACGGCGGGTATCTGCTGAAGCCGTATGTGGTGGATTGCGTTACCGATCATGACGGCAATATTGTCAAGAGCAATGCCAAGTTCGTAAAACGTCAGGTGATCTCCGAGGAAACGTCCGCCAAGATGCGTACCATTCTTGAAGCCACCGCCAACAAGGGCGGTACGGCTCATAATGTTTACCTTCCCGGCTACCGCATTGGCGGCAAGACGGGAACCTCGGAAAAAATTGCGAAGCAGGCCAATACCAAGAGCAAGAAGAAGCTCTATGTCGCCTCCTTCTGCGGCATTGCCCCCATCGACGATCCGGAGGTCGTGGTACTGATCATGCTCGATGAGCCGGAGGGAAAGAGACACAGCGGCGGTTCCATTGCGGCGCCCGTGGTGCGCGGCATATTCAGCGAACTGCTTCCCTATCTCGGCGTGGATACGACCTACTCCGAGGAGGATCAGCAGATGATGGACACGTTTGTGCCGAATGTCGAGGGGAACGACGTCCGGAAGGCGCAGGAGGAGCTGGAAAAGAAGGGCTTCCATGTGAGAATCATCGGCGACGGAGAGACCGTTACGGCTCAGATCCCCACCGGCGGCAAGACCGCTCCCAAGTCCTGCACAGTGGTGCTGAACACCGATTCCGGAGAGGAGATTCCGACAACTACGGTTCCGGGTCTGGTTGGACTTTCCCCCGCTAATGTGGCGCAGCTTGTCAAGGATAAGAATCTCAACATCCGATATGCCGGTACCGGATATAACAGCAGAGACGGACTCTCGGTCTCTCAGGAAATACCAGCCGGAAGCGTAGTGGAAGAGGGAACCGTCGTCACGGTGAATTTCACGGTTGACGGAATAAACGACTGATAGACTGTTATACTATAACACAATCATCCCCTTCTGATTCGCCGGCAACCGGATTATATTGCAAAGGAATGAGTGAAACAATGCGGCTTCAGGAAATAATGAACGGCATCAGCTATACAGGTCATCTTCGCGACTGCGAGATCACCGACCTCACCTCGGATTCGCGGAAGGTTTCGGATGGCATTGTATTTGTCTGTATCAGGGGACTCAAGAGCGACGGGCACGACTTTGCTCAGGCCGCTGCCGCCAACGGCGCCTCCGCGATTGTCTGCGAGCGCGATCTGGGACTGGACAATCAGCTCATCGTGGAGTCCACACGAGAGGCGTTCGCCGCCATGTGCGAAAACTTCATGGGGCATCCGCTGCAAAGGCTTAAGCTGATAGGCGTCACGGGAACCAACGGCAAGACTTCCACGACCTTCATTACCAAGCAGGTGTTGGAAAGAAGCGGTCATAAGTGCGGTCTGATCGGTACCATACAGAATATGATAGGCGACGAGGCGCTCCACACCGAGTTCACCACGCCCGATACCTACGAGCTTCACAGCCTGTTTGCAAGAATGGCGGACGCGGACTGCGAATTTGTCGTAATGGAGGTGTCCTCGCACGCACTGGAGCAGGGGCGCGTGGCCGGGCTGCATTTTGCGGCCGCCTGCTTCACCAATCTCAGCGAGGATCATCTGGACTTTCACGGCACGATGGAGGCCTATTTCGGCGCGAAGGCAAAGCTCTTCGCCATGACTGACTGCGCCATCATCAATATCGACGACGCATGGGGCAATAAGCTGCGGATCGGCGACGACGTGGAGCTGATTACCTACGGAATTGACAACGGACTTGCCGACATCGTCGCCAGAAACGTCGAATTCTTTGCCGACGGCGTGGGATTCACGCTCTGTGTGAGGGGCAGGGAATACAGGGTCAAGGTTCCCACCCCCGGCAGATTCTCGGCATACAACGCTCTCAGCGCGGCGGGCTGCGCCGTGGCGGTCGGAGCGTCGCCGGATGCCGTGGCGGAGGCACTCAACCGTTCCACCGGCATCAAGGGCAGAGCGGAGGTCTTTCCGACGGGAAGAGACTTTACCATCATACTGGATTACGCCCACACCCCCGACGGCGTGGAAAACATCCTCAGCTCCATGCGCGCCGTCTCAAACGGCAGACTGGTTGCCCTGCTGGGCTGCGGCGGAGACCGCGATCCTTATAAGCGCCCCTTGATGGGCGAGGCGGCGGCGAGGCTTTCGGATTTCGTCATTGTCACCTCAGACAATCCCCGCACAGAGAACCCCGAGGAAATTATCAGACAGATTCTTCCCGGCGTGGAAAAGCACGAGACCCCCTACACCGTGATTGTCAACCGCCGTGAAGCCATGAAATACGCGGTGGAACACGCGCAGCCGGGCGACGTGATCGTGATGGCTGGCAAGGGACACGAGGATTATCAGATCATAGGCAAGGTAAAGGTTCACTTTGACGAGCGGGAAGTTCTCAGAGAAATTTTTGATTCGCTTGACATGCAGTAAAGGGTGATATATTATATATGAATAGCATGACACTTACCGAGGTTGCCTCCGCCTTAGGAGCTGACCCTTCCGGGTATCCCGAAAGGGAGATCACAAACGTCACGCTTGACAGCCGCGAGGTAAACGACGGCTCGTTATTCATTGCCGTAAAGGGCGACCGCTTCGACGCTCACGACTTTGTCCCCGATGTGCTGGCAAAGGGCGCTGCCGCGGCGGTTTGTGAAAAGCGGATAGAGGACGCGGAACAGGACAGAATGATTTATGTTCCCGATACCCGCCGCGCGCTGCTGGCGCTGGCAAAGCACTACAGAGCTGGGTTTGATATTCCTGTTGTGGGACTCACCGGCTCGGTAGGCAAGACGACCACCAAGGAAATGGTCGCCGCCGTGCTTTCTCAGAAGTACCGGACGCTCGCCACACAGGGCAATTTCAACAACGAAATCGGATTGCCGAAGATGTGCTTCAAGCTTGACAGCAGCTATGAGGCGGCGGTGTTTGAGATGGGCATGAGCGGCTTTGGCGAGATCAGCCGCCTGACCGACGTCGCACGTCCTACGATTGGCATTATTACCAACATCGGCGTGTCTCATATAGAAATGCTCGGCTCCCGCGAGGGAATTCTCAAGGCGAAGATGGAGATTCTGGAGGGCATGTCCCCCTCCGCGCCTCTGATCATCAACGGCGACAACGACCTTCTGCCGAAGGGCGTTGAGGGAATCGCCAATCCCGTTGTGGTATGCGGCATTTCCTGCCCCCACGCCGACTGCCGCGCCGAGAGCATCAGGCAGAGTCAGGATTCCATGAGCTTTGTCATCAACTATCGCGGTTCGCGCTATCCGGTGGAGCTTCCTGCCGTCGGCATGCACAACGTTTATAATGCCTGTATCGCCTTTGCTTGCGGGATGCTGCTGAATGTCTCACCCGAGCAGGCCGTGAAGGGTCTTTCGGAGTATGTGCCCACAGGAATGCGTCAGAAGATCGTCAGGCGCGGCGGTATTACCGTGATCGAGGACTGCTACAACGCAAGCCCCGATTCCATCAAGGCTTCGCTGCGGGTATTGCGTGATCTGGACTGCAAGCGGAGGATTGCCGTGCTGGGTGACATGAAGGAGCTGGGAAGCTATTCCCGCACCGCTCATCTGGAATGCGGAGCGGCTGCCGCGGAGAACGGCGTTGACGTGCTGCTTGCCTATGGCCCCGAAGCGAAGGCCTATGTCGAGGGAGCCGAGGGAGGCATACCCACGGCGCTTCATTTTGACGACAAGCGGGAGCTTGTGATGAAACTCTGCTCCATGCTTCAGGAGGGCGACGCGGTGCTGTTCAAGGCGAGTCGAGCCATGAAGTTAGAGGAAGCCATTGAATCGGTTTATGATGTGATCGCCGGTTAGCGACAGGTATATATGGCGTAATTCTGAGCATAAAAATAAGGATGGTAATTGCAAATGACACAGGAATTAATCAGTCTGCTGGCATCGGGAATTTCTTTCGGCGTTACAGCCGCTCTCGGAAAAAAGGTCATTCCGTGGCTCCATAAGCTCAAATACGGTCAGACCATCAAAGAGATCGGTCCGAAGTGGCATGAGAAAAAGCAGGGTACTCCCACCATGGGCGGCATTATGTTTATTGCCGGCATTCTTCTTTCTTTGCTCATTTGTCTGCCTTTGTACTATTATCTGAATAGCCGAGGCTCCTTTGAGTCCAGCTATGAGGACGTCACAAGCTACTGGGTGCGGATCATCGCCGGAATACTCATGGCGGCGATGTTCGGCGCGGTGGGATTCCTGGACGACTACATCAAGGTCGTCAAGAAACAGAATGACGGACTTACCCCGGGGCAGAAGATGATCTTTATGACCCTGATCGCCGGCGCGTTTCTGGCTACGCTCGCCATCAGCGGAGATGCAACGGTCACAACCATCCCGTTCTGCGCCAATGATGTGGACGTGGGATTCTGGTTCTATCCCATTTCGCTGATCATGATTGTAGGCTTTGTCAATGCCGTGAATCTGACGGACGGCATAGACGGACTCTGTTCATCTGTGACGTTCTTTGCCGCGATCGTCTTTATTGTGATCGCCGGTATGCATAATATGTTCGGAATGAGCATTTTTGCCGCTGCGGTCGCCGGCGGATGCCTGGGATTCCTGGTCTGGAACTTTTTCCCGGCAAAGGTGTTCATGGGCGATACAGGCTCGCTGTTTCTGGGCGGACTGTTCTGCGCGATGGCGTATGGAGTGAATATGCCGATACTCATTCCCCTTGTGGGCATTATCTATCTGTGTGAGGCCGGCTCTGTGATGCTTCAGGTCGGGTACTTCAAGCTGACCCACGGCAAGAGAATCTTCAAGATGAGCCCCATCCATCATCACTTTGAGATGAGCGGCTGGAGCGAGGTCAAGATTGTGTGGGTGTTCAGTGTGATTACCCTTATCGCGGGTGTCGCGGCGGTGGCGCTTTCGATTGCCTGAGTGAGACGGACTGACTGATTTGCGTGCGTGTTCCGGAGGAACAGTCCCCTGTGGAACGCGCATGCTCCGGCGGATTTGCCTTCCCTATCTACGGGAAGGATTTTTCCGACTTAAGAGACTTTTTTATCTCATTTTTACACAGCCCGGATTGAATTGACCGGGCGCATCAGAAGGAGGATGAGAAAGAATGGATTACGGTTCATCCGAGAAGCGCGCCAAGCGTTTGCCGGAACAGACGGCGGTGCTGACAGTGGGCGCCGATTCCGAAGCGTCAGAGCCGAGGGGCGGCAAATTCGCCGCGCTGCTTGACAGGCTGGGATTTGAAATCGATTACGGTGGAAGGAACAGAGAAAGGACTCCCGTAAAGCAGCTCCCCGGAAGGGCATGGAATGGAATGAAGGGCTTTGCGCACAACACAAGGAGTGTGTTTCTCAACAAGAAAATGGCCTATGACAAGCCGCTGTTCGTTCTGGTCATTGTACTGGTAGTGGTCGGTTTTGTCATGATGTCGTCGGCAAGCTATGCCTACGCGTACAGCCACAAAAACAACAGTATGTATTTTATTTACAGGCAGCTCGTTTTTATCGTTCTGGGTGTTCTTGCCATGCTGCTGATGTCGACCATCTCTCCCGAAAAGGTGAAGGGGAAAACCTCGTATATTCTGTGGTTCGTGTCGCTGCTGATGCTTGTGGCGGTTCTTTTCATGGACAAGAAGAACGGCGTCCATCGCTGGCTGGGAATCGGCCCCTTCTCCTTCCAGCCCTCCGAAATCGCCAAGTTCACAGCCATTCTGGTTTGCTCTACGTATATTGCCTATCATTATAAAGAGATCAACGTGATGACGTACGGAAGCCGGGAGAGAAAGCAGAAGGCTTACAGAAGCAAAAAATTCAGATTTTTTTACAGTATTCACAGGAGCTTTATCACTGGCGTATGGCCGTTTCTCTGGCGCGTGCTGCCGATCCTTGTTTTGCTGATATTGGAGCCGCATCTTTCCTGCACGATCATTATTCTGCTCATTGTCGGCACCCTGATGCTTCTGGGAGGTACGCGCAGAGAATACTTTATCGCGTTGTTGGTTCTTGCGGCCATAGGCATCTATCTGATCGTGTTTTTAGGAGTGGTTCCGTACGGTAGGGCGAGAGTGGAAATGTGGCTTGATCCGTTTGCCGATATTCAGGGCGATGGCTGGCAGACCGTTCAGTCGCTTTACGCTATCAGCTCGGGAGGCATCTTCGGCGCGGGCTTCGGTAATTCCCGTCAGAAATTTATGTATATCGCCGAGCCGCAGAATGATTTCATCTTTGCCGTTGTATGCGAAGAGGTCGGTCTTGTCGGCGCTATTGTGATTATTCTAATTTTTGTTGCCTTTGTCTGGAGAGGCTTTGCTCTGAGTATTGCCAATCCCGACAGATTCTCCCGGTTCGTCGGAATCGGTATCACCTCTCAGATCGGCTATCAAATGCTGCTGAATGTCGCGGTGGTCACCAACTTGGTTCCGAACACCGGTATCAGCCTTCCGTTCTTCAGCTACGGCGGCACCTCCATCACCATGCTGCTGGCGGAGATCGGGGTACTGCTGGCAATCTCGCGAGATTCGACCAACAAGGTAATGTGAAAGGAGCAGATGATTGATGAAGGTACTGTTGTCCGGCGGAGGAACGGCGGGTCATATCAATCCCGCGCTTGCCATCGCCGATACCATTAAGAGGAATCTTCCTGACGCGGAAATCCTGTTTGTTGGCACCCCGTCGGGCATGGAGGCAAAGCTTGTCCCCCAGGCGGGCTTTGCTTATACCTCCATGCCGATGTCCGGCTTTCAGCGGAAGCTGACGCTGGAAAATGTGAAACGCAATCTGGAAACCGCGGGGCATCTCATTCTCTCGGAACCCCGCGCGGCAAAAATCATCCGGGAGTTCAATCCGGATATTGCCATCGGCACAGGCGGATACGTATGCGGCCCCGTGCTTCGCAAGGCGGCTCAGATGGGCGTTCCGGTGCTGGTGCATGAGTCGAATGCCTTTCCGGGCATGACGGTCAAGATGCTGGCTCGCTACTGCGATTATGTAATGCTCGCGGTGGAGGACGCCAAGACACGCATTTCCGCCGACACGGAATTTGTGGTGACGGGGAATCCCGTCCGTGCCGAGGTGTTGGAGTACAACCGCGCGCGGGCGCGTAAGGAGCTTAAGCTGGATGAACGTCCGCTGATCGTTTCCTTCGGCGGATCCCTGGGGGCGAGAACCATCAACGAATCCATGCTCGACCTTCTTGTGCGCAGCGCGAAGGACGGCAGGTACCAGCATATTCACGGCTACGGAAAATACGGCAGTTTTGTACTTGACGAGCTGAAGGAGAGAGGCGTAGACCTTGCAAGCTGCCCGAATCTCGATGTGCGCGAATACATAAGCGACATGCCGCGCGTCATGGCTGCTGCCGATCTGGTGATCTGTCGTTCGGGCGCTATGGCGCTGACCGAGATACAGGCACTTGGCAAGGCGGCGATACTCATTCCGTCGCCGAATGTCGCGGAGAATCATCAGTATTACAACGCGAAGGCGATGGTCGACCGCGGCGCCGCCGATATGATTGTGGAGAAGGACATTACGCCGCAGCTGCTCACAGAGAAAGCGGATAAGCTGGCGGGAGACAGGGCGAAGCTGGAAGAGATGTCGGGAAATGCGCGGGATATGGCGATTCTTGATTCAAGAGAGAGAATCTTCAAGGTAGTGTGCGATACGCTCAAGAAGCACGGAAAGATGTAGATGGGTAAGGAGATGTGAAACGATTGGGCAGTAAAAAGAAAAAGGGCAGCAAGGCGAGCGTTGACAGCCGCGTAGAGGCTGCCCAACCGGTCGGGAAGGACATGTCAAAGTATGCGAGGGCATACAGCAATAAATCCAAGATCAATTACGCGGAGCTGAAGCTTGTCCGTCCGGGGCAGACAAAGACGTCCGATTCTTCTGAGGGCGGAAGGACAGAGAAAAAACAAAAGCGTACCGGAGCGCCGGGAAACGGAAAAGCGGCCAAAAAGAACGTAGAGAAAGAAAACAAAGTAAAGAAATCCGCGAAGAAAAGCAGTAAGGAAAAAAAGGTCAAGAAGGACGTTGCGGGCGGCGCCAAGAGTGTCGCAACCGAAAAAGCCGTCAACACACCGGGCATGACGGCGGAGGAGAGATACAGCAGCGCGCTCGGCAGGGAGGATCATTACAGCTCGGCGGTCGAGAAGTATTATCTGAAATACCCTGACGCAAAGAGACCCGATAAGCCCTCCGTTCCCCGTCGTGCTTCCGATACTCCCAAAAAAAAGAAGAGACGTTCTTCCGCTGAGGCGGCGGCCGGACAAGGTAAGCGCTCGATAGCGGAAATAGCTGCCAGGAACAAAGGAACCACCTCGGTCAGGAAGCACGCAAGGGCGGCCGAAAAAGCCAAGGCACGCGGCGTGATCTCTCCCAAGGTGGCAAACCGTCCCTTTTTCCCCCGCAAAAGGAAGCGCTCCGGCGCATTGAACGTACTGATGATCACGGTGCTGCTTGTGTTTCTGGCGTCGGTTGGCGTGACGGTCTTTTTCAATGTCAAAGCGGTCAGGGTGACAGGGGACAATCCCTACGGCGAGGCAAAAATAAAGAAGATTTGCAGCATCCGCCAGGGAAGCAACATTCTGTTTCTCAGCACCGATGAGATGGAAAGAAAAGTGGAGAAGGAGCTGCCGTACATCTCGGAATGTACCGTCCAACGGAAGCTCCCGTCGTCGGTAGTGATCAGCGTCAAGAAGGCAGACGTCCTGGGCGCGATACAGACATCCCCCGGTCAGTGGTCGGTTCTCAGCACAGAGGGAAAGATTTTGGAGACAGTGACCAATCAGACCGGCACAACCGAAGGCGATCAGTCCGATGCGGTGACGTATACGCCCGAATTCAGCACGGTGGAGGAGTTTGCCGAATCGAGGAAAATCCCCCTTCTGACGGGTTATGACGTCGATGACGACGGGAATGGGCATATCACGGATGAGAAACAGCTGACCTGCATCCGTCTGTTTGCTGACATCAAGAAGGCTTTCGCGTCGCACAAAATGAAGCTTTCGTCCATCTCGTTCAGTGGCAGAGGCTATGAAGCGGATTATGACGGAAGGATCACGATCGTATTCGGCAAGGAAATCGACGCCAAGACGATCTCTCACCGTTTGGATGAGGTACACGCGCTGATCTTTGACAAGGGGTATATTGCCGAAAATGAAATGGGCGAAATCAAATTCAACGGAAGCAGCGTGTATTTCAGACAGGCGTATGAGGTGTCCGAAGAGGATGTTCAGCGTATTCATGAACAGAGACGCGAAAACAACCGCAAACAGCTCTTTGAAATGGCGGAAATATTCATGAAAACCGGCGATGACTGGGTGAACGGCGGAATACAGATGGAATAACGGGAAAGTGCCGGATTTACGCTGAATTGCTTGATGATTGCTACAAAGATCATCTGGAATTGAGGACGGCGGTTGTCATTTTGCATATAATTCCGCAAAAAGTCGAAAAAAAAATTTATCCCGGCAGGTCATTTTTTATAAATTAGCTATTGAAATTTTGTTTCCAATAAGGTATAGTATTATTCAGACATGTAAAAATGAAGGAATGTGAGTAGAGGGGGACGCTATTTCGTCCATACTTGCTCCTAAAATCCGAAGCAGGAGGAATATTAAAATGGCTTTTGAATTCGATCAGGACTTCGAAAACAACGTTGTGCAGATTAAGGTAATCGGCGCGGGCGGCGGCGGCGGAAACGCTGTCAACCGCATGATCCAGATGGGCGTCAACAGCGTTGAGTTTATTTCTATTAATACAGATGTACAGGCGCTTCACCGTTCACAGGCAACCCACAAGATTCAGATCGGTGAGAAGATCACCAAGGGCAAGGGCGCAGGCGCGGATCCCGCAAGAGGTCAGCGCGCGGCAGAGGAGAGCAAGGAAGACATCGAGGCAGCGCTCAGAGGTACCGACATGGTGTTTATCACAGCCGGTATGGGCGGCGGCACCGGCACCGGCGCGGCTCCCGTTATCGCTGAGATCGCCAAGGAAATGGGCATTCTCACCGTCGGTATCGTCACCAAGCCCTTCGCCTTTGAAGGCAGAAAGCGCATGGAGCAGGCTGAAGCAGGCATCGCGGCACTCCGTGAGCATGTTGATTCCCTTGTTGTCATTCCCAACGAGAGACTCAAGCTGGTCTCCGATCAGAAGATCACGCTTGCCAACGCGTTTACCATCGCCGACGACGTGCTGCGTCAGGGTGTTCAGAGCATCTCCGACCTCATCAACAGCCCCGGACTTGTCAACCTTGACTTTGCGGACGTCACCGCTGTCATGAAGGACGCCGGCTACGCTCACATGGGCGTCGGTTCCGCGCAGGGCAAGGAAAAAGCTTCCATGGCAGCTCATGCCGCCATTTCCAGCCCGCTTCTTGAAACCTCCATCAATGGCGCAAGAGGCGTTATTATCAATATTACATCCTCCAATGACATCAACCTTGAAGAGGTCGACGTTGCCTCCACCATGATCACCAAGGCGGCGCATCCCGACGCTACCATCATCTGGGGTGCCGCATTTGACGAGAACATGGATGATGAGATGAGAGTGACTGTGATTGCCACCGGCTTCTCCCTCGATCCCGAGAAGAAGGAGCAGACTGTTGCGTCTCCGGCAAAGCAGCCCGTCAAAAAGGCTCCTCAGGGCGGCAGAACCAATCCCAAGGCGCCCGCGGGCACAGATTCTACCATCAACGAAAAGAACGACCCGGACTATTTTGACATCATGACCATCTTCGGCAAGAGATAATTCTCTACGGTATCATTGTATTTATCACCGGCACAGGTTTTTCCGAAAATCTGCGCCGGTGTTTTTGTGTTGTCACAAATACGATTTGATTGATACGATTGAAACACACGTCGGCAGGAGAAGCGTTTTGCCCATTCCCGCCGGCGTGCGATTTTTTTACAATCTTGCAACACTTCTTTATTTTTCCTGAGCCTTGTGTTATAATTGTTCTGAAAAGGCTATATCATGATAATGAACGGCGGTGCTGCAGCAATGAATGAAGAAATCATGTATCATATCGGGTTGTCCACAAGCGTTCGGGCGAAATATGCCATTCTTCCCGGCGATCCCGGAAGGGTGCCGAAGATCGCGGCTTATCTTGACGACCCGCGGGAGTTGGGCTTTAACAGGGAATTCCGCACATTTTCGGGAAAGCTCTGCGGGGAGACGGTGCTTGTCACATCTACCGGAATAGGCGGACCGTCGGCGGCTATCGCGGTTGAAGAGCTTATCAGGCTGGGAGTCGATACGTTTGTGAGGGTCGGCACCTGCGGCGGCATGAACGAAAAGGTCTGCGCGGGGGACGTTGTGATTGCTACCGGCGCGATACGCATGGAGGGCACCAGCCGCGAATACCTTCCCATAGAATTCCCCGCCGTCGCCGACTTCGGCCTTGTGAGGGATATGGTAGAAGGCGCAAAGGCTCTCGGATTGCCGTATCACACCGGCGTGGTGCAGAGCAAGGATTCCTTCTACGGGCAGCATTCCCCGCAGAGTATGCCAAACGGCGCGGAGCTGCTCCGCAAGTGGGACGCGTGGATCGCAGGAGGTTGTCTGGCGTCCGAGATGGAGGCGGCGGCGATTTTCTCGGTTGCTGCGGCAAGAAACGTCCGCGCCGCGGCGCTCTTCCATGTTGTCTGGAACCAGACGCGTCGCGACAGGCTCGGGGATGATTCCGAATCGCATGACACGGATCGCGCTATCAGAACGGCGATTGAGGGATTGAAGTTCACCATTTCTGCCGATCAATCTGTCTGACGACAGGTTTTTATTAAAAAAATATAAAAAATTAAATAATTATGAAAATAATATTGAATTATTCTGAGAGTATGCTATAATTAAACTAAATTATTATCTTGCGATAGTTTACGCTTTTATTTTCTCATAGATATACCTTAACAGGAAGGGGGATGCACTACCGTGGATTATTCGGGCAACAGATTTCGCAGGCGTTTTGTGGGCTATGACCGCAGCGCCGTTGATATGGAATTTGAAAAGCTGCTCAGTCAGGTCGATGAAGAGGTTGACAAAAACGAACAGCTGAAGAAGGAGATCAGTGATCTTAAGGAAGAACGGCGCGACTGGGAATATGCCAAGCGCACGCTTGAAGAGGAACGCACCGCGATTTCGCGTGATCGTGCATCGCTTGCCGAATCGGTAAGCTCTATCTCCGGCAAGGTCGCAGAGCTGGAAAACAGCCTTTCATCGGCAAAGGTTGCCAACGAAGCGCTGCAGAACAAGGTTGACGCCACCACATCGGAAAAGAATCAGTTGCAGCTCCGTCTGGATACGGTTCAGGAGCGCAACCGCGAGTTGACGCTGCGTGAGCGTCAGTTTGACGAGATAGAAAAGTCAGTTTCCTCCATAATGTCGGTCACCAAGCGCGCGACCGACAGACTCTTCCAGAAGTCAGTGGAGAATCAAGAGAATGTCATCCGCATTGCCGGAGACGCGGCGCAGGAGGCTGCGATGATCCGCGCCGACCTCACTGCCGCCCGTGACGACATGAATCTTGCGTTTGACGAATTCCAGGACAGGATAGACAAGATAGACGCCTCCCTCACCGGCGCGGTGCATAAGCTGGTCGCTATCAAGCACGACAGCGGATTGAAGCCCAAGAATGCCGACGCGACGATCGAGAGCGAGGTGGAGCGTCTGCTCTCCATGAGAGCGGGCGAGATAGACTATTCCGACGGAAAGGGATATGCCGTTCCGGTGTTGGGACCTTACAGCGCGAAGTTCATTGCCGACGCAGCCAAGAAGGTCAATGCCGGTGAGACAGAGGGCAATCCGCCCTATCAGCAGAATGCCGCTCAGAAAGAGCCGCCCTATGCCCGCCCCGACATAAGCGACGAAAAGCAGGATGCCAAGCCGACGATCAAGAGAAGCTATCCCACCAATTTTGAGTCGTCCGACGCCTCCATCAGAGAAGCCAACAAGATACTTGACGCGGCGGATGACGCTGCCGAGCAGAAAAATTATGTTCCGCTGATGCAGCAGGTCAATCAGCAGCCTACCCCGCCGCCTGTCTACCAGCCGGTCTATAATCCCTTTATCGCCCAGCCCTACACGCCGCCGACGCATTATGCCCCTCCGCCAAGACAGAATCCCATAGGCTTCGACTATCAGGAGGAGCCGGAAGAGCCTGAAAAAACGGAGGAACAGCCTGAGCAGGTCGATACGCCGATCAATCCCTATTCTGACGGCGGATATGAGCGGGTGGACATCAGCAAGCTGAGCAATGTCGGCCCCACCATCAATATGAACACGCCGGAGCTTCAGTATCTTCCGTTACAGCAGGTGCCGCAGTATGCCTTTGACGGTTCGCCTGTGCAGATGACTATGAATATCGGACAGCCCGTGGTAGACGCGACAAACGGAACGGCCTACCAGTATTCCGCCAATATGCCGACATTTAACCCGAATGTGCCTGTGGTATCAGCGGATGCGGAGCGGACGCAGTCCGTTGAAGAGCAGCCGAAGGAGGAGACGACCTCCGCCAAGAGGGTTGAGGTCACCAAAAAGGTGCGTCAGGTGCCGGTCAGCGAAAAGGTGAGGATCACGGTGCGCCACGGCAAGTAGCCACGGCAAGAGGCTCTTTTTTTGGAAAGAGGGTTTTCAAAGTGATCAAAATACTGTATTCCGATCCACAGGTGGTTGTCTGTGTCAAGCCGGTGGGCGTGGTGTCACAGTGCGACGGGGAGGAGGACATGTCCGCCCTGCTGAGAGCGGAGCTGGGCGGGGAGTTTTTCCCCGTTCACCGGCTCGACAGAAATGTGGGCGGCGTGATGGTGTTCGCGCGGACGGCGAGGGCGGCCGCTTCGCTTTCGGCGCAGATACAGGCGGGCGACTTTGTCAAGCGGTACCTCGCCGCGGTAAGCGGCGTCCCCTCACCCGAAGAGGGGGAGATGCGCGACCTGCTCTTCAAGGATTCCCGCAGCGGCAGGAGCTTTGTGGTTGACCGCGCGCGGAAGGGAACAAAAGAGGCGCGGCTTGTCTACCGCACGCTTGACAGCGCGGAGGGAAAATCGCTCGTGCTGGTGCGGCTCTTCACGGGACGCACGCATCAGATCAGGGTGCAGTTTGCCTCCCGGCAGATGCCGCTGCTCGGCGACGGCAAATACGGCAGCCGCGACAAGGACTGCCGTATCGCGCTCTGGTCCTACCGGCTCACCTTCGCCCATCCGTCAAACGGGCAGCCGCTCGGATTCTGCGCCCTGCCGGATCTGTCGGCATATCCGTGGAGGCTGTTTGATTTTGAGAACAACACATAAAAAAACGGCATACAACAGGCAATGCTGCCGTATTGTATGCCGTAGCTTGTAAAAATCAATCAGTCAGCGGTATAGGGCATGAGCGCGACGTGACGTGCGCGCTTGATGGCCACTGTGAGCTGACGCTGGTGGAAGGCGCATGTGCCGGTGACTCTGCGGGGCAGAATCTTGGCTCTCTCAGAGACATATCTTCTGAGTCTGTTGACGTCCTTGTAATCAATTTCCTTGATGTTTTCCACACAGAAAGTGCAAACCTTCTTGCGGCCCTTGCGGCCTCTGCGTTCGGGTCTGTCAGCCATGATGAATCCTCCTTACGTAATTAAGTGTCATGCAATCATACAAATTCGAGTTTGTCAGAACGGCAGATCGTCATCGGCTACCGGGGTGAAATCGCCCTCGTCTCCGCTGCTGTATGAACCTGCGGGTTCATTGTAGGTCGGCTGCGGCTGCTGGGGCTGCTGAGCCGGCGGAGGGGTCATACGGTCATAACGGTCGTAACGGTTGTAATCATAGTTGTTCTGCTGATTGGAGCTGTCCCTTTTGCCCTCGGCAAAATAGACCTGATCAGCCACTATGTCCCAGGATCTGCGCTTATTTCCTTCGCGGTCGGTGTAGCTGCTAACCTGAATACTTCCCTGAACAGCTACCTGCTGCCCCTTGTGGAAGTATTTACTGACGAATTCAGCGGTGCTTCTCCACACAATCACATCCAGAAAGTCAGTCTTGCGATCCTGACCCTGACCGGAAAAATCCCTGTCGACAGCCAACGTAAATCTTGCGAATGCGGCGCCGCTCTGCGTTGTGCGGTAATCGGGGTCGGCAGTGAGTCTGCCCATCAAAATAACACGGTTAAGCATGATGTTTCACCCTCTTGATTACTCAGCGTCTGCTTCGGCTGTCTCGGCAGCTTCGGTGGTCTTTGCGGGAGCGGGAGCTTCGGACTTCTCGATTCTCTTGACGATAAGGGAACGAAGAACGCCGTCCGTGATGTTGTAAACACGGTCAAGCTCTGCCGGGAATTCCGCGTCGCAGGTGAAGTTGAAGAGCACGTAGTAGCCCTCAGACTCCTTGTTGATCATGTAAGCGAGCTTGCGCTTGCCCCATTCCTCAACGCTGTCAAGAGTGGCACCGGTCTCGATCATCTTCCTGAACTTGCCGACTACTTCTGCAATGGCTTCCTCGCCGTTTTTGCAGGACACAATAAGGATGGACTCATAAGCTTCTTTCATCTTTTCCATCTTTCAGCACCTCCTTCTGGGCATATGGCTCCGTTTCTCTCGGAGCAAGCAATCGCGCAACACATCTATATTAGCACATTCCTGACCGTGTGTCAAGTGTTTGCACTGATTTTTTTGCATTACAGGTGAAATCTTCATTAAAAATCTACCGGAATATTGTTGAAATATTCGTGAAAATATGATAATATCTTACTACAGGATGTTTTCAGCATTATTTTAACGACACAATGAAAGGCGGTAGACACAAAATGATTTTTGTCACAGGTGATACTCACATTCCGTTAGACATTTCCAAACTCAATTCAGAGCAGTTTCCCCAGCAGAAGGAACTGACCAAGAACGATTACGTCATCATCTGTGGCGACTTCGGCGGTGTATGGTACGGAAATGAAAAGGACAACTACTGGCTGAACTGGCTGGAAAAGAAAAACTTTACCACGCTTTTTATAGATGGCAATCATGAGAATTTTGACGCGTTGTCGCGGTATGAGGAATGCAGCTGGAACGGCGGCAAGGTGCAGTTTATCCGCCCGTCGGTCATTCACCTGATGCGAGGGTACGTCTTTGATCTTGAGGGTATGAAGATATTTGCTATGGGCGGCGCGCGTTCGTCAGACAGAATGTTCCGCACAATCGGTGTCTCGTGGTGGCCGCAGGAGATGCCAGACGCGGAGGAAATACGCCGCGCGCGTCAGAATCTTGCCATTCACGACAATCAGGTGGACATCATGATCACTCACGACGCGCCAAAATCCATTGCAAGGATGATCGATTTTGCCAAATCGGAGGACGACGAGCTGATGCCCTTCTTTGATGAGCTTCGCAACACCGTGGGCTATCGGCACTGGTACTTCGGTCACTTTCATGTGGACTGGAGGATCGACGATTGCCACACGGTGATTTACAACAAAATTATACAGCTCTGACTATAAAGTGAGGGACGAATGATGATAATAGATTCTCATGTGCACATAGGCAGTATCGGACGTTTTGACATGAAACCGGAGTACGTTATCGACTCTATGGAACGCTATGGAATAGACTATTCGCTGGTGTCCTCCATCGCCGGTGTGGAATGCAATGAGGATCACACGCCGTTGCCGGAGAACTGGGCTTACGACCAGTTGAACACCAATGCCGAGGCGCTTGCTTTCGCGCGGGAGAACGAGGGGAAAATCGGCGTCCTCCCGTGGTGCAGACCCCATACGGAAGGCTTCCGTGATGAATTTGCCCGACTGATCACGGAGAGAAGGAAGTATGTCAAGGGGCTGAAATTCCACCCGTATTATTCCATGCTTCCCATCACCGCGCCGCAAATCGAGCCGTATCTTGACTTTGCAGCCGCCGAAGGACTGCCTGTGCTGGTGCATTCCTCCAACGATGAGTATTCGCAGCCTCGATTTGTTTATGAGGCGGCAAAGGCGCACCCGAACATCAATTTCATCATGGCACATGTCGGACTGATCACCGACAACAACGAGGCCATCGAGCTGATCGGTTCCCTACCCAATCTCTACGGTGACACGGCGTGGGTCAAGCCGGAATCGGGACTGAAGCTCATGAAGAAATACGGCGCTCACAAGCTGCTTTTCGGCACGGACAATCCCATCGACGGCCCCGACACCTACGCGCATCCCTTCTATAAAACCTACTTCAATGAGTTCCGGAAATGGGTCACTCCCGATGACTATGAGCTTCTGATGCACGGCAACGCGGAGAGAATATTTCATCTATGAATCCTTTATAACGCATGATGCGCATTGCCTGTCATGCGTTTTGTTTATTATACAATTTTTATAAAATATTGCGTTGAATTCAATAAAAATTATTGACACAATTCGTTGAATATGGTATAATTGTAAACGATTTATTTCGGCGTTCTTTTGCGCTGCGAAGGAAGGTTCTTGACAGATGAAAATCAAGCTCAATTACAAACGGACATTTTTTGCGGGTATGGCGTTCTTCCTGATCTGCATGTTCTGGCAGGCGTATGACACGATTATTCCACTCGTGCTGACGTACAAGTTCCACATGACCCAAACGCTCTCTGGCAGTATTATGGCGATTGACAACATTCTCGCTCTTTTCATGCTGCCGCTTTTCGGCAAGCTGTCGGATAAATGCAACACCAGGCTCGGACGCCGCACTCCGTTTATTCTGGTCGGCACCATTATCGCCGTCGCGCTGTTCGCGCTGCTGCCGTTCATCGACTCCCTGATGTATTTTGTCATCACACTGGTGGCCATGCTGATCGCTATGGCGGTTTTCCGCTCGCCTGCCGTCGCCCTTATGCCTGATATTACGGTCAAGCCGCTCCGCTCCAAGGCCAACGCGGTCATCAACCTGATGGGTACCATCGGCGGCATTATTGCCCTGGCTTTCGGCATTCTCTTTGCCACGAAGGAAATCAAGAACATGGACGACGCCTACATGCATTCCAATTTTTACTATTATTTTATCGCGGTAGCGTCAGCTATGCTGATTTCGCTTGTCATCTATCTGCTCTTTGTACGTGAAAACCGCTTTGCCCGTGATATGCAGGAGCAGAGCAGAGCGCTGGGACTGGACGAGGAGATCACGACCTACGATTCCGGCGACGAGGAAGCGGAGGCTGCGGCACAGGCGGAAGGCGACAGAAAGCTGACAAAGGGAGAGCTTTGTTCGCTGATCTTCCTGCTTGCGTCTATCTTCATGTGGTACATGGGGTACAACGCTGTTACGTCAAAGTATTCTGTCTACGCTTCGCATATCCTGCACAAGGACTATGCCCTGACGCTGATGATCGCAAATGCCGCCGGATTGGTCTCCTTCCTGCCGGTGGGTATCATCGCCTCCAAGCGCGGACGCAAAAAGACCATTCTGGCGGGCGTTCTTATGATGGTGGCCGCCTTCGGCAGCATGTCTTTTGTGACGGCTGATACACCCATCGCTGTGATGTATGTACTCTTTGCTCTCGCCGGAATCGGCTGGGCTTCCATCAACGTCAACTCCTTCCCGATGGTGGTGGAGCTTTGCACCGGTTCCAACACGGGTCTTTACACCGGCTACTACTACACCGCATCCATGGCGGCGCAGGTTGTCACGCCTATCTTCTCCGGCTGGCTGATGGATATGCTGGGTCTCAAGATTCTCTGTCCCTATGCGGCGCTGTTCAGCGCGATTGCCTTCTTCACCATGCTGCCCGTGCGCCACGGCGATGTTCTGGAATCACGTCTGGAGCAGACCGCCGGGAAGCCGGAGGCGATTGAAGCGGACGGGACAGCCGCAACGTCAGAGACGGCTGATGAGATGGCCGGAGTGCCTGACGCGGCAATCATCGCCAATGAAATTGCCGAAATAACGGAAGCGAAAAAATAGTCTGCTGACGGCGTAATCCGCCAACACGGAGATACGTCAGAGACCCTCCGCTGTTTCAAAACCGAATAAAAAGAGCGCGGCGCGACCGGATTCTGTAGAAAAAGAATACCGGCTGCGCCGCGCTTTTTTCGATTCAACTGTTCCGGAACTGCAGCTCGTACAGCTCCCTGTAGGTGCCGTTTCCCTTCATCAGCTCGTCGTGGGTGCCTGATTCTGTGATCCTGCCGCCGGTGACGACTGCGATATGATCGGCGTTGCGTATGGTGGAAAGCCTGTGGGCAACCACCAATGTGGTGCGCCCCTTGCAAAGCTCGTCGAGCGATTGCTGTATCAGCACCTCGGTGGTGTTGTCAAGCGCGCTTGTCGCTTCGTCAAGAATGAGAATGGAGGGGTTCTTTAAAAACACGCGGGCAATGGAAACGCGCTGCTTCTGACCGCCGGAGAGCCGGATGCCGCGTTCCCCTATTTCGGTGTCATAGCCATCCGGCAGACCGCTCACGAATTCGTGGAGATTTGCCTTTTTTGCCGCGTCAAGGATCTGTTCGTCGGTTGCTTCAGGATTGCCGTAGGCGATGTTGTCGCGGATAGTGCCGGCAAAGAGGAACACGTCCTGCTGCACAATGCCGATGTTGCGGCGGAGCGACTCCATTGTAACGCGTCTGATGTCCTTTCCGTCTATCAGGATGCTGCCGTCATTTTCTCCGAGCCGGTAGAAGCGGGGAATCAGGTGACAGATCGTCGTCTTGCCTCCGCCGGACCAATACGTCGCGCCTGCCGTCCTTTTCGTAGGAAAAGCTCACGTCCCGCAGCTCGATTTCTCCCTGAACCTCGCCTATGTCCACGGCTCCCGGATCATCCTGCTCCTCCGGTATATCCATGATCTCGATGAATCTGCGGAAGCCGGTCGCGCCGTTCTGCCATTGCTCCATGAACTGAATCAACGTCTGCACCGGCGCGATAAAGAGATTGACCGACACGATAAAGGTAGAGTATTCGCCGAAGTTGATGCTGCCCTTGTAAAGAAACAGTCCTCCGGCAATCAGGATAATGACGTTGAACACGTCGGTAATGAACGAGGTGGCGGAGTGGAATTTGCCCATCGCGCTGTATGAGCTGGCGCACGCGTCGATGTACATCTGATTGCCGACCTCGAATTTCTCCTGTTCCCGCGCGGCATTGGTATAAGCCTTGGTAACTCTCACGCCGGTGATGGAGCTTTCGAGCGCCGCGTTGATGACGGCGTTGCTCTTGCGGCGCTCCTTGAAGGCGTCCCGCATTTTCTTCCTGAGACGGATCGACACGGCGGTGAGCAGCGGCACACAGGCAAAAATAATGAGCGTCAGCCAGACGTTAATGGTACAGAGATAGCCGAAGCTGAGCAGAATCATCACAGTGCAGGTCAGCAGATTCTCCGGACCGTGATGCGCCAGCTCGCTGACCTCGAAGAGGTCGTTGGTCATGCGGGTCATGATCGCGCCGGTTTCGTGGTCGTCGAAAAAGGAGAAGGGCAGCCGTTCGAGATGGGCGAACAGCTCCCGACGCATTTGCGCCTGCATATAGGTTCCCACCATGTGCCCCTGATACTGCACGAAATAGCGCAGCAGCATCCTCACGAGGTAGAGTAGCAGCACGACGCTTCCGGCAATGAGGATGGAGCGGTAGGCGCGGTTGGGAATGAAATCGTTCAGCAGCCGGTTGGTCATGACGGGATAGACCATTCCTAAAAGCGAGATGAGCAGAGACGCCGCCATGTCCGCCCCGAACAGCAGCTTGTGCGGACGGTAGTACGCGATAAACCTTTTGACCAAATGCATCAGCCTCCCGTAAATGATTGTTGTGTGTCTATTATACCATAAGGAGGATGAATTTGGCAAGGATGAAAATGATCCGACGAAGGGAATGATTCGACGAAGGGACAAGAATATTTTTAATTCGTATTGAATGAAATAAAACAATGTGGTATAATATAATAGTTACGCAATCGGCAGCTTGCTGAGGGAATGGGAGGATGAAAAGCATGGACAAATTCAAGCTGATTTCAGATTACAAGCCGACGGGCGACCAGCCGGAGGCAATCGCCGCGCTGGTGGACGGGCTGAAAAAGGGGTATCACGAACAGGCGCTTCTCGGCGTTACCGGCAGCGGCAAGACCTTCACCATGGCGAACGTCATCGCGCAGATGAACAAGCCGACCCTCGTGCTGGCGCACAACAAGGTGCTGGCGGCGCAGCTCTGCAACGAGTTCCGCGAGTTCTTTCCGGAAAACGCGGTGGAATTCTTTGTCAGCTATTACGACTACTATCAGCCGGAATCCTACATTCCCACCACCGACACCTACATCGAGAAGGATTCCTCCATCAACGACGAGATCGATCGCCTGCGCCATTCCGCAACCTCCGCCCTCTCCGAGCGTCGGGACGTAATTATCGTCGCCTCGGTTTCCTGCATTTACAGCATGGGCGACCCGATCGACTACCGCAACATGGTGCTTTCGCTCCGTCCCGGCATGGAAAAGAGCCGCGACGACGTGATCAAAAAGCTCGCGGAAATTCAGTACAGCCGCAACGACATTGAATTCGCCCGCAATACCTTCCGCGTGCGGGGCGACGTGGTGGAGGTATTTACCTCCTATTCCAAGGAAACGGTGATACGCATCGAATTTTTCGGCGACGAGATCGACCGCCTGTCCGAGATTAATTACGTCACCGGCGAGCTGAAGGGCGTACTCAGCCACATCGCCATTTATCCCGCCTCGCATTACATTGTCCCCGAGGAAAAGATGGGAAGAGCAATGGACGAGATTCAGGACGAGCTGCGGGAGCGCATTCAGTATTTCAAACAGAACAACAAGCTGATAGAGGCACAGCGCATCGAGCAGCGCGTCACTTACGACATGGAAATGCTCATGGAGGTGGGCTTCTGCCCCGGCATCGAGAATTATTCCCGCGTCCTTTCCGGCAGAGCGGCGGGAACGCCCCCCTTCACGCTGATCGACTACTTCCCGGACGACTTCCTTCTTTTCGTGGACGAATCGCACGTCAGTCTGCCGCAGGTGCGGGCGATGTACGCCGGCGACCACGCCCGCAAGAAGAACCTCATTGATTACGGCTTCCGTCTGCCCTCAGCGTATGACAACCGCCCGCTGACCTTCGACGAATTTTATTCCCACATCAATCAGGCGATTTACATCAGCGCGACGCCCGGTCCGTTTGAGAGGGAACACGCGGAGCAGATCGTGGAGCAGGTCATCCGACCGACCGGACTGGTCGACCCGGAAATCTCCGTCCGTCCCACCGAAGGGCAGATCGACGACCTCATTTCCGAGATCAACGCCCGCGCCGAAAAGGGCTTCCGCACGCTGGTGACGACGCTCACCAAAAAGATGGCGGAGGACCTCACCGACTACATGGATTCTCTCGGAATGCGCGTGCGCTATCTTCATCACGACATTGACACGGTGGAGCGCATGGAGATCATCCGCGATCTGCGTCTCGGCGAATTCGATACGCTGGTGGGAATCAACCTGCTGCGCG
Source organism: uncultured Eubacteriales bacterium (assembly GCA_900316495.1). Classification (GTDB taxonomy): domain Bacteria; phylum Bacillota; class Clostridia; order Oscillospirales; family Acutalibacteraceae; genus RUG762. Next base: position 42,223 of record ONDC01000005.1, read on the forward strand.
AAGGGCTGGACATTCCCGAGGTGTCGCTCGTGGCGATTCTTGACGCGGACAAGGAGGGCTTTCTGAGAAGCGAGACCTCCTTGATACAGACCATAGGCAGAGCCGCCAGAAACGCGGAAGGACAGGTCATCATGTACGCCGACAGCGTTACGCCCTCCATGGAACGCGCCATCACCGAAACCCAGCGCCGCCGGGATATTCAGATGAAATACAATGAGGAACACGGCATTACCCCCAAGACCATCATCAAGAAGGTCGCCGATGTGATCGAAATTACCCAGCACGGCGAGGACGGCAAGCGGGAGAAACTCGGCAAGAAGCTCACCAAGTCGGAGCGGGAACACCTTATCAACGAGCTGACCAAGCAGATGAAGCAGGCGGCAAAGCTGCTCGACTTTGAACAGGCGGCGTATCTGCGCGACAGGATCAGGGAATTGCAGGGAAACAAGTAGAGAAAAAAACAGAGAATAAAAAAAGGAAGGCGCGTTCGCGCCTTGGAATGCAGGGGGAAGATATGCCGGCTCACGAAAAGTACGTCAAATCCATCTATCTTAAATCGCCGCCGCCCGCAGGGTCGTATCTTTCCGAGCTACCGGTGATCAGAAACCTGAGTCGCATCGGACAGCTAACCTTCACGTCGCCGGTCGCCTTTCTGGTGGGCGAAAACGGCACGGGCAAGTCCACCCTTCTTGAGGCGGTCGCGCTGTCGATGGGCTTCAATGCCGAGGGAGGCTCGCGGAATTTCCGCTTCTCCACCGCCGATACCGTTTCGGAATTGAGCAATTATCTCACAGTTGTCAAGGGAGTGCGTCCGCGGGACGGCTTCTTCCTGAGAGCCGAGAGCTTTTATAATGTCGCGTCGTATATCGACCGGATGGATGACGAGCCTTCATTCGGCGCGCGTCTCATCGACAGCTATGGCGGTGTTTCGCTGCACGAGCAATCTCACGGCGAGAGCTTTCTCGCGCTGGTGAAAAACCGCTTCGGCGGGAACGGCGTTTATCTTCTTGACGAGCCGGAAGCAGCTCTCTCCCCGTCGCGCCTGATGACACTGATGGTGCTGATAAAGGAGCTGGTGGAAAAGGATTCTCAATTCATTATTGCCACCCATTCCCCTATGCTCATGGCGTTCCCCGGCGCGCAGGTGATCGAACTGACCGACGGCGACATTCGAACGGTCTCCTACCGTCAGACGGAGCATTTTCAGCTTACCAGACGATTCCTTGACAACCCTGAGAAAATGCTCCGGATGCTTTTTGATGAACAATGAATTCCGATATTTCGTTACAATTAACCCCGTTCAGGAGGAACTAAACAAACATGGCAATGGACAAAATTATCGTGCGCGGTGCGCAGGAAAACAACTTGAAAAACATCGACGTGGAATTCCCGCGGGATAAAATGGTGGTGTTCACGGGACTTTCCGGCTCCGGCAAAAGCTCGCTTGCCTTCGACACCATTTTCGCCGAGGGACAGCGGCGTTATATGGAGTCGCTCTCGTCCTATGCCCGTATGTTCATGGGACAGATGAGCAAGCCGGAGGTGGATTCCATCGAGGGTCTTTCACCGGCGATTTCCATCGATCAGAAAACCACCTCGAAGAATCCCCGTTCCACCGTCGGAACGGTCACGGAAATCTACGATTATCTGCGTTTGCTCTACGCCCACATCGGCGTCCCGCACTGTCCGGTTTGCGGCCGCGAGATTCAGCAGCAGACCATCGACCAGATTGTCGATAAGGTGCTTGCTATGGATGCCGGTACGAAAATTCAGGTCATGGCGCCCATCATCAAGGCGAAGAAGGGCACCCACCAAAAGGAGCTTGACAGCATCCGCAAATCCGGATTCGTGCGCGTGCGGATCGACGGCAATATCTACGATCTCTCGGAAGAAATCAAGCTGGAAAAGAACATCCGCCACAACGTCGACGTGGTGGTTGACCGGCTGGTTATCAAGCCGGAGATCCGCAGCCGCCTTGCCGATTCTCTTGAAACGGCTTCCCGGCTGACCGGCGGCGT
>ONDC01000049.1 GCA_900316495.1 uncultured Eubacteriales bacterium
CGTTGTTCTGGGCGGATACAACATGGAACAGCTCCCCGATAAAATGATGCTCTCCCGCAACACGGTCCGCGCCCAGAGCCGTAATCTTCTCAAAAAGCTTGACGTGGAGAATCTTTCAGAGCTTCGCGGATATTTTGATGATCTTCTAAACGGAAAGACTGACCGCTCAAAGCCTGTCGAAATATCAGAAATGTCTGTGGAGAATATTTAAACACACATTGCATCAACCTCATGGGGCAAGGATTTTGCATAATGTCCCATGAGGATTTTTATTTGTCGCTAACAGCAACGACAATCGGCGTTCTTTGTTCATTGTATACTAAAATTAATTCTTACATATGTTGAAGTTTACATATGTATTTTTTGTGAACATGTTGACATATCAACAAAATTCATATATAATGATTTAAACGGCTGAGACAATTCAATGCGTTGTGAAAGGACGATGCTGTATATGCTGGAAAACAGATTTGAATTGTTTGATGTTTCCATGTCGCTTATATGTAAAAGCATTTTCCATGTCGCTTATATGTAAAAGCATCCAGAAGATCAAGAGCGAAATAATGCAGTCATACGGTTTGAAAAGCTCACATGTGCTTTTCATGGTACAGCTCGGAGAACGCGAAGAGGGACTGACAGCCTCGGAGCTTTCCCGTGCCGGACACATGGACAAGGCACAGATTTCAAGGGTGGTGTCTGAGCTGACAGACAAAGGATTCATTGCTAAATGCTCTGACAGAGGTCAGAAGTACAAAAATAAGTTCACGCTGACCGAAGCAGGCAAGAGCATTGCAAGGGATCTCAACCAGCTCATTGCCAAGGCGCTCGATTACGTCGGCGGTTCCATTCCCAAGGCGGATCTGGAAATATTCTATCGCACTCTGTTTACCATAAGCGACAAGATCTTTTCTCTCACGGAGGAGCCGGAAGCGCTCTGTGCCGCCGACTGAGTATTTTGCCGTCATCAGTCAATGTTTGTTATTGGAATAAGTTATATGCATCACAAGTGAGGAGAATTATAATGTCAAAAATAAGAATCTTAACCGACTCCGCAAGCGACATTTCCGAGAGGCACGAGAAAAAGTACAATATCAAGGTGGTTCCCTTCAAGATCGCAATGGGGGATAAATCCTACGTCAGCCGCGTGGATTTCAGCAACGACAAATTCTACAGCATGATGGAGGCTTACGACGGACTCCCCCTGACCTCTCAGTTCACCGCGTTCGAGTTTCAGGAGGTCTTTGAGGAAATGTATAAGGACGGCGTGACCGACGTGATCTGTGTGCTGATCAACGCGCAGGGCTCCGCCACCTATAACAATTCCATCATGGCCGCCGACAATTTCTACGAGGACAATCCCGAAGCGGTGGGCAAAATCAGGTTCATTTCCATCGACGGCAGAAGCTATTCCGGCGCTTACGGCTACGCGGCAGTCGAAGCCGCCAAAATGGTGCAGCGCGGCGCAACCGTGGAGCAGATCGTCGACTTCATCAACAACTGGGTGGAGAACTGCACGATCTTCTTCGCGCCCTACTCTCTGAAATACGCGAAGAAATCGGGGCGCATTCCCGCCGCCGCCGCATTTGTCGGCGACGCGCTGGGACTCAAGCCCATTATGAGAATATTCGATCATGTCATCACCACCGATGAAAAGGTGCGCGGAGACAAGATGATCATTCCGACAATCGTCAAAAAAACCGCCGCGGAAATCGAGCCGCAGACCCCCTATTGCATTGTCTACGGCAACGACACCTCGGTATGCGACGACCTTGCCAAGGCGATGTATCAGAAGATGGGCTACCCGGCTGCCGGATTCTATCAGATCGGCGCCGCCATCGCTGTCAACGCGGGGCCGAAGGTTGTCGGCGTCATCTTCAAGAAAAAGAGATGACGGATTTATAGGTAATATCATTAATTATTTTGTCGCTGGCGCATTTTTTTGCAAAAGAACGGCGAATCTTACCGGGGCTACTTGCAATTTCCGCCAGAAAGCTATATAATATGAAGGCTGCCGCGGCAATGCCGCTGCCAATTACGTTGAAAAGAGGATTATGTTAAATGAGCGAAGAAGTAAAAGAAACTGAAACAGCACAGAACATGCCCTTTACTCCCAACGAGGGCAAGAACCTTGTCATAACCACCGACGACGGCAGCTTTGAGCGCTACCCCGTCAAAACTCCCATCATCAAGAGCGGAGACGACCTTGTCGCGCTGCTCAACGAGCTGGTCAAGCCCTATCTTCAGGAGGGCGATATGGTCTACATGAGCGAGAAGATTCTCGCCATCAGCCAGGGCAGAGCCTTCAAGATCGAGGACATCAAGCCCTCCCGTCTCGCCCGCTTCCTCACCAAATTCGTCTACAAATCCCCCTATGGCATCGGTTTGGGCATGCCGGAAACCATGGAGCTTGCCATCCGCTCGGTCGGCAGACCCAAAATCATCTTTGCCGCCATCATCTCCGGCATCTGCAAGCTGTTCGGCAAGCGCGGCGTGTTCTACAATATTCTTGGACCCTCGGCAAGAGCCATCGACGGTCCCTGCGACTGCACCATCCCGCCCTACAACGGCTACGCGAAAATGGCGCCCGACAAGCCCCATGACGCGGCAAAGAAATTTACCGAGGCGATGGGCGGCAACATGGTGATTGTGGTGGACGCCAACGACATCGGCGTCAATATTCTCGGCAAGCCCACAGAGGACATCCCCGACGAATACTTCTCAAAAATCTTCAAGGACAATCCCCTCGGTCAGGGTCACGAACAGACCCCTCTCTGCATTGTCCGCAAAATCGGCTAAAATCATTCCGGCGGCTGCTTTTCCCAAAAAGGAAACGCGCCGCCTTTTTTCGTCAGAAAAAGAACAGCCCCTGTAAGCATGACGGATCCATGCTTACAGGGGCAAAATAGTATCAGTCTTCCGCGTAGGTGACGGTGATCACCAGTTCGTTATCTATGACCGTGACATTCTTGAATTTCAGGTCGTGAATAATATCGCTTACGATATTGGCGGTCTTTTCCTTGAACCAGTCCTTGACCTTGTCCCACCAGCCCTTGTGTTCCTGATCGCTCTTGTCGACCTCAAGTCCGAGCTGCTTGATGGTAACCTCCGTGATCTGATCATTGAACTCGGTGGTATCATAATAGATCATGCCGTTCATGACCGAAAGATTGTCATTGACTATGTAGTTTCCTACAAATTCGACGATCTTTTTTGTCGGCAGGTCGAGACTTCCGATATTCGCCTTCTCAATCGAAATCAGAATATTCGGATCGTCAAAGCTCACCTTGGCAACCGCCTTGACCGGCCATGTGATTCCCTTATACTTAATGCGGCTGTAGAAGGTCGCCTTGTCGCCGGCAATGACCGAGAACAGGTCTACGATTTCAATGCCATGCTCTGCCGCCTTCTCCGCCGATTTTTCCTTGATCGTATCAAGGAACAGATTGATCTCGTCCGAATTCAGCCTGATCTCCTTTTCCTTCAGCGCTTCCATGGCGGAATCCACTGCCACCGTCTTCATATCGGTCTTGATCTCCGGCGCGGACGGCATTTCATCCCTTGTCGCCAGGAAGAAAAGAATTCCGCCACCGATCACCGCAACAACCAGTAGGAAAATGATCAGCGCGCCGAATGCCTTAAAAACCTTGACGGCGACACTTGGCTTCTTCGGCTCCTCGGGCTGAGAGAACGGGGTGCCGCTTACGTCAAACGCCTCACCGTCCGATTTGACAATGGCTTTTGCCGACTTCTGCCTGCTGCCCTCTGTCCGTTCAGATCTGGCAGAGTCAGATGCGGCGGATTCAACCGGACCCGCTGTGGGGGTGACCGTCTCTCCGTCCGCCGTGCTGCCTCCGAGAGGAATCGCCAATGTTTTTTCTTCTTCCATTTTTCATTGCTCCTTCTTAACAAAGAATTAGTGAGTATTGCTCAATCTGTCCGGCGGAATCGCCTTGACAGACAATTGCGCATCAAGGAATCATTATTTCAGCTCCAGAATGGTAACACCGGTCTCTCCCTCGCCGTAAACACCGAGCCGGAAGGACTTGACATTCGGGTGCTTCCGGAAATGCTGGTGCAATCCCGCGCGAAGCGCGCCGGTTCCCTTGCCGTGAATGACTCTGACCTCATTCAGCTTCATCACAACGGCGTGATCGATCACACGGTCAACCTCCAGAATGCCTTCTTCTACCGTACAGCCACGCACATCCACCTCGGTCTGTACCTTTTTCGTGTCGATGGCATGTGTGGTGCCGCCCTTCGGCTGACGTTTCCCGCCGTTGAGCGTGACCTTTTCCTCCTCCACCAGACGAAGCTCGCCAATTTTGACGCGGGATTTGATAATGCCCATCTGCACCTCGACATTGCCGGATTTATCCGGCAGCCGCAGCACCGTCCCACGCTCGTTCAGACCGAACACCTCGACGGTGTCGCCAATCTTCAGCGCACGCGGAAGGACGTACCCTTCGTTGGAACGGCTCTCGACAGGATTGACCGAATCCTCGATCCTGCGCAGCCGCGCCCGCAGACTCGCCTTCGCGTCGCCGTTGAGGGCGGATATTTTGGCGGACTCATAATCCTTGCGCAGCCGGTCGATCTCCTTAAGAAGGTCATCCGCTTCGCTCCGCGCCTGCGAAACAATGCGCTCGGCTTCGCGGCGGGCGGTTTCCGCTTCACGCCGCTTTTCGTCCTCCAGCTTCCGCTCCTTTTCGAGCATTTCCGCCTTCAGCGCTTCGGCTTCGCGGCGGATTTTCTCCGCCTCCCCAAGCCTGCGCTCCATTTCCTGACGCGAGCTGTCAAGCTGCGCCACAACGTCCTCCACGCGGGTATTCTCGCCCGAAACGAAGGTCTGTGCGCGTTCCACCACTTCCTCGGGCATTCCCAGATGAGCGCAGATCGCAAAGGCGTTGGAGCGTCCGGGAAGTCCGATCAGCAGCTTATAGGTCGGGCGAAGCGTCTCCACATCGAATTCACAGCTTCCGTTTTCCACGCCGGGGGTGGTGAGCGCGTAACTCTTAAGCTCCGCGTAATGCGTAGTGGCGGCGATCTTCGCCCCCTTGTTCCGCAGCGTTTCGATGATGGACTCCGCCAGCGCCGCGCCCTCGATGGGATCGGTTCCCGCGCCCAGCTCATCAAGAAGAACGAGCGAGCGTTCTCCCGCCTTCCCGATAATGCGGATAATATTCGTCATGTGCGCCGAGAAGGTGGACAACGACTGCTCGATCGACTGTTCGTCGCCGATGTCGGCGAGGATGCTGTCAAATACCGAAACGCGGCTGTTGGCGCCCGCGGGAATCATCAGTCCGCACATGGTCATGGCGGTGAGAAGTCCCAGCGTTTTCAGCGTCACCGTCTTGCCGCCCGTGTTGGGACCGGTGATCATCAGCGTGTCGAATTCCCCTCCCAGACGGATGTCGGAGGGAACCACCTTCTTTTTGTGTATCAATGGGTGGCGCGCCTTTTTGAGGTCGATCACGCCGTCGGCAGTCACGACAGGAAGCGAGCAATCCATGTCGTAAGCTAAATTCGCCTTGGCAAAGAGAAGATCAAGCTGAATCAGATTGTGATAGCTTCCGATCAGCATATCGGCATTGTCGCCGCATTCGCCGGACAGCGCGGTGAGTATGCGCTCGATTTCCTCCTGCTCCCTGCCCTTGAGCAGCTTTATGTCATTGTTGGTCTCCACGACGCCCATCGGCTCGATGAATACCGTCGCGCCGGACGATGATGTGTCATGTACCAGACCCGCCACCTGACTCCGGTATTCCGCCTTGACGGGAACCACGAAGCGTCCGTCGCGCATGGTGACAAGCGCTTCCTGCAGGTATTTCTGACTGGTCGCCGATCGGATCATTTTATCAAGCTGCTCGCGCACGCGAGCTTCGGCGTTTTTGATCTTACGGCGTATGTCATAAAGCTCCGCCGACGCCCTGTCGTTCATCTCGTCGGGGCTGTCGATAGAGGTGACAATTTTTTCCTCCAGTCGGTTGTTGGAGGCCAGCGTCATAAATAATCCGTCCAGCGAGGTGGAAACGCCCTCGCAATGGCTGCGCCAATCGCGCAGCGTCCGTATCGTCCGCATGACAGAGGCGATCCGCAGCAGTTCCCCCATGGAAAGCACCGCGCCCGACTGCGCCCTTCTGAGGGCATTGGATATATTCGGCGCGCCCGCAAAGCCCGGCGTGCCGAACCTTCCGGCGAGCATATACGCGTCGGAGGTCTGCTGCAGCATCTCGTGTACCAGATTTATATCGGTCTGCGGCTGAATTCTGAGCGCTTCGTCGGCCGTATCAGCGCAGGAGCATTTTGCCGCCAGCATCTCCAGCACCTTGCCAAGCTCCAGCACCCTGTAATCTCTGTTAGTTTGATTTTCCATCATTTCTCCCGTTCAGTTGATTGACAAATTCTTCGCTCTTCGCGGTCAGCTCCACCCATGCCGGACGAAAACCGCTTTTTACAGCATTTTTAGCAGACCTGACATTCGACCACGCCGCGCAGTAAAATGGGACCTTGTCAAGCGCGAATATCTCTCTGGCCAATTTTGAAGTAATCGCCGAAGCAATCCCGCGCCCGCGGTATTCCGGCAGCACGTCCACACCGATCTGCCACATGCTGTCGCAGTCGGCGGAGGCGCCCGCCAGTCCCGCCAGTTTATCTCCGTCAAATGCCCCCACAGCCAATACATCCCTGTCGCTGTGCTCCGCGCATATCGCGTTGCCAAACTGCGGAAGGTAATATTTTTCAAAATCCGGCTTGTCCATCACACGAAGCGTCAGATCACATGCCACCGGAACAATCATTTCCGGAACCGGCAGATAATACTGAGCCATAAAGCACACTCTGTTGCTGAATTTCTGAAGCTCCCTGTCAAGCGCAAGAACAGCCGGCGTTTCAAAGCTGCGCACCGTCCCGTACCTGTCAATGTATTCCTTGGCAAACAGCGCAATATCCTCGCTTACGGAAGCAACCACGCTGTTACCATATGTAACCAACTGGCAAAAAAACGGAAGCTCCAGATATTTCCTCGCCAGCCGGTTCGTCCGCGATATGACAACCCTGTTCCGATCAGAACACAAGTCCTCCGGCTGACAGCTCAGATCCAGCGCAGACTGCTCCATCGCTATTCTAAGTATTTTCTCATACGTCATACGTCTGTGCCTTTCCCTTATTCTATATTACATCATAGTTTTTAAAAATTCAAGTGTCGTAAGGTTCTTTTCTAACTTAGAGAGCGTATAGGCCTCCGCCGCTTCGGAAAACTGCTTCAGACTCTCTTCGCCCAGCGAGAACGCATAGAGCTTTCTGATGTCGGCATAAACCGAATGGCGAAAGGCATACATGGCTCCCCTGTTCAGCCTGACGGCAAACTCGCCCGGCTTCACGCCGCAGCTTCCACAGCTGATGGTACCCGACTCAGGGGCGAAATACATCCAATCATGCTCATAGATACCGCATTCGCGGCACATCACAAGATCCGGCAAGTAGCCTGCCAGACTCAGCATCCGCATTTCGGAGGCTGCCTTGATCAGAAGGGGCGCGCGGGTATTCCTCGAAAGGTACCACAGCGCGGCACGCATCAGATAAAGATACTCCTCCGCAGGCTGTTCCACCGGCGCAAGCTCCATTGTCAGCTGGCAGAGATACTGCGCCACTGATAGCCGAAAAATATCCTCCCGCAGTCCGGTGAATAATTCCTCATACTGCGATTCGTCGATCACATAATGATTCCGGCGATAAAACAGCTCATAACTTCCGTAGACAAACTGACTCGTCGCCGTGAAATTCTTGTTTTTCATGCTTTTAGCGCCCTTGGCATATGCGTTGATCACACCGTGCGTACCGGTCAGGATCTTGCAAAATCTGTCGCTGTCACCCAGTTGGCTGACCGTCAGTACGAGCCCCGTAGCCGTCAGATTCATGTACACCATCTCCGGAATCGATAACCGCCGAGGAATCCACGACCTCCGGCCGTTTGACATATCCCTGTTCGTAAATGTCAATTCCCCGGCTGAGCAGATAATAGTCCACCCTGCCCGTCTCGATAAACTTTTCCCACGCCTCTCTGCTGTCCATTCTTCTGTATCTCCCATGCAATGATTTTTCAGTATAGCAAAGCCCGCTCTTCCTCCATCACTCAGACAGAAGACCGCTCATTACTATCATTGACAGAATATCGGAAAACATCAGCGCGGGTACGGAATATTTACAATAAATTTATGGAAGGTTTACCTGAAAAAAGAGGAATCGATGAATTCAGCCTTTTCATTTTTCTTCCACATAGCCGAAGCGTCTGAGACCTCCCGCCTTGTTGCGCCAGTCGGGCGTTACCTTGACCCACAGCTTGAGATTGATTCGGGTCTCAAGGAATTTTTCAAGGTCGGTACGCGCGTAGCTGCCGATTTTTTTGAGCATGGCGCCGCCCTTGCCGATAATGATTCCCTTGTGGGACTCCTTCTCGCAGTAGATCGTGGCCTCTATGTCCATGATTCCTCCATCAGGACGCTCGCGCATTTTCTCGATTTCAACGGCGGTGCCGTGCGGAACCTCGTCGCTGAGCAACCGCAGCATTTTCTCCCGGATGATCTCGGCGGCAATCACTCTTTCGGGCTGATCGGTCAGCGTATCGTCGTCAAAGAAATGGGGACCTTCCTCCGCCATTTCGCAGAGCTTTTCAATGAGCTGTTCTACGCCTTCGCCCTCCTGCGCACTGATAGGAATGATCCCCGCAAAATCGTAAAGCTCCGAAAACTGCGCGATCCGCTCTAAAAGCAGCTTTTTGTCGCTCAGCCTGTCAATCTTATTGATGGCGAGAACCGCCGGCATCTCCAGCTTCCTGAATTTTTCGATCAGCTCCAGCTCTGCCTCATGGAGCTTTCCGCTTTCCTCCACCACCATCAGGCACATGTCAACGTCACCGATACTGTCGACGATGGTCTTGACCATATAATCGCCCAGCTTGTTCTTCGGCTTGTGCATACCGGGGGTATCGGTGAAGACCAGCTGCGTTTCGCCGTGTGCCCCGGCGTTCATCACACCCATGATCTTGCTTCTGGTGGTCTGAGGCTTCGCAGACACGATGGCGATCTTCTCCCCCAAAAGCCGGTTGAGCAGAGAGGATTTTCCCACATTCGGCTTGCCGACAATGGCAACGAACGCGGATTTGGTAATGGTATGGTTTTTGTTGTTTTCCAAAAAGCTCAGCTCCACATTTCAAATAATCTCGCTACTATTATATCACAGTTTACCCCCAAAGAAAAGGCATTTGCAGGATTTTTATCTTTTTTTAAGAAATAGGATTTACACAAAATTCAAAAATACGACGCACTGCCTTCATTGATAATCCGAACATGATGTTGTATAATGAGGGTAAGTATAAAAACAAAAAGGAGCATAAAAAATGTACTACGCATACACACCCAAGGGCGTATGCCCCATCAAAATCGAATTCGACATCGACGGAGACATTGTCAAGGACATCCGGTTTACCGGCGGATGCAACGGCAACCTGAAGGCGGTCTCCAAGCTGGTCAACGGCTGGACGGTGGATCAGATCGAAAACGCGCTCAGCGGCAACACCTGCGGCAGGAAACCCACCTCTTGCGCCGATCAGCTCGCCAAGGCAGTCCGTCAGGCGTACAACGACACCCATACGGCGTAATAATATATTGTTAAAAGACACACGCAGAGCCGTCTCCGTGTGTCTTTTTTTGCTTAAAAAATATCTTTAAACAAATCAAGCCCCGAAGCCCTGAACAACAATCTGAAAAATCGCAGCGACAGCACCGGGGCCAGCTTGTATGCCGCCGACATGAAATGCGCGTCGAAGCCGAACACGATCCTGCTTCTACCGGCATTGGCACGTCGGAGCAAAATCCGGGCGGCTTTTTCCGAGGGCATGCTGAACAAACGAATCAGCGGACTGACGCTGCGCCCCTGACCGTTCATAATATCGGTGCGGATAAAGCCGGGACAGACCGCCGGAATGTAGATTTTCCCTCGGTATTCTTCTCTCAGCGCTTCGGAAAACGCCCGCACAGCCGACTTTGCCGCCGAATAGACCGACGTTCCGGCGAGCGGACAGAGCGCGTCTGCGCTGGCAATATTAATCATGGAGCAGCCACTCATTTTTTGAAAAAGCGGGAGAAATTCCTCCGCCGCCCATATCACGGCATTCTGATCGAGAGAAAGGCATTTGTCAATTTCCTCCTGAGAATATCGTCCGAATTTCGCAAACCGCGGCAGCATTCCCGCGTTGTTGATCAGCACATCGGCCTTGAATTTGCCGATACTGACGAATCTGGCCAGCTTCGTCCAGCTCTCACGGCGTGAAACATCGAGCGCCATGTATTCAAACCGGTCGGAAAGCTCCCCCAACTCTGTCTTCACCCACCGCAGCTTCTGCTCGTTGCGGGCAACCCCCAGCACCCGGCAGCCATAACGCCGAATTAGCAGCAGGGTCATTTCCTTGCCGAGACCGCCTGAAGCACCGGTCACTATCACATTTCTTCCCTTCAAACCAAATTTCCTTTTATTCAACATAACAACCAGCCTCTATTAAAAATATACATTTTCATTTTCCAAAACGCAAACATTTTTATTGACATTTTATTATATTAAAGGTATAATAGTGTTAAATAACTATGAATATTTGGAGAGGTGTTTTTTCATGTTAAGAAGAGCAATTTCGCTGCTCCTTTCAATAGGCATGCTGGCGGCGATCATGGCGTCATGTACCCCCAAAGCGGAGGAAGAAAAAAAGGTCTACGACGACAATTACAGAAATTTCTATGAAATCTACGTGCGTTCGTTCAGCGATTCCAACAGCGATGGAATCGGTGATTTGCAGGGCGTCCTGTCGAAAATCGATTACCTGAAAGCCGCAAAGGGGCAGGACGACTCGCATTCCCTCGGCATAGACGCCGTGTGGTTCATGCCGATCTTCCCCTCCCCCTCCGATCACAAGTACGATGTGACCGACTACTACAGCATCGATCCGAGCTATGGCACCATGGAGGATTTTGACGAGCTGTTGAAGAAGTTCCACGAGCGCGGCATTCATCTGATTCTTGATCTGGTGCTGAACCACTCGTCCCAGCTTCACCCGTGGTTCCTTCAGGCGGTGGAAGCCCTCAACAAGGGGGATCTCCAGAACAAGTACGTGGCCTATTACAACTTCACGACAGAGCCGGAAACTCTGGACGAAGAGGGCAACGCCCCGGGATACACTCCTGTCGCCGGTAACGAGGAAGGCTATTTCTATGAGTCAAGGTTCTCCCCCGATATGCCCGATCTCAATTTTGACAATCCCGACGTATGGGCGGAAATCAAGGACATTATGAAATTCTGGCTCGACAAGGGCGTGGACGGTTTCCGCCTTGACGCCTGCAAAAGCTATTACACCAATTCCATGTCAGCCAGCATTGACGTGCTTGCCAAGATAGTCGATTACGGCAAATCAGTCAAATCCGACTGCTATTTTGTGGCGGAGGTCTGGGACGGACCGTGGATGATCGCGCAGTATTACAAAAGCGGCGTGGACAGCATCTTTAATTTTGACTGCTCCTATTCCGGTGCATACGCAGGTCTTTACTACAACATTGACAAGGGCAACGGCAAGAGACTCGGTCTGCACCTTGAAGAATTCAATACCGATATTCGCAACAGCAATCTCAACGCCATCGACGCTCCCTTCCTCTCCAATCACGACACGCCGCGCAGCGGCTCCTATTTCAAGAGCTCTGCGCAAAAGAAGTTAGCCGCGAGTCTCTATATGATGCTGCCCGGCAATCCCTTCATCTATTATGGAGAGGAAATCGGCATGACTGAAGGCTGGGCAAATGATCCTGACAAGCGTCTTCCCATCAAATGGTCGTTTGAAGAAAATGAGATGAAAATAACGCCGCCCAAGGGAGCCAATTATGTGGAAGCGCCCCATTACGGTGTTTTTGACCAGCTTGAACACGAAACCTCGCTTGTCAATCACTACCGCAAGCTCATCAAACTGAAAAAACGCAATCCCGAAATAGCGCGTGCGCAGGTCGTTTCTTCCTCTGATCTACATTACAATGTCGCGTCATACACATGCGCCTACGATAATTCGGCTGTGATGGTCATCACCAATCTGACAGCAACGCCAAAAACTGTGAATATCCGGGAAGCCGGCTACAGTGAGTTCAGCGAGCTGAGCGGATATGTTACGGCTGATGACTATATCGAGCAGGAGCAGTTTAAGGCATATATGAAGAATTATGAGTACGAGGTTCCCGAAATCAGGCCATTGGCGTCCCCTCTGGTGTATGTAAACGGAGAGCTCACACTCCCTCCAAGGACCGTTGCCATACTCCGGAACCCCGGTAAAGCCAATTCGGAATTTGTTCCGACAACCACAACCACAACTGCCCCTCCGGTTGTCACCCCATCCGATGTTGTTTCACCATCCGACGACGCCACCCCGGCAGACACAGACCCGTCCTCCGGCGACTGATCTGCACCTGACAAAATCATAAACAACAGCGCCCGCAGTCTGACATTTTTCGTAAGACTGCGGGCGCATTGAATATAAATTATTTTGAAGAACAAGTTCTCACCAATTTGTTGGACGAGGCTCTTACGGAACGCAGATGCGACTCACCACGTCTTCCACGAGCCGGTTTTATTTCGGGTCTGAAATCTATGTACAGCGCTGATCCGGCGATGCTGAAAAGCACCAACAGCCCTGATTCCACCGTAATGAATGATCGCAGGCATTCAGCGAGCAGGTTGACAACATAGAGTATCCCGATAATAGCGCCGGCAACCAACGCTATTTCCGCCGCATAGTACGCCAGATCCCTCATGAACATTCCAAAAACGCTCTTATCTTTTTTCATTTTTGAGACTCCCTTTCGTTCTCATATCTGAGATTAGTAAAGTGAAATAACAGATCAACATCAGAAACGGGCAGCATACATCTTTCGCTCGTCGCATTTCTGTTACCTATCGATTATAATATAGCATATTTTCGTTGATCTGTCAAGCGCAAAATCTCATTTATGAGAACGATAATGAAAGATTTACACTCTGCACAAAAAATTCCTTTGATTTTTATAAAATACCTGTTGCATTTTTGAGAGACGTATGATATACTTAATTTGTAAACATGAAGCATTATTCTTTTATTGAGTTTTATTATTGCGACAGTATATCAAAAGGACGGTATTTTGTATGAACATCAACGAAACTATCAAACAGCGCAGGCTTCAACTCGGACTGAATGCCAATGATGTGGCGGAGGCGCTTGGAATCTCTCGCGCGACACTCTACAGATACGAAAGCCATGAGATTGAAAAGCTCCCTATCTCAGTAGTGGAACCTTTGGCGGAGATACTTGACATTACCCCTATGGAGCTTATGGGTTGGAACGAACAAGGTTTAAAAGGGAAAAAGACTATTCCTCTTGTGGGAACTATCGCGTGCGGAAGTCCCATACTGGCGGAGGAAAATATCGAAGAATATATAGCCGCTCCGATCGGCTGTGAGGCGGACTTTGCCCTTCGCTGCCGTGGCGACAGCATGATACGTGCCCGTATCTGCGATGGTGATATTGTCTTTATCCACTCTCAGCCGGACTGCAGCAACGGAGAGATTGCGGCAGTGCTCATCGGCGAGGAGGCCACACTTAAAAGAGTATACAAGCAGCCGGACGCCGTCACCCTCATGCCGGAAAACAGCGAGTACTCCCCCCTTGTTTACCGGAGAGAGCAGATGAATGAGATTCGCATTTTAGGCAAAGCGGTCGGATTCATCAGCTACCTCAATTGATCAAAAAAGCACAGTCCAACGAGCATATCAAATGCTGTCGGGCTGTGCTTTTTTATTTTATGAAATGGATTAATTCGGCGTGACGGTGAGATAAACCGTATTTCTTTCGCCGTTGTGGTTTTCGGATTTATCAAATGCTCTTATGACAAGATAATACTCCTT
>ONDC01000017.1 GCA_900316495.1 uncultured Eubacteriales bacterium
GCTATTGAACCTCTTCTTGGCACTTTTTCTTCCCTCCTTCATTAATAGTGGATGATATCATAGGTACTCGAAAGTGACTTACTCCCGCAGGCCAATGCAAGAGGTCTTTTACATACACACATGATATATATAAAACACCGCCGCATTGATTTGCAGCCATTAGTGATAAAGTCAGTTTGCGTAGATACAGGCAGCCGTTGTTGTAAACCGGCTTTGTTCAAAGAAAAATCCGTTCTGACGAACAAGGATTACTTCTTGCCTGCCTTCGGGCGCTTTGCGCCGTACTTGGAACGAGCCTGCATTCTCTTGGCAACGCCCTGTGTGTCGAGCGTACCTCTGATGATGTGGTAACGCACACCAGGGAGATCCTTGACACGGCCGCCGCGGATCAGCACAACGCTGTGCTCCTGGAGGTTGTGTCCTTCGCCGGGAATGTAAGCGGTAACCTCGATGCCGTTGGAAAGACGCACTCTGGCGATCTTACGCAGAGCGGAATTCGGCTTCTTGGGGGTCGCGGTCTTGACGGAAGTGCAGACACCGCGCTTTTGCGGAGAATTCTGATTGGTCATCACTCTCTTCTTGGTGTTGAGACCCTTCAAAAGAGCGGGAGCCTTGGCTTTCTTTTCAACGTCCTCGCGGCCTTTTCTTACGAGCTGGTTAAAGGTTGGCATTCATTTCACCTCGATACGTATGGAATAAAAATTTATGTCATAGCGCATTCCCTTTGAAATGCACCGGGACAACCAAATGACCGTGCCGCGCCGGGATGCGGACAATCGGCACAAAAAAACGCCGTGAGAAATTGCAAAAATATAGCATTTGACGAATTAATAATAAATTTACATTTGCTCACGTCACGTTTTTTTATTATAGCATAAACACACACCTTTTGTCAAGCCTTGCGAAATAATTTTTTTGCCAAGCGGAGGAGTGAGGGTGAAAAACAAAAAAGCGGAAGGGCGCTTGCGACAGCGATTCCTTCCGCCTGAACGGGCTAAAATTTATATGAATATCAGAGGAATGTCTCCGTGCAGGGCAAGCCGGATGATTCCAATCACTACGAGGTGAGCCGGATAGTAGATGTAGAATGACCATTTCACCAGCGTAGAAGGCTTTGCGATAGCGGTCTGACCGTCCGCGCCTTCCGGTTTCGCAAGTTTCTTTCCGCCGCGCTCGCCGTTGTAGAGAGCGATGACGGGAATGGCGAGGAAGGTGAACATCTGAAGCACGCCGTAGAGTTTATCAAGGAAAATGAAATAGACGGCGGCGTAGATGAATGTCCAGAACACAATATCAAACGCCTG
The DNA here is from genome assembly GCA_900316495.1 of uncultured Eubacteriales bacterium. Taxonomy (GTDB): domain Bacteria; phylum Bacillota; class Clostridia; order Oscillospirales; family Acutalibacteraceae; genus RUG762. Next base: position 1,305 of record ONDC01000017.1, read on the forward strand.
CTTCTTTCTGTTTCCGCGGTGCGTGTAGAGATAGAACGGGCACATTACCGCGATGCTGGACCAGTCGGAAGGGAATCCCACCGCGCTCAGAAGGGTGACTGTGGGAATCTTGAGGAAGCCGGGGAATTTTTCGCTGCGGGCAATTGCAATGGCGACCACCGCGAGTGCGAGCGACCACAGCACGCTGGTCTGATTGAAGAAGCTGCCGTTTGAAAAGGGAACAAAGGGAATGCCGGAGGCGAAATTGTAAGCGAAGTGCGAGATGAAGGCGAATATAAAAATCCTGCCGGCGTATTTCCATATGTTGCGGGTGTAATGACAGCCCTCGGAGATGAAGAACCACATGAGGGGCGCGGTGAGTCTGCCGATGATGTGCAGCCCGAAGACGTACCATGTCGGGTCGGTACCCGGGAAGAATGCCCATGTCAGATGGTCGATGGTCATGGCGATAATGGCGATGAGTTTTATCTGGCTTGCGTTGAGTCCTTTTTTCATTTTGAATTAACCTCCCTGAGATTCCCTTGTTTTGTGTAACAGCTCTTTGATGGTTTCAGTTTATCATACCGGGAAAGCACTGTCAATCGCTTTTCGGTGAGATGCATTCAGGCAAGGTTGAAATGCATGGCTTGCTTTTTTTTGTCTGATTGTGCTTTGCGTTAAGAATTAATTCTGCAACGCTTTTGTAAATTTGCAAAAACGTCATTGAAAAGTTTAATGCGTTATGATAAAATCAATTGTGGGGGATGATATAATGTCAGTCAAATCAAAAACTGTTTCCGGCGGTGTCCGTCCGGTCTTAGCAGCGCTGATAGCCGTGCTGCTTGCGGTCAATTTTTTTGTTTCTTTCCGCAACAGACCGGAATTGACCTCAGAAAACGGGACTACGCCGAGCGATCCGGCGGATTCTTCTTCTGTAAACGACGGCATCCACGAAGCGGAGAAAATTCACGAGATTTCAAGAGCGAAGATGTCCGTCACAGGTGATGTGATAATACATAACGCGCTTCTGGATTCAGCGAAGGTTTCCGGGAACAAATATAATTTTGATTACATTTATACATATTTTAAAAGCTATGTTTCGGCTTCTGATTACGCGGTCACCAATCTGGAAACCACTCTCGGAGGCTCGGATTATACGGGCTATCCGGTATTCAATACGCCCGACAGTCTGCTTGATTCGATGACGGACGCGGGCTTTGATATGCTGCTGACGGCGAACAACCACGCCAACGACGGCACGGTGGAAAATGAATCGGACAAGCGTTATCTCGTGAAGGCAGTCAACGGTATCAGGCTGGGCATGATCTGCTACACATATGAGGGAAAGCCGCGTTCCGAAGGCAAGAAGGCGCTGAACGGCTATATGAACGCCAAGTCCGCCGCTATCATCAACACCTTCAACTCCCGCAATCTGGATGAGTTCTATTCCGAACTGGAGGAGCGTTTGAAGGCGATGAAGGCGGAGGGCGCGGAGGCGACCATTGTATATATCCACTGGGGCGAGGAATACCAGCTTGATCCGAACGGCAGTCAGAAGAAGATCGCCCAGAAGCTATGCGATATGGGCGTGGACGTGATCGTCGGGGGACACCCGCATGTGGTGCAGCCGATGGCGCTGCTGACAAGCGGAACGGATGCCGCGCACAAAACCGTGTGCATTTATTCTATAGGCAATTCCGTCTCCAATCAGCGCAAGAACTACATGAAGCTGAGCACGGGTCACACGGAGGACGGCGTGTTCATCAGCTTCACCTTCAGCAAATACAGCGACGGCAGCGTGATTCTTACGGATGTTGACGTTCTGCCGACGTGGGTCAATATGTACTTCACAAAGTCCAGACAGATTTTTGAGATTATTCCGCTTGACAAATCGGTGAGCGACTGGGGGCAGGCGTTCTCTCTCGACAAGGCGGGGGTGAAGGACGCGAACGCCTCCTATAAGCGCACGATGAAGGTCGTAGGCGAGGGACTCAAGGCGTCGCAGGAGTACTGCCGCAGCCGTGCCGACGCTAAGGTAAATCAATAAAGAGGAGTGATAAAGTCATGTCAAGCAACTTTTACAAGGTTTATATTGCCTGTCTGACGAGGGATCCGTCGGGGATTCTGACGAGGGATTACATGGTCGCCAAGATGCTTTACAGGAAGCTGGAGCAGAAGGGGATCCATACCTTTCTTATGGGCAAATGCAATCCCGATGACAAAATGGAGGCAATGAATTCGGCGAAGGTTCTTGTCGTGGCGGGGACGAGCGTTCACACGCTTCTTTCGGAAGAGGTGCGGAACGATTACGAGGATTTCATCGCCGGAGTGGAGCTTTCCGGCAAGCAAATCTGGAGAGTGTTCAATTACCTGCGCTGGATCACGAAGGACGAGCTGCCGGATTACCTCGCCTCGCACAGGTCGTATGATTATTTTGATACGGACAGGCTGGTGAGCAAAATCGAAGAGACACTCAGCAAGGAGCCGCCTCACAGCTGCATTTCGGATGTTGACGATCCCACGCGCGAGGAATCGTTCGGCGGGGAGTTTCCGTCATATCTGCCCGAGTCGGCGGAATCCGTGCGGGAGGACGATGACGACGACGATATTCCCGTGCGCAGGAGGGGCAGGGCGCGCAAAGCGCCGCCATCCCAGCCCGAAGAGATACGCGTAGAGGAAGAATCCGCGCCGGAGCCTTCACAGCCTGAGCCTTCCGCCCAAAAGCCCTCGGCGCAGCCGATACCGCCGTCGCCTCCCGCGCCGTTTTTCCCGCTCTCGGAGCCTGAGAAAAAGCCGGTGAAGGTCAGACCCGAAAAAATCAACCGGGTGGAGTTCTCCGTGGTGGCACCCGACGAGGTCAAGCCCGGCAAAAGCTCCGTGATCGACCTGCTGATGTATACGAAAAGCCAGCGCGCCATTGTGAAGCGCACGATTGAGCAGGCCAAGGAGAAGTCCTCCGAAGCCGCCCGCACCGCCGGCAGCGTTTCGGTCAGGCAGGGCAGCCGTGTAACGGCGCTGCTTTTCTCCGACGACATCGAAATCGCCGACGGCAGCCGCGAGATGATCTGGGACGGCGACGCGCTCGACTTCAAATTCCGGATCAAGCCGCCGGAGGGCTACGCGAAGGATGAAATCGACTTCGGCTGCTGCGTGCAGTTCGACGGGATAGAAATCACACGGCTGTACTTCACCGTTCCGGTCGGAGCGAAGAAAAAGGTCGCCGTGCGGTTTACGCGCAAGGACTGCCGCCGGGCGTTTGTCTCCTATTCCCATAGGGACAGGCTGCGCGTCGCCGAGCAGCTTCTTGCCATTCAGGAGGTTGCGCCGAAGCTGCGCTTCTGGATGGATAACCGCAGCATGACGGCGGGCGATATGTGGCGGAACGCGATTGCCTCCGCGATCCGCAACGCCGATGTGTTCCTGCTGTTCTGGTCGGCGAGCGCGAGCGCGTCGCCGGAGGTCCGCAAGGAATGGGAGTACGCGCTGAAGCTGGAGCAGAGCGACAAACGGCACGTCCGGCGCAGGAGGAACGGCACGCGCTTTATTTCGCCCGTTCCGCTCGACAGTCCTTCCGAGTGTCCGCCGCCCGCGGAGCTGAGCGATCTGCACTTCGGCGATCCTTCCTTTGACAGCGATATTTCCGACATCGAAAAGGTCAAGGTATGGGCGGTCAAAGGCAAGAATATTAAATATCTATAACCAAACGGCGTTCATGAGCCTGCGTTTTCTGTTGCTTTGCAACGGGACGCAGGCTTTTTCTTGTCAAAATAGACGAATGGCGAATAATTCATGATCAAAGGCAAACAATAACAACGCATACCGCAAAAAAGAACATCAAACGCAAAGGCAAAAGGAGTTAAGATAAATGAAGGCAACAGGAATAGTCAGAAGGATAGACGATCTGGGGCGTGTGGTGATCCCCAAGGAAATACGCCGCACCATGCGTATCAGGGAGGGCGAATCGTTGGAAATATACACCGACGCCGGCGGCGAGGTGATTTTCAAAAAGTATTCGCCCATAGGGGAACTGGATCCCTGCTCGGCGCAGTATGCGGACATTCTCTCCCGCTCGACGGGATTTCCGGCGCTGATCTGCGACCGCGATCATGTGGTGGCGGTTTCCGGCGCGCCGAAAAGGGAATATCTCGACCGGCGCATTACCCCCGAGCTGGAGGAGCGCATGGATTCCCGCACACCGTATACGGCGGCGCCGGGAGGCGAAAAAATATTTCCCGTGGAGGGAGCCTCTCTCGCCGCCGCCTGCGTTTTTCCCGTCATATCGGCAGGTGATCTCAACGGCGCGGTTGTGCTGATGCAGAAGGAGGACGGCAGCCTGCCGGACGAAATGCAGAGCAAACCGGCGGAGGTCGCCGCCGGATTCCTTGGGAGCCAGATAGAACAGTGATTCTCACAAGCAACGATCACGAAATCAACACATAAAGCACATTTAAAGCCCGATTATCTGCGGCAGGACGGTTTTTTTCCGGTTTTTCTGCCGTAGATTTTTTTATGTGAAATTTGTGCTATTTTCCAAATGAGTAAAATTTCTCATACGTAAAACCCGGCATTGACAGCAACATTGACAACAAAAATGATAGGTTTTAACTGTGAACGAGATTAAACAGCATTATGACTAAACGGTGAATAAAAATCTTAGCTATTATCATGATTCGTTTTTACTTGCATTTTGAAATGAATTAGTATAGAATTATGGGGTAATTTAGAGATATGTCATGGCTCAGCCGGTCGCCGCGGCATAGCATCATTTGCCGGGGTGATCACAGGTGGAAAGACTTGATAAGATTCTGGCTTCGCAGGGGGCTGGCACGCGCAGCGAAGTGCGGAAGATGATTTGGGCGGGCAGAGTCACCGTTGACGGTGAGATATGCCGCAGCATCGACCGCAGGCTTGAACCCTCTGAGCACGAAATCGCCGTGGGCGGCGAGGTTCTGTGCTACAGAAAGTACCTCTACATTATGATGAACAAGCCCGAGGGAGCAATTTCCGCTTCCAATGATTCCCATGTGCAGACCGTTATCGATCTGTTGCCGCCGTCGCTTCAACGCAAAGGACTTTTTCCCGTCGGTCGTCTTGACAAGGACACCACGGGACTGCTCATCATCACAGATGACGGAGCCTTTGCCCACTCGGTGACGTCGCCCGGAAAAAAGGTGTTCAAAACCTACAGAGCCACCCTTGACGGCGCTCTGTCCGAGGCGGATATTAAGTACCTGAGTGAAGGCGCGGTGATCGACGGAGGAGAGCAGTGTTTACCTGCACAGGTTGCGGTGTTGGACGCAGAGAGCTTTATCTACGAGATAAAAATCCGCGAGGGCAAGTATCATCAGATCAAGCGCATGGCGCAGTCAGTGGGACGCAGGGTGATGGCTCTGGAACGCACGGCAGTCGGCGCGCTCACACTCGATCCCGTGCTGGGACGGGGTGAGGCGAGAGAGCTGACCGAGCGGGAACGGGCGCTTCCCCTTATCAACTGAACGGAGAGTATGCTACATCTTTGCAGCCTTGACAGTACCGGATTACCTTAGTTTTTGGAATTCAGAGGGATCATTGAGACGATCAATAAATTGGGAAAATAATGAAAAAATCCAAAAACCGCGAAAATGCGCGGTGTCTGAAAATTGCTTAAAACGAACGGTTACATTTGTCGCTAAGGGCGATAAATTCGGCAGTCTTTCTAAATTAGAATTTTAACATTGTTGAGTTCGTCAATTGCATTTGGCGCGATAATCTGTTAAAATTAATACAGTTAATATTGGTTGTGCTTTGTATTTCTTGCGGGCAAATCATATTACATCCTTTTACAAAATTTGGAGGTATTTTCAAATGGCAAGCTTATCATTGAGACACGTTTACAAGAAGTATCCCGGCAACGTCGTAGCTGTTAAGGATTTCAACCTCGAGATCGAAGATAAAGAATTTATCATCTTCGTCGGTCCTTCCGGATGCGGTAAGTCCACCACCCTGCGTATGATCGCTGGTCTTGAAGACATCAGCGAAGGCGAGCTTTACATTGGCGACACCCTTGCCAACGACGTTCCCCCGAAAGACAGAGACATCGCCATGGTGTTCCAGAGCTACGCTCTTTATCCCCATATGTCTGTTCGTGAGAACATGGCATTTGGTCTGAAGCTCAGAAAGTATCCCAAGGCAGAGATCAATCGCCGCGTGGAAGAAGCCGCTCAGATCCTCGACATCAGCCATCTGCTTGACAGAAAGCCGAAGGCTCTCTCCGGTGGTCAGCGTCAGCGTGTTGCCATGGGTCGTGCTATCGTCCGTGAGCCGAAGGTCTTCCTTCTTGACGAGCCTCTTTCCAACCTCGACGCTAAGCTCCGCGCTCAGATGCGTACCGAGATCTCCAAGCTCCACCTGAGACTGGGCACCACATTCATCTATGTTACCCATGACCAGACAGAAGCTATGACCCTGGGCGACAAGATCGTCGTTATGAAGGACGGTATCATCCAGCAGGTCAATACGCCTCAGTTCCTGTATGACAAGCCCTGCAACATGTTCGTTGCCGGCGAACAGCAAGGGTCAGCTGGAAGACTACATCGGCAAGGAAGTCGTTCTTGGCGTGCGTCCTGAGCATGTCCACGACGAGCCTGAATACATTGAGAGATATGTTGACAGCTGCATCGAGGCAGACGTCGAAGTTACCGAATTGATGGGTAACGAGACCTTCCTGTACCTCAACGCTCTCGGCTCCAATGTTACCGCCCGTGTTGCTCCTACATCCAAGACCAAGGCTGGCGATCATGTCAAGGTTGCTCTGGTCAACAGCAAGATCCACATCTTCGACAAGGAAACCGAGCTTGCGATTGTGAACTGATAGAATTACGAAGGCAGTCAGCCTGATAAGCTGCGAATACCTGCGTTGATGAATTGAATTTTCAGCCGGTGTATGTTTTTGTTTCGGCAAGAGCATACACCGGCTTTTTGTATTTTGCGTCTCAATAAACAATTTAGTCGAATTGCACAGATATATGACATATTTTGTTAAAAAAATAAGAATTTTTAAAATATTATGTAAAACACTTGCATTATCCGATACTTTTGTGTAAAATGTATATGTAGTAAAAGTTTTTGGCGTCATGTTTATTTTTCTTAGATGCCATTATTCAATTACAGGAAGCGAGGAGTTAAAAAAATGCCTAACAGATTATATCAGACAGTCGTTCATCAGATGAGAGATACCATCGACAGAACCATAGGCGTTGTCGAGTCGTCCGGCACCATTCTTGCCTGCAGCGATCTCGGCAAGGTCGGCAAGACCACCACCGACGTCCCCGTAGAGCAGATCGGTCAGGGCGAGGGCTTTGTCCACAACGGCTACAGCTACCGTCCCTTCGGTTCGCACCCCACTGCCGAGACGGCGGTTTTTGTCGAGGGTACAGACGACCAGGCTGCGAAGTACGCCGCCATTCTCGCCAGCTCGCTCATTATCATCAAGCAGTATTATGACGAGAAGTATGACCGCAATAATTTCATCAAGAACCTGATTTTGGACAATATCCTCCCGGGCGACATCTATCTGAAGGCGCGTGAGCTGCACTTCAACACCGACGTCAACCGCGTCTGCTTGTTGGTGCGCACGGTTTCCAAGCCCGATGTGGCTACCTTCGATATTATTCAGAACCTTTTCCCCGACAAGAACAAGGACTTTGTTATCAGCATCAACGAACGTGAGATCGCCATTATCAAGGAAACTCATCAGGGCATCGATCTCAAGAATTTGGAGCAGCTTGCCCGTTCCATCGTCGATACGCTGTCGAGCGAATTCTATACCCACTGCATTGTCGGTATCGGCACGCAGGTCTCCGGCATCAAGGATCTCGGCTCATCCTTCAAGGAGGCTCAGATGGCGCTGGAAATCGGCAAGATCTTCGACACCGAAAAGACCATCGTTTCCTATGAGAATTTAGGTATCGCCAGACTGATCTATCAGCTGCCCGACACTCTCTGCGAGATGTTCCTCAAGGAGGTTTTCAAGAAGGGTTCTATCGAGTCGTTGGATCAGGAGACGCTCTTCACCATCCAGAAGTTCTTTGAAAACAACCTCAACGTCTCCGAGACGTCCCGCAAGCTGTTTGTTCACAGAAATACCCTCGTCTATCGTCTGGAAAAGATCAAGAAGCTCACCGGTCTCGATCTGCGCGAATTCGACCATGCCATTATCTTCAAGGTGGCGCTCATGGTCAAGAAATACCTCACCAACAAGCCCGTGAAGTATTGATCCTTTATACATTTTCAGGCTGAAGCAATGGCAATAACAAATGCCGGTTCCGGATTTTTCATTGGTTTTTCCTCTGATGAATCCGAAACCGGCATCTTTATTTGATTTTTATGGACATTTATTATCCGCCAATGGCGACATTGCCGTCAATGTGAAGGATGTAGTCGTCGGACATCTCCTCGACATAACCGTAGTAGAAGGGCACGCGGTCGGGGTATTCCACGGCGTTGAACTGCGTGTTGCGGCTGTCAAAGACGCCGGTCGGCACGTCGGAAATGTTGCCCTCGGTGTTGTGCGAGATAATCACGAAGCAGTTGTTCGTCCCGGGAACGTAGAGCCGCTCAATTATGCAGTAATTATAGGTGGAAACCTCCCGCCTGCGGTTGTAGAGGGTTTCAAGCTGCCATTTTCCGTCCTTTCTTGCGGGAAGGACGTGTGTGGTGATCTTTTCGTCGCCTGTGGAGGCGATGACAAAGGCACAGTCCGGATATTCGTCGATTTCGAGAATTTCGCCCGTGTTGTTGTAGTGAAAGGCGTCCTCCGGCTTGGAAAACCCCATGATAACATTCTCCACCGGAATCAGATGAAGGATGATCACCGAGGCGGCAAAGGTAATGACCGCGCCAAGCCACGCCCCGCGGTTGTCGGAGGAACGGATATGGTATTTTTTCTCCTCGTCGCTGTAAATGCGCATGACGAAGGCGACGGCGGCTCCCGCCAGCGCCAAGATTATTCTGATAGTGCTGTACAGCATAAAACAAACCTCCCGCCCTGCGGCAGAATTTTTTCCTGTTAGTACAGTATTATTCTACCACAAGGGCGGGAGCAATTCAAGTTTTTTTATTTTCGAGGCGGCTTATTTATCGGTTTTCTCAGGTGCTTCTGCGGCGTCTGTGTTCTCCTGAACCGGCTGTGCGGGAGGATTCTGCGGCGCGTTGACCGGCATGGGCGGATAGTAGCCGGGCATGTAATGGGGAGCCATGCGCATATTTTTGGGCTGCTTCGGCTTTTTGGGGTGCTTTTTGCGGTGGCGGCGGATGATGAAGATCACAACGCCCACGATCAGCAGCAGCGGAGAGATGGCGATGACGATAATGACGATCCACAGCAGCAGCGACCAGAGGAAATTGACCACGCTGAGGAAGCCGTTTTTGATGAGGGTGATAAAGTCGCTGAAGCTGAGGGAATCCCATTCAAAGTCGTCCTCCGCGCCGACGTGCAGCTTGACCTGCTGGCGGATGGAGAGGTGAATGGAGGAAAGGTCTACCTTGGAGTCGTAGTACCGCAGCGTGCCCTCCATGGATTCGATTTCGGCGGTGAGGTCGGCGATGTAGCGCTGCACCTCCAACGATTCTTCAATGGTCTTGGCCTCCTTGAGCAGCTTATAATAACTCTTGAGTGCCTCTTTCTTGGTTTCAAGACGAATCTTGATGTCGTAATATTCCTGCGTGACGTCGTTGGTGGAAATCTCCGAGCTTGTCACCTTGTCGGTCTTTTCGGCAAGGGCGATGAAGTCGTCCAGCTTGTCGGGGCTGATTTTCAGTTCCGCTTCGATGTTGATGTAGTCGTAGCTGCCATAGGTGTCAGTGGACTTGCTGACGCTGATTTCCCTGCCGCCGTTCTGCTTGGCGAAGTCGGCAAGTGTGTCGTAACATTTCTGGGCGTCGGAGGAATCCATGACGATATTGGCGGTGCGGATAATCTTGTCCTCAAATTCAGCGGAGGTCTTGTCGCCCGACATCCTTTTGCTGTCGATTGAAGCGGAATTCTCGGTGATGCTTTCCTCCGCCAGATCGAAGGCTTCTTCTTCATATGCGCCCTTTTCCTGGTTGATGGAATAGCTGTCGGTATAGGCTCCATCGTAACTGTCCGCCGATTTTGTGGCGCTTGCGTTTCCACAGGACGTCATCAGCGCCAGAATGAGCGTTGCCGCCGTCAGCATTTTCCATGCATGCTTCCTTCTTGCTTTTAACATAGTGAATCGCACTCCTTTTGTTAATGGATCAGGTCTCCGCCTGTTTTCATACAATATAACCTTCCGCTCAGGAAAAAGGTTGGCGTTTCCGCAAAAAAACTGAGAAAAACCGGCATAGCCTGCTGTGCAGCTATGCCGGCGAAAAATCAATCCTCCACGTAGTTCCTGATGCTCTTAATGAAATAGCTGCCGTCGGAATTAAGCGTCAGAATATACTCCATGAACTTGTAGCATTCTGCCTCTGAACCTTCCGAGGAAGTGAGTGTCATTTCCTGTTGCTGCACATAACCGACCACCAGTGATATGTAGTCGCTCTTCTGGGCTATCTGGGTAATGACCGCAGAAGGTCCGGTGATTCCGCCTCGCGTGATGTGGAAGGTCTTGTCGATGCTGTCGTAGTAATAGAGAGCGCTTCCGTCATTTTCGCTCAGAACGTTCATATTGAGCTTCACGTTCTTACCGAAGAGCTCCCTGGCTGCTTTCTCGACGTTCTCAGCGGGGAGTACGATCTTGTCGGTGGCGTCGGAAACATGCTCGTAGCCTTCCGTTTCGTCCAGCTCGCGCAGCGCCTGCCAGATAGAGCTTTGCAGCAGCATGCTGTTGTCGGCTTTATCCACCGATTCAAAGGGCATAGGATCATTGACAACAACAGGTGAGATAAACTCCGTATACTCGGTTTTTTTCTCGCTGGTACTGCCGATGTTGTTAAATCCGGAAACAACCGTCTTTACGGCGCTGAACAGAATCATTACTGCAAACAATAGAGCGACTGCGCCAATGAATGCGGAAATTCTGCGGCGTGTGCGCTTGTTACGTGATGCCATATCGTCACCGTCCTCATCTTCGTCGAGCCATTGCTCCTGGAATTCAGCGTCATCAATGTCCGTCGGGAACACAATGGGTCCCTCAGGCAGCTTGAATACCGCCGTGGGATTTTCGGGTGATTCTCTTAAATGTAAAAACTGGGTGGTATCCTGCGACTCGCTTGCCTTTTTGTCTATCATAGACGGATTTTCATCTACGATCAGAACCGATTCAAAGAGGTTTTCATCGGGCTGGCGCGTTTTTTCGCGCGGCTTGTATTCAAGGATCTCTTCCTCTGCTTCGCTCTCCGCTTCGGGGGTCGCGGAAATCTCGTCTATGCTGACATTGAATACGTCGGATGATCCCCCTGCTTGTTCCTCATCAGGCGCCACATCGCCGCTTTCCTGACGGAACACCTCGGCAATTTCGGCTGCTTCGGCAAGCTTTTCGATCTTGTCCTCTACGTCTAAGCCGCTTGGCTGGTTGGCGTCCTCCTCGGTGCTGCCGTCCGGCGATGTCAGACGTTCCTTGGCAAAGATCTCATCCTCCAGATCGGCTACAATGACCTCGACCGTCTGCTCCTTATCCTCCGTCACAGGTGTGTTGTCCTCAATGAACACGCCGATGGGTGGCTGTGATTCCGGCTTTTCCTCTGCTACGGGAGCAGCGGTCACTTCCGGTTCATGGCTTTCGGGAATCAGCTCTACGGCGTCATACTCAGACGGCTGTTCTTCCGCCACTTCCTGCTGCTTCTGCTTTTCCAGCTCTGCTGAGTCGACGAGGATCTCAGGAATAAATTCCTCTGTGCTGTCGCCGAGCTCCTCAAAGACGGGAGCAGGAGGATTATCCGGATGATCGCTTTCAGCCGGTTGGCTTTCCGTTTCCGGTTCCTTGCTTTGCAGGAACTGATTGATGTCGACTGAGTGGATGTTTTCCAGCTCGGCGTCTCTGACAGCCTGCTCCGCGGCCTCTTCCTCGGCCTTCTGCTCCGCTTCAAGATACGAAAGCATAATCGATCTCGAAAGGAGAGAGTCGCTGTCATCCGTTGCTTCATTCTTTTCTTCTTTCTCTGAGCTGCGGGTGGGAATGGCGTCGATCCAGCTGTCGTCATGTTCGGAATCAAACGAGAACGCGGTATCCATGGAGATCTCTGCGGCGCTCTTGACGGTCTCGGCCTTGCGCACGCTCTCAAGCTTCTGCTTTTCAACCTCAGCCAGTATTTCTTCAATGGTAACGGTGTTTACCACATCTGAAATGTCGTTCAGAGTGGACTCGACAGATTCAAGTTCAGGTGGTTCCGAAGGACGTTCCTTTAGCTCCGGAAGTTCAACGGAATGGCTTGTCTCCGGCTTTTCCACTTCTTTGACCGCCGCTGCCAGCTGTGCCGCGTTTGTGTCTGCGACGGCTTTTTCCTGTCTGACAGGTTTTGGCTGCGCTGCTTTTTCTTTTTCGGCGGCTTCCCGCTGGTTTTCACGGGTGATTTTGTCATAGGGAAGAAGCTCGTCGTCTCCCAGCATGACGGGCTTGACGATCATCGGGGCGTCTGCGGAGGTATCGTCACCGAAATTCACCTGCTTCTTGGGAGGCTTGGTCTTTTTTGCGCCGAATTTCAGATGCTCCTGTGATTTTGGCGGAAATGCCGCGTCGTAGAATTCCTCCCAGTTGACCCCGTTGTCTGCCGGGGGCTTTCTTTGTGGCTTTGACATGCTTTCTATCGCGTCGGACATGGAAGAAATGTCGTCTATCATCTGTTCTGACACGGAATGAGCCGCCACGCCCATGGCGATTTTGTCCACCGCGGCGCGTTTCGCCTCGATTTTCGCGGCTCTTTCGCGGGCTGCCTCGTCCTTGCTGCGGTGATTCTTTCTGCGGTGGCTGCTTTCACTGCGGTGTGAAGAGGCGTTTCCGCCTGAGAGAACGGTTTCTGTGTCGTTTTCCTGATCAGTGCCATCCGAAGCCTGTGCCTGCTCCGCCATCTGCTGACGGGTGAGATTATTGGAAACAGCCCATTTTGGTGCCGGTACGTTGACCGTTGGCACGGCAAAGCCGATCTGACGTGAGGGCTGCTGGGACTGCTGTGGTTGCTGTGGTTGCTGAGACTTTGACGCAACCGGTCCCCATGCCGCCTCGGCCATTGCGGCGTTCATGGAGGCGACGCGCTCCTCCTCCGCTGCCTTGGCGCGAGGTGACTGAGTGTCGCCTGCCGGACGCCTTTTGGCTTCGGGATGATAATTCCCGTCTGCGGAATAACCGGTATACGGGTTTGGACGGTTGCTGTATTCCTCACTGTAGCGTTTTACAGGCTTTTTGTTCCTTTTGCGGCGGGGCTGATTATTGCTGTTGTGATTGTTGTTTGCCACTTGGAGTCATTCCCCCCTGTTATCTGATCTGTCCGTCTCCCTGAATGATAAATTTGGAGCTGGTGAGCTGGCGTATTCCCATCGGTCCGCGGGCGTGGAGCTTTTGGGTGGAGATACCTATCTCGGCGCCCAGTCCGAACTCACCGCCGTCTGTGAAGCGGGTGGAGCAATTCACATAAACCGCCGCGCTGTCCACTGACGAAGTGAACCTCTCCGCGCTGAAGTAATCGGAGGTGACGATGCACTCGCTGTGTCCCGTGGAATACCGGGCGATATGATCGATGGCTTCGTCGAGCGAATCCACCACCCGGCAAGCCAGAATATAGTCTAAGAATTCGGTTGCGTAATCCTCCTCGGAAACGGGAACAACGCTGTCTCCCAAAATGCTTTGCGTCCGTTCGCATCCCCGTAGCTCGACCTTCTTTTCGTCGAGACGCGCCTTGATGACCGGCAGCGCCTTTTCTGCAATGTCTTTGTGAATCAGAATGGTCTCAATGGCGTTGCAGACGCTGGGACGGGAGGTCTTTGCGTTGTAGATAATGCTGGCAGCCATCTCAATGTCGGCGGATCTGTCGACAAATACGTGACAGTTGCCCACGCCGGTTTCGATGACGGGCACGGTGGAATTCTCTACCACCGCGCGGATAAGTCCCGCGCCGCCTCGCGGAATGAGCACATCAAGATATTTGCTCATGCGCATCATCTGATTGGCGCTTTCGCGGGAGGTGTCGGACACCAGCTGAATGCAGTCGGCGGGAAGTCCGGCGGTTTCCACTGCCCGGCGCAGTACGTCGGCAATGGCCATATTGGAATGAATGGCTTCCTTGCCGCCCCGCAGGATGCAGACGTTTCCGGCCTTCAGGCAAAGCGCGGCGGCGTCGGAGGTCACATTGGGACGCGACTCAAAGATGATTCCCACCACGCCGAGCGGCACGCGCACGCGCTGTATCTTCATGCCGTTGGGGCGGACGCTTCCTTCGATGATCTCTCCGATCGGGTCGGCGAGCGCCGCAACCTGACGGATTCCCTCCGCCATGCCGGCGATCCGCTCCGGCGTCAGGCGAAGTCGGTCGAGCAGGCTGTCCTTCATGCCGTTCTGCCTGCCTTCCGAGAGGTCGGTTGCATTGGCGGAGATAATGGTATCTTCATTCGCTGTCAGCGCGGAGGCCATAGCTTCCAGCGCTCTGTTTTTGGTATTGGTATCTGCCACGCCGAGAATTCTTTCGGCAGCCTTGGCGGCAAGTCCCATTTTTTCGGTGTCCATAGCTTCGCTCCTTGGAGTCTATTCAGACTCTTATTTTTGTGCCACAAAGTGTGTGCCGACTAATCTGCCGTCTGTAAGGGCATAGAGATTATTGGCGTCGCCGCTGATGATATAGGTGTCAATCCCCGCGGCGCAGGCATATTCGGCGGCCTGTATCTTGGTTACCATACCGCCGGTACCCCGTTTGGAGCCGGAACCGCCCGCCATTTCCTTCAGCGCCTCGGTGATCTCCAGTACGACAGGAATCTGTACGGCGGAGTCGTCCTCGCGGGGATTGCGGTTGTAGAGTCCGTCGATGTCGGTGATGAGTACCAGCGACTGCGCGCCGACCAGCTTGGCGACGATAGCGGAAAGGTTATCGTTGTCGCCGATATTGCTTCCGGTCAGCTCATCGATGGCGACCGTGTCGTTTTCGTTGACGATAGGGATGATAGACATATTGATCAGCGCGGACATGCAGTCGATCACATTCTGCCTGTGGTGCTCGTTTTCCACGTCGTAGCGGGTGAGAAGCACCTGCGCCGTTTTAATGCCGTATTCGGCAAAGATCTTGTCGTAAAGAAACATCAGCTCGCACTGACCGACGGCAGCCATTGCCTGACGGCCTGCGGTGTCGGTGGGACGCTGCGGCAGTCCCATCTTGCCCACGCCCACTCCAAGTGCGCCGGAGGTGACAAGGACGATTTCCCTGCCGCTGTTGCAGAGGTCGCTGATCACGCGGCAGAGATGATCGATGCTGCGGATATTGGGCTTCCCGTTTTCATAGGTAAGGGTGGAGGTTCCCACCTTGATGACAATTCGTTTCGCGTTCTGTATGTTTGCCAAATGGACTTCACTCTCCGCGTAATTTCTCAATAAAGTATTATAGCAAAAGAGAGAGACAATTTCAATCGCTAAAAGTGCCTAAATTTGCGCTGATATACCCTAAAAAGCGCAACAAGTTGGAGCAATCCGCCGAGGACGCCGTATTGCCTGCCATACGCAGATCAAAAGGCGCCTGTCCGTAGGGTATTCCTATAGGATTTTATTATATCATATTTATCAGAAAAAAGTTCATATGTTACAGAACTGTTATCTTTTATTTACATTTTATCCGCCCTGACACGTCTGTATATCAAAAAAGTTTCGACTAATATTGACAAATCAAGGCGAATATGCTAAAATAATCACAAAGCAATATGGGACGGTGGGATGACATTGAGAAACACTCTGGGACGCAGGAGGGCAATCTGCCTTCT
This sequence comes from uncultured Eubacteriales bacterium, assembly GCA_900316495.1. Taxonomy (GTDB): domain Bacteria; phylum Bacillota; class Clostridia; order Oscillospirales; family Acutalibacteraceae; genus RUG762. The sequence goes on from ONDC01000017.1 coordinate 17,179, forward strand.
GTTTCTGATATTGATGATTCTGCTTGCCGGGTGCGACAGCCAGAATTACAGAAGAGCCGTCGGACTGCAGAATGAAGGACAATACGCCGACGCGGCGAAGCTGTATGAATCGCTGGGAAACTATGAGGATGCTCCGGAAAGACTCAGACAGTGCCGCACGATGCGGGAAGCGGTTGACACGCTGAATAAGAGAAACGCCGAGCTGGACGCGCTAACAGACGCCGCGCGTAAGGTGATCCGGTCAGAGGAAAAGGCACTTGACGAAACGCTCAGGGAAAAGCTCGAAACGACTGTCACGGAAGCCAGTGCGGCCAAATTTATTGTCTCTGAGTATCCGAAGACAGAAGCAGAGGTCAGGGCGTTTGTCAGCATCATTTCGGATTCCGATTACAGCGCGGAAATGACGGCGCTCCGGGAGAACACGTCGGCACTTGAAACGAGCATAAAGCAGTATGCGCTTGTCAACGCGCCGTCAGAGGCGTATGTCGTCAAATGTCTCAAGAAGGTCAAGGGCGTCCTTGGCATCTCTGCCGTGACAGAGGACAATGACCCCAACGGCAAGCTGAATAAGGCGCACTGCTATATCGCCGCAGTGTACTTTTCCCACAAATACGTCAAACAGGAGAATGTTTACGGCAAGACGGTGATCGATAAGGGAACCGATGGCGGCGGCTGTGTGGAGGTTTATTCCACCGAGGAGGATGCGATAAAACGAGATGAATATCTTGCTGCCTTTGACGGAACCATACTGGTTTCCGGTTCGCACAGAGTCGTCGGAACCGTCGTGGTGAGAACGTCCAATGAAATGAAGGCGTCTCAGCAGAAAAAGCTGGAAAAAGCCATTATCGCGGAGCTGACAAGGGTCGGATAACCGCGTGCTTTCCCAATTCCATACAGCCGCCCGTTTCATGTCGCTTTACTGCGGCGTGAGAAAGGGCGGCTGCCGTTTTGATGGCAGGATCTCTGCAAAAAATTTTTGGAAATATTGCACTTGCCACTTGCCGATTGAATTCAATTATGGTATAATAACAAAATAATCATCAGATTGAAAAACAAGAGATGCACATGCCAAGGTTTGAGCAAGCAATCGGTTATGACGGAGGTTGTTGTTATATGGGAAGATTATTTGGTACGGACGGCGCAAGAGGCGTCGCCAATACGGAGCTTACATGTGAGCTTGCAATGCAGATAGGTCGCGCGGCGGCATTGGTGCTGACCGAGGACAATGGCGGCAGACGTCCTCTCGTTATGATCGGCAAGGATACCCGCGCCTCCGGCGCTATGCTGGAGGGAGCGCTGATCGCGGGACTTTGTTCGGTTGGCGCGGATGTGGTGCTGCTTGGCGTCGTACCCACTCCTGCGGTCGCCTACATGGTCACGACGCACCACGCGGATGCCGGAGTGATGATTTCCGCTTCGCACAATCCCTGCGAGTATAACGGAATCAAAATCTTTGCCTCCACGGGCTACAAGCTCCCCGATGCGGAGGAAGCCAAGATTGAGGCGATTGTGCTGGACAACGCACAGGAGATACCGGCTCCTACCGGCGGTGACGTCGGACGTGTTTCGGTAAAAGCCGATACAATCGAAGAATATGTGGAGCACGTCGCTTCTACCATCGACGTCAGACTCGACGGACTGAAAATTGCCCTCGACTGCGCCAACGGCAGCGCCTCCGCGACCGCTGAAAAGCTCTTTACGCGTCTTGGCGCGGATTTTGATATTTTTTACAGTGAGCCGGACGGCGTGAACATCAATGAAAACTGCGGCTCCACCCACATCTGCAATCTGAAAAAGCGCGTGAAGGAGGGCGGCTATGACGCGGGCTTTGCCTTCGATGGCGACGCTGACAGATGCCTTGCCGTGGACAACAACGGCGACTTAGTGGACGGCGATTACATATTGGCGCTGACTGCTGAGGATATGAAGGAGCGCGGCGCCCTGAAGGGCAACGCGGTTGTCGGCACCATCCTCACCAACATGGGCTTCCATAAATACTGCCGTGACCGCGAGATGACCTTTGTCGCGGCGAAGGTGGGGGACAGGTACGTTCTGGAGGAAATGCTCAAGAAGGGCTATAATTTAGGCGGCGAGCAGTCGGGACACGTCATTTTCCTCGATCACTGCACCACCGGCGACGGACAGCTTACCGCCGTGCAGATCTGCGGGCTGCTGAAGCGCAGCGGCAAAAAATTCAGCGAATTCACCGACCTTGTCCAGCCCTATCCGCAGACCATGGTCAATGTCAGGGTCACGCCGGAGGGCAAAAAGAACTGGAAGAGCTGTCAGCCGCTCACCGAGGCGATCGAGGCTGCCGAGAAGCAGCTTGGAGCGACCGGTAGGGTGATTGTACGTGAATCCGGCACCGAACCGCTGATCCGCGTGATGACCGAGGGCGAGAATGAGGAACAGATTCTCCGCTTGGCGGATGAACTGGCGGATGTGGTGAGAGAGCATTTATGCTGACTCGATGAAAGAGGATAAATCTGTCAATACCTGTGCGTTTTACGCGCTGTCTGGGGGACATTTGGTTTGAAAAGAAGCACATTTACAAAACGATTTGGCAGGGTAATGCTTGTTGTGGCGATGCTGAGCACATGCTTTCTGTGCTTTTCCGGCATAACGGCATTTGCGGCGGTTGACCTTGATGTCACCATTGTGCCGCCTGACGATACGGTGACAAACGGCAGCGATTGTGAAGTCGACCTTGAATTACTGACAAAGAGCGACAACGGATACACGGAGCTGCTCATCAACATTGAGTACGATGAGGATCTGCTCAGGCTCGCGGCTCCGGTTAATCAGAACGGTTACCGTGTGGTTGGTTCAAAGGGCAAGCTCACCCTGAATTATACGGATCCGTCCGGAACGAATTCTCCTACGCCCATAGGGAATAAGGAGGTTATTCCGATTCATTTCATCGTTCTTGACGATGCACCCGACGCTACCACTAAGATAAAGGCGAATATTCATCACGCTTATAACAAAAAAGGTAAAAATGTCACATGGACGCCGATCTATGACAAGTCCATTGAAATCATACGCATCAATCAGGATATAGCCGACAATAATACCTCTTCGGAGGAGGAATCCTCGCAATTTGTAGTGGGAGACGGCACCAATCTCATCAACCGTTCGGGAGACGGTTCGGTCGCGGGCAATGCGGGCAAGATCGTTTCGGTGATCATCGGCGCCATAGTGATCTTCAGCGCGGGTCTGGCTGCCGGGAATGTCTTTTGCATGAAGAAATACGGTATCAGTCCGCGTTCCCCCCAGAAGAAGAAGGAAGACGAATACTACGAGCGGAGTGAGGATTACGACGACTATGATGGACATGGAAAGGCGCGGAAAAACGTCGACCAGAGCGATGATGACTATTATGACGGCTACGGCGAGAAGGACGACGGCTTTTATACCAAACCGGGCGAGGATTACACGGTCGGAGACGACGATGATTATCTCACAATCGTTCCGGTAAGCAAGACGGGCGGAGACAGCTATCCGGATATGTTCGGAAGCGCCTCCCCGATCGGTTCGGGCAACCTTGATCCTGCCGACTTCAGCGGCATCTTTGACAGGAACAAACACAACGAAAGCGCGTCGAAGAGGCAAAGCTCCTTCTCGGACGAGGATGAATACCCCGCGCTGTTCTCCTCCGGTCGCAAGACGGAGCAGAGACAGGCTCCCGTCGCGCCTACCTTCAGCAATGATGAGGATACCATATTCGGAAGATTCAGCGCCAATGTCGAGCGCAACATAGACGACGGCTACGGCGGTCTGTCCTCTTCAAGAAGTCGGGAGCGCTCCGAGCGTTCCCCGCGCAACAGATAAAATACATTTTTGCGTACCCAATGATTCCGTTCAAACCAAAGAAACTGACCGGGAGGTATGTATTATGGAAAGACTGCTCACTTTGGATCTGAAGGACTATACTGACGATATGCCGGTTTTTGAAAAGTATACAGTAAGGGCGATCATTATGCGGGATGGCAGGCTGTCCATGCAGCTCAGCGGCAGGGGAGAGTATAAGATCCCCGGAGGCGGCGTGGAAGGCGACGAGAGCCATGTCGTCGCGCTGCAGCGCGAGGTGCGTGAGGAGACGGGGCTGATTATTCTGCCGGAATCGGTTCGGGAGATAGGGGAGATACTTGAACTGCGGGAGGATGTGTTCAGCAAGGGGACAAAGTATATCTGTCATTCGTATTTCTATTTTTGCGATGTGGAGGACAGGACAGTGGAAACGCAGATGACCGACAGCGAGATCGCAAAGGGCTTTCACCCGATCTGGGAGTATCCCGAGGTGATCTGCCGTGTAAACGATGCCATACAGACGGAGCCGTGGCAGAAGCGGGACACGGAATTTGTCCGGATGCTGCTGGACGGCAGAATCAGACATGATATATAGCGTGATAAAAGAATACAGCGCCGGATGAGAGCATCATTCCGGCGCTGTATTGTTTCAGGTGTTTTTTTCTGTCGGCTTATTTGTTGCCGTACATTTTCTCGTAGTAATGCTTGTACTCCCCGGAGACAATGGTTTCCCACCACTGTCTGTTGTTTAAGTACCACTTAACGGTTTCCTTAATGCCGTCCTCGAATTTTGTTTCGGGAAGCCAGCCAAGCTCGGAATGAATCTTCTTCGGGTCGATGGCATAACGTCTGTCGTGTCCCTTACGGTCGGTGACGTATTTGATCAGACTTTCCGGCTTATTCAGCTCACGGCAAATCAGCCTGACAATGCTGATGTTGCTCATCTCGTTATGTCCTCCGACATTATAGACCTCTCCGACCTGTCCCTTATGGATAATAAGGTCGATGGCACGGCAATGATCCTCCACATAGAGCCAGTCGCGGACATTCAGACCGTCGCCGTAGACCGGAAGCGGCTTGTCGGCGAGGGCGTTGGCGATCATGAGCGGTATCAGCTTTTCGGGAAACTGATAGGGGCCGTAATTGTTGGAGCAGCGGGATATGGTGACAGGGAGTCCGAATGTTCTGTGATATGCCATGACGATCATATCGGCGCTTGCCTTTGACGCGCTGTAAGGAGAGCTTGCGTGGAGCGGCGTCTGCTCTGTGAAGAAGAGGTCGGGTCTGTCCAGCGGAAGGTCGCCGTAAACCTCGTCTGTGCTCACCTGATGGAATCGTTTGGTTCCGTAATGCCGGCAGGCGTCCATCAGTACCTGCGTTCCCAAGATATTCGTGCGGAGAAAAACCTCCGGATCCTCGATGGAGCGGTCAACGTGGCTTTCAGCGGCAAAATTGACAACAATATCCGGTTTTTCCTCTTCAAAAAGCTGAAAGACAGCTTTGCGGTCGCAAATGTCGGTTTTCTCAAAACGGAAAGCAGGATTCCGCATAACCGGCTCCAGCGTGGAGAGATTGCCGGCATAGGTCAGCTTGTCAAGACACACGATGCGATAGTCCGGATGTTCCTTCAGCATGTAAAAGATAAAATTCGCTCCTATGAATCCGGCTCCGCCTGTAACAAAAACAATCATGTCATTCTCCTTAATAAGAAAACAAACCGTCAGCCACTCTGCGCAGATGCTCCCCGTAGGGGGATTTACCATAGGTTTCGGCCGAGTGAAGAAGCTGCGCTTTGGTTATCCATTTTTCATAATAGGCAATTTCCTCCGGTGAGGAAATAACCACGCCCTGTCTGCACTGCACCGTGCGTATGAAGGACGCCGCATCCATCAGACTCTCCATGGTACCGGTGTCGAGCCAGGCAAAGCCTCTGCCGAGGATCTGCACCTTCAGGTTATTCTGATCGAGGTAGAGACGGTTCATGTCGGTTATTTCCAGCTCTCCTCTGTCGGAAGGCCTGACCTTTTTTGCCATATCGCTTGCGCCCTTGGGGTAAAAATACAGACCGGTGATAGCATAATTCGATTTTGGCCGGGAGGGTTTCTCTTCAACCGAGAGGACGTTTTTCTGTTTGTCAAATTCCACGATGCCGAATCTTTCGGGGTCCTGCACATAATAGCCGAAAATAGTGGCCTTCCCTTCCCGGGTGTTTTCGACTGCTTCCTGCAGGTTTCTTCTGAACCAGCCGCCGTAGAAGATATTGTCGCCAAGAATCATGGCGCAGCAGTCGTCACCGATGAATTCCTCGCCGATGATAAACGCCTGCGCGAGTCCGTCAGGACTGGGCTGTACGGCGTAGGAGAGATGGATACCCATGTCGCTGCCGTCTCCGAGCAGCTTTGTGAAGCGCGGCGTGTCGACGGGGGTGGAGATAATCAGTATATCCCGTATTCCCGCCAGCATCAGGGTTGACAGGGGATAGTATATCATGGGCTTGTCATACACAGGCAGAAGTTGTTTGGATGTAACCTTTGTCAGCGGATAGAGCCTGGTTCCCGAACCGCCTGCTAAAATGATTCCTTTCATTGATAGACCTCCTTTTTTGATATTACTGCTTTTTACACCTGAGAACAATATCACAGATCCTGTCAACACAGTCAAGCTCCAGATCCGAATAAAGCGGCAGCGTAAGTACTCTTTGGCTGAGTCGAAGGGCAATCGGTGTTTTCTGAGGCTCGAATCTTCCATGGTAACATTCAAAGGCGCTTGTCAGAGGATAGAAATACTTTCTTGCCATGATGTTGTTTTGGGCAAGCGCGGAAAAAACGTCATCTCTGTCTGAGCCGAATTTCTCCGGATTGAATATCACAGGAAAATAGGCGTAATTATTCTCCACATACGGTTGATCCTTGCACAGATCCATTCCGTCCACTCCAGAAAGTCTGGAGCAATAACGCTCGACCACGTTTTTCCGTTTTGCGATTTCCTCATCAAGATGCCGAAGATTGCAAATACCCATGGCAGCCTGAAATTCGTTCATTTTGGCGTTGCCACCGATATACAGCGTGCTCTCCGGACCGTGAATGCCGAAGTTTTTAATATCACACAGCCTGCGTGCAAGATTATCGTCCCTGCAGCAGATGGCGCCGCCCTCGATGGTATGGAATACCTTGGTGGCGTGAAAGCTGAACATTGCCGCGTCGCCGAAATTGGCTGTTGATATGCCTTTATACGTGACGCCAAAAGTATGAGCCGCGTCGTAAATGACCTTCAGGGAGTGTTTTTCAGCTATTCTTTGTATTTCTTCGACGTTGCAGACCTTTCCGTAAACATGAACGGGAAGTATGGCGCATGTTTTGTCGGTAATAAGCGGCTCTATCAGGCTTTCGTCTATAGTGTAATCCGAGCGTTTTATATCGCAGAACACCGGGGTAAGACCGCTGCGCACAATGGCGTGGGTGGTGGAGGCAAAGGTAAAGGGAGTGGTGATCACCTCGCCGCCCTTGGGTAAGTCCATTGCTTCAAGGACATTTTCCAGGGCGAGATGCCCATTGGTAAAGAGTGTGACGTTGGGCGTCCCGAAATAATCCTCCAGCTGTTTTTCCAGAATGCCGTGCTTTGTGCCGTTGTTGGTAAGCCATCTGCTTTCCCACAGGTCTTTTATTTCCCGGCAATATTCCTCAAAGTCCGGCATTGATGAACGTGTAACCATTATTATTTTATCACTCATTCCGCTGTTCCTCCGATAAATCATCGCTCATAAATCGGGTACAGGCTTTGTCTAAATTATCGGCGTATTTCTTCCAGTCGTCCTTATTGGAAAACAATGTGCTCTCGGTGAATTTTGATATAGAAGAAAACACACTGTCCTCTGTGCTGAATTGTCCGCCTGAAAGATTCAGTACGCGGAACAGCTCAAGCAAGCCTCCCAGTCTCCCCGGTGTGTTGAAGCTCCCGTTTTCCGAGACAACTTCCTCGTTGGCAATAAATGCAACAGGCGTCCCCGTCCCAAGCGATGGCAGTCCGCAATGGATTCTGCTTGTGATGACCATTTTTGCCGACGCGTATTTTCTGACCAATGATTCCGCCAGATTCAACAGTTGATCGTTGGTGGCGGTGGACATATTGACGTCCACCCAGTGAGTGATGTATTCAGCGTCAAGAAGCAGTTTTTTGTCGAATTTTCTGCGATAGGTCTTGTAGAAGCAAACTGCCTTGTAATAAGGTCTGTAGTGGCTCCGGTCGCGATCAAGAAAGCCCGTTGGGGAGTAGAGGGTGAAAAATTCTCTTTTTGCAAGCTCCCTCACAGGACGGTAATATCTCAGATAATCAAAGAGAAAGCGGAGCATTCGCAACGGATGACGGATTTTTTTCCCGTCCCTCTCCTCTATGAGATCAGGTATCTCAAAATAGGGATCGACGATGTAAAAGCCCTTGCGCTCACTGTCGGGAATCCTGTATTTCTTACCCAGAGTCAGGGTGAGACAGGAGGAAAAATAAGCCGGAACCCCATGTTTGTCAAGCAGATCCTTGGTGTAGGTATCCCGGCAGCCAACGGGACCGTTCTCGCGCAGGAATCTGATTCCCTTTTCAGTCAGCAGCTTGTCGGCTTTCAGCGGTGAAATGTGCATGGAAATAAGCAGCGGCTCAATATAGTCTGAAGGAGGCCAGTTTTCGGCTCTCCATTGGAACCAACCGTTCATGATCAGCTTGATTTTTTTCTTGTCCTCCGGATAATACTGATCCGCTTCCTCCTGCTCCACATATTCGTCGACCGGATCGGCAAACTGTCGGGCAGCAATCGACTGCACATAGTCTCCTATGTTCTTACAGACGAAGGCGCGTCCTCGTGCGCAAGGAAACTGAACCATGAGGCCTCTTTTTATACCCATAACAAAAAGCTCCTAATCAATCACTTAAATATATTCTCCGGCGGTGATCCTGAATGTGCTTCCGGTCATCATCTGAGAGGCGTCGGACATCATATAAACCAGCGCCTCAAGATAGTCGGTGCGCTCGAGCATTCTGCCCATTGGGAGAATGCCGGACGCCTGTTTTCGCAGTTCCGCTTCGGTCATACCCTGCGAACGGCGAAGGCTGACTTCGCCCTCGGTAGGCGTCCAACCGAGCGTCAGGTAATTGCAGCGGATGTGTTCGCAGGCATAATTGTGCGAAATATGCTCCATCAGCGTCAGCAGTACGCCCTTGGAGCAGGCATAGGCGGCTCTGTCCTTCTGACCGCCCCACGCGTGCGCCGAGCCTGTCAGCACAATGGAACCGCCGCCGCTGAGACGCATATACCGGATGGCCTCCTGACAGCAGAAGAAGCAGGCCTTGAAATTGATGTCCATCACGCTGTCGAAGGTTGTTTCGTCGCAGGTATCGAGCGGAGACACGGGCGTAATTCCGGCGTAATTAAAGAAGCCGTCTATCCTTCCGAACGCTTCCCATCCCTTGCGGAAAAGTGTCCGGCAATCCTCCACCCTCTCAAGGTCGGTATGTACAAATATGCCGTCGCTCCCGTAGGTGTGCATGACGCGGATGGATTTCAGCGCGGATTCCTCATCCCGTCCGCCGATAACGACCCTTGCGCCCTGCCGGGCGAATTCCTCCGAGGCAGCTCTGCCGACGCCCTTGGTGCCGCCGGAGACAACGATGACCTTGCCCGATAATTTCTTCTCGCTCATTCCTTCAGCTCCAGTGCGTTATCCACGTCAAATCCGTGAAGCGTCATTGCATTTCCGTCGGCGTCAAAAACTCTGATTTTCGCCATGTATTCCTTAAGCGTGTCGGCAAGCTCCCGCTTGCTGTCGCAGACAAGATAAATCCGGGTCATAACCTGCTTTTCCGTGCCGATCCATTCGGGGAGAACGGCGTCGCCCTCGTACAAGCGGCGGATGTTTGCCACGACGCGGGGGTCGTTCCCGATGCCGTCCAATCCCTCGACCTTGCCAATCGTACCCTCCTTGAGAAGCACCCAGAGCGTCGCGGCCCATTTGCCGCGGAAGTAGGGATCGTCCTGCTGTGACAGGTCAATTTCGCCTTCTGAGCCGGTGAGGGCGAAGTTGATCAGCATTTCGCGCTGATCAAATCCGTGTACCGCCTTCATCAGAAGGTGCGGCGCCTCTCCCTGCAGCCTGAAGCCGGTGTCGTAGACATAGAACTCCCCGTTCTCATAGAAGGCGGAAAGCATCAGCACGCCGTTCTGAATGCCGATGTCCCTGAACATACGGCAGGCGTTTGCGTGCATGCGTTCAAAATACTCCCCGATGTGCCTGGAGGGATAGGTGCCGCCGAGACAGACGCGGCTGAGTCCCTGCTGTTCGTCGGTGGTATAGCGGTCATAAATGCAGGAGGCGCTGCAATGACCGTCCTTGAAGGTGTAATACATGCCCATGTCCTCGCACTGCATGTATCGCTCCACGATAAATCTTTTTACCTTTGACGCGTCGAGCGCCTTCCGCACGGCGGCGGAAAGCTCTTCTTCCTTGAAGCAGACCGTCATTCCCATGCCGCTGCAGCTGTCGACCGGCTTGACCATGACGGGATATTGAATCTTGTCAAGATCCTCCCGCCGCATATCCGCGTCGAGATAGTATTCGGGAATGCCGTGAATGCCGTAGCGCTCGCAGGTCGCCTTGAATACGTCCTTGTAGGAGAACACGTCGACGATCTCCTGTGACGCGTAGCAGTGGAACCCAAGGGCGCTGCATGCCTTGCAGTACGCGGGAACGAGAATATCGGCGACGCCCACTAAAATGCCGTCTATCTGCTCATCGCGCGCCAGCGCCACCAATCCGGGAACGTCCATGCCGTCCACGTCGCAGCTCCGGAAAGCGTATTTCTTGGCGGGATCGTCGGGGCGGTTGCTGGTGACGTATGTCTTTATCCCCATTTCGTTGGCAAGCTCTACCAGCGGAATCGTCTCCGGGTTGGCTCCCATGATCAGCAGTTTTTTTCCTTTAAGCTCCGTGTTCATTGCATTTCCTCCCGGTTAAATCGTGATAGCCTCTCCCTGCGTCATAACAGTGTATGCAAGCCCGGGGCATATTATCTTCATCTGGTCGATAAACGCGCCGGGATTTCCCCCGTGCGAGGCAAACATCCCGTAATGACAGGGGATTGTCAGCTTGGGCGAAAGCGCGGCGGCGAGGCGGGCGCAATCCGCTTCATTGAGATTGCCAAACGCGCCGTTGATGGGGGCGATCATCACATCCGGCTGTCCGAACGCGAGCACTTCCTCCGTCCGGTCAAGGCGAAGGCAGGTGTCGCCCGCTTCGTAAATGAGTTTTCCGTCGACCTCCACGACGACTCCGACCGCGTCGGGCGCGCCGGCGCCGTGGTCACAGCCGACAAAGTGCAGCAGGAAGTCCCCGCATTCACAGGTTTCTCCGGGTTTGATATAGGTAATGCCGTCATTTTTCATTCTCAGCTCACGCACCAGCGCTTCGCATCCGGTGGAGGCAAAAAGGCGCGTTCTGCCGTTTGCCATTATCTCAGGCACCGAATCAAAATCAAAGTGGTCAAAATGCGGATGAGTGGCGATGAGGCAGTCAAGCTCCAAGTCGTAGGGGGAGAGGATTTTAGGCAGCAGGCGCTTGAAGCCGATATGTCCCTCCAGCCGTTCTACACAGTCGGAGAGATAGAGGTCGATGCCTAAGAGCTGTCCCGCGCTGCTTTTGATGAGATAGCCCGCCTGTCCGACGGAGAAAAGCGTTGTCTGCCCCGGACGGGCGGAGAGGATATTCCGGGAAAGTATGTTCAATGGATGTCGCCTCCCGCGTATTCATTCAGATAGATGCTCAGAGCCTTGCGCTTTGCTTCGTCGGAAGGCTCGATGGCAAGGATTTTATGATGGCTGATGCCGAGATCAAGAAGCTCCCTGCGATACGAGTTCACGGAAGCCCGGTCGAGCTTGGCGATCAGTATATAGTCGAATTTCCCTGCGCTGATTTCATGCATCGGGTCCACGTCCATGCAGCAGCGGCGGTATTCGCGATAATCGTCGTCGTACCAGCCGGAGATGGTATATTCCCCCGACTGCTTCATACGGCGCACAAGCTGCTGGCCGAAGGTGCCGGCGCCGCAGACGGCGACTGCCCTTCCCCTGATGTCGGCGGCAAAGGGAAAGCCCTCCGGCAGACTGTCGTTTAATCGGCACACGCCGCCCGAACGGATGATGAACGTACCGAGCATCCAGTCGTCAAGCTGTTCCTTCAAGCGGTATTCAGCGGGATAACATTTGAATTCGCGTGACAAAAAGCGGTACAGCAGCCGTAGTGAAGCGGCCTCCTTGCCGAAGCTCTGCGATTGCTTGAGCATGGAGTCCTCCCGCTGGCGGTAGTGATAGGCACAGTTGTCGGTTATGCAGATCTTTTTGCATTTCAGCAGGGCGGGATAGACCGCCGCCGCGTCCTCGCCGATGGAAATGCCGTCGTCGACATTCAGCTGGCTTTGCAGCATACATTCGCGCCGGAACAGCTTGTTCCAGAGATAGGTGGTGACGCCGAAGGAGTGGAATCTGCCGCAGGAAAGCATCTGCCGGTACAGCTCCGCCAGCGAATCGCCTTCATAGACGCCCGACGGCAGCGTGTTGAGAATGACCTGCGACTGGTCGAACAGATCGCGGCTGAATCCGGCGATCGCAACGTCCGCGCCGCTTTCGGACAGAGCGGAATAGAGAGACCTGTAAAAGCCCCTGCCGATGCGGTCGTCGCCGTCCACCACGCCGATGAATTCTCCGTGCGAGGCGAGGATCCCCGCCTTTCGCGCCGAGACAAGACCGCCGTTTTCCTTGTGAATAACGGTAATGCGGCTGTCCTTCGAGGCGTAAAGGTCACAGATTTCAGGACAGCGGTCGGGCGAGCCGTCGTCCACCAGAATCACTTCGAGGTTTTGGTAGGTCTGCTCCAGAATGCTCTCGATGCAAATTCCAAGGTATCTTTCAATGCGATAGATCGGAACGATCACACTGATGAGCGGTTCCATCCTCTCAGCTCTCCTTTGTCTTTCGTTTATTCAAAAAGTCCTTAACGGTGTTGATGACATAGCTGTAGCTCTCTACATGGAACTTCTTTGACAGCCAGATATAGAGGAATGCCCCCAGCGGCACCTGTATCAGAAGGGTGAGTAAGTCGTTCATCCCCAACAGCTGTACGCAGTAAACCACCGCGCCCATGCCGAGCGACATGACAATCTGGGGCAGCATATCCGTGAACTGATGCCAATAACTGTAGCCAAGCAGCTTTTTGTTGGGCCACGCGTTGATCATCTGGCAAATGATGGAGGTGAATGGCAGACTTAACGCCATAGCCAGAACGCTTATCCACATAGTAGTCAGAATCGCGGTCAGTCCCACGATTTTCTTTAATATTTCAAGAATGAGAAAGAGGTCGCTGCGTCCCATTGCCTTGATCGCGTTGAGATTGGCCGTGTGAATGGGATAGAAGGCAAAGGAAAAGCAGAAAAGTCTCAGAAACGGCACACACGGCAGCCATTTTTCGGTCAATATCAGTCTGATTGCCGGCTCCGCGCATACTGCGAGTCCCACCATGAAGGGCATGATGATATAGGTGCTGGTCTTGATGGCGCGGCGGGTCATGCTTCTGACGGCGGCGGGATCGTCCTGCGCCTTTGACATTGTCGGAAGCAAAACGCTGTCGATGGAGGTGTTGACGTTCGTGACAATAAACTGCGGCAGCTTTTGCCCCTGATTGAACTGGGCAAGGTCAGATTTGGTATACATCTTTCCGATGATCAGCTGTCTCAGCTCGTTGTAAACCGTATCTAAGATGGCGGAGATCAGCAGCTTCCAGCCGAATGAAAACAGAAGCTTCAGGCGCTTCAGGGAAAAAACGGCTTTAGGACGCCATTTGACGGTGATCCAAAGGATCGTCGTGTCGGCTGCCGCGTTCACAAGCATCTGAGCGACCAGCGCCCACACGCCGAAGCCCCGGTAGGCCATGACAATTCCGACAACGGCGGCGGTTATGGTTCCGCCGAGCGTTGAGAAGAAGAAGATGCGGAACATCATGTGCCGGGACACATACGCCTGCTGCACGTTTTTCAGTCCGGATATGAAAAGCATGAGACTCAGCACCCTGACAAGGGCGGTAAGCTCAGGCATATCATAAAAGGAAGCGATAAACGGCGCGGCGAAGAACATAATCAGGTAGAGCAGAGAGCACATGGCGATATTGAACCAGAACACGCTGGAAAAGTCCAATTCATCCGCGTCCTTTTTCTGAATGAGCGCGTTGCCCATGCCGCTGTCGACAAAGACCTGCATGATCAGCATGAAGATGGAGACGATTGCCACCGTGCCGTAAACCGACGGATCAAGTACTCTCGCCAGAACGATCGATACGATAAAGGCGACGCCCTGCGCGCCGCAGCGTTCCATAAACCGCCATAGAAAATTGTTGACTACAGTTTGTTTGTTATCCATATAGATCACTTAATCCATCCATCATTCTTCCGTTATTTATTTTCTCAGCTTCAGATATGCCTTGTAGGCGGGGATATACAGGGGATAACAGTACATGCACATGAGATACCTGATTTTAGTGGATTTGCACGCCGTCTTGTAAACGTCCTTGTATTGTTTCAGATTCTTACGGTCTCCCAGATTGAGATACATATCAAACATGGTGATCCTTTTTTGCTTTTCAATGAGATTGGCGTATTGACCGTCGGTGAACTGATTAATCCTATCGAGCATTTCCACAAATTCGGTACTGTATTTTACCAAATAGTCCCTGTCGTTCAAAAGTCTCTGTGAAACCGAGCCGTTGCAGGACAATCGGTACGCCCCCATCAGCTCGTCGGAATAATACACCCTTCCCTTCAGTGCAAAATACACCATCGTGGCGTAATCGTCATTGACACATTTGCCCCTGAACGGGAAAATAATATCCGTGCGGCATGACTTGCGGTAAAGCAAAGAGCATGTTGCCATCGACCACTTGCTGATGATTTCTTCTATTGAGAGATCGCCGGAACCGCTTGACAATCTGAAAAACTTATCGTCGTGAAGCCTTCCGTCCTCCCTGGCAAAATACGCGGCGTGACCGCACATGGAATAATCCGGGTGGCTTTCCATAAAATCCACCTGCTTCTGCAGCTTGTTCTCATCTGTCCAGAAGTCATCGCCGTCACAGATGGCGATATATCTGCCCCGTGACATCTTAAACATCTTTTCAAATGAAATATGCTCCAGGCCGCGCTGAAACAGATTTTCCGGCTGAATGAAGGGGATCACCTTATCGGGATATTTTTTGTGATATTCCCTGACAATCTGGCTGGTACCGTCGGTTGAAGCGTCATCCCTGACGATGATTTCATAAGGAAAAGAGGTCTTTTGATTGACCATACTGTCAAGACATTGTCCAATATACTTTTCCTGATTGTAGGTCGTGCAAAAGACCGACACCATACAATTGTTAGTATTATCCATGCGAAGCTCCCTTTAGTTTATGATAAATCTTTTCTGCACCGTCGTAGAGTGAGTGAAAGTAAACACATAGGATGTATTTTACCTTTGTTTTCATCGGCACTGTCCGATAGACGTCGCTGTATTGTCTCAGACTTTTTCCGTCGCGCAGCGTAAGATACAATTCAAACAAGGTTTTTCTCTTGCGGAGGTTGATGACGCGGGTATATCGCTTTTCGGAATAATCATCGATTCTGTCGAGCATCGCGACATACTCCAGACGCCTTTTTTTGAAGTACTCCTTATTCTGCCTCTGCTTTTGAGTGATCGAACCGCTGCATCCGATACGGTAGGCTCCCATCAACTCATCAAGGTAAAACACCTTACCCTTCAGCGCCATGTAGACCATCAGGGCATAGTCGCTGTTGATGCAGCTGCCCTGGAACGGGAATATGACGTCGGTGCGGCATGATTTGCGGTAAAGCAACGAACAGGTGGCCATTGCCCAGGAGGAAATCACCTCTTCTGTTGTCAACTCGCCCGAAGATTTCCTGTAGCGGAAAGAATCACCCTGGATCAGATTGCCGTTTTCATCGGCGTAATACGCGGCATGTCCGCAGAGGGCATAATCGGGATGGCTCTCCATCAGCGTCGCCCTCGCACATGGCGATGTATTTACCACGCATCAGGCTGAACGCCCGCTGAAAGGCGACATGCCCCAATCCGTGTTGAAGGTGATTGGTTTCGAGAATCAGCGGTATGATTTTATCAGGGTATTTCTCATGATAGGCTCTGATGATGTCGCTTGTACCGTCAGTAGAGGCGTCGTCCTTGACAACAATCTCATAGTGAAACGTGGTCTTCTGGTTGACGAGGCTGTCAAGGCATTGGGCAATGAATTTTTTATGATTATAGACGGAGCAAAAAACCGACACCATGCAATTATTGACTTGATCCATAGACGGCTCCCTTTGCTAAATTAGGATGAATTACAAAAAAAGAGATGATAACGGTCAATGTCGAAAGGGAAAATGAGCGGGATCATCAGCCTTAACATACATTATACTATGGATTACTATAAAAAGCAACTGTAAATAAGTAAAAAAACTGTTGCCGTTCCCGACCGGGCGACAATCAGGTGGGAAAAAAAGAAAAGCTGCCATACCCCGGACAATGGAGGTATGGCAGCCATTTTCTTAAGTGAAAGGATTATCTATTGCGCGGCTATTCCGAATCACTGTCTGAGCGCCGTCTGAGCATGATGACCGCCAGTCCTAAAGTGAAGAGAAGGAACAGCGCGATGGATCCGCCAATACTGACTTCGGTGCCTGTCGGAATAATACGGCTCTTATCGTTGACATAGGATATTCTCTGGTCTTGCAGAGCATGGCCTGCACTGTCGCAGATCGGTCCGTACCATCTATATTGCGAATCGCTTTGTATACGCGGAATGCCGTTTGCCGATGACTGCACCGTATAGCCTCTTGCGCCGGAACGGTTCTCGGTGACAGAGTAGATCATATCCGTGGGCATTTTGGCGAATGTAATGGTTTCATTGTGGCACAGGGTGAACGTCGCGCTGCCGTTTTTGAATGACAGCTTGTCAACCACGTCTCCGGTAATCGCGCCGGTCTTTTCATAATCCAGCGTGCCTTCATAGGGTGTGCCGTCACCGTTTGTTGCCGTCATGGTATAGGTGAAGTAAAGGCGTTTGTCGCCGAAATTGCCTGTGACCGTCTTGCTGACCGACAGCTTGTAGACGGAACCGGTATTGAGAATATAGCCTCCGTTCGGGGCATGACCGCTTGAAGTGACGTCGGAGTGATTCTCGTCTGAATAGACGACGTCGAATCCGTCCGGCACATCCTCTGTGACGAAATACTTCCAGAGCGTACCCTCAGGCGTGTATTTTTCCAGACCGGAAATAGTAAGCTGATACCTGCCGTTGGCTTTTTCTGAAAAGCTGAGAGATGCACCTTCGGTCAACCCCCCTGTGGGTTGACAGCCGGTTGCCGTCATACTGCAGGGTATCGAGAAGGACGTATCCCTGCTGCCATCGGGTCTGCACCGGAAGACATTCAGAGCTATTTCCACTCCCTCGGGCCAGAGATTATTCGCCGTATTGTGCCATTGCTTTGTCACCCGGAACGAGGTCAGCGCCATGGAATTGGTAATGATGCCGTCCACGGGAGCTGAAGTGCCGTTCGACGGATAGGTCGGCTCATAACCCGGCGAACAGCTCAGCTCGGTGAAGAAATAATTCAGGGGAACATCGAGGTCGTTGGTGACAGGAACATTTTCAAACAGGATCGTCCATTCCTCTCCGTCCGCCGTCTGTGTCACGCTCTCGCAGTTTTCCGAGGCGGTGACCGCCAATGTGGCCAGTGCCTTTGCGTCAGAAACGGCACCGTCCTGCGGATAACCCCAGAGACAGATGGTTGCCGTCGCGTCCTGTGGAACCGTTCCAAACCATTTTTTGGTGACGCTCACACTGGTGGAACATTTCGTATTCTGGATCGTGACCGCCTTACTGTCCGGAAGCTCATAGAATTCCTTGTCCTGTATATAGCCATTGAATTGTGTTGCTTCCACTACGGCATATTGCTGTAAGGTATTGCCGTCTTCCTTGTATTTCGGCAGTCCCTCGAAGAATGCTGTGCCCGCGGTCGGTTCGCCGTTGTTGTCCGCGACGCCGTCAAGCAGTATGGATTTTACCACAGTAGTCCCCGCCACGCCGTTGTCGAGCGTTACGATGTTTAACCTTACATTCAGTCCCTCCGGCCAATTGATTTCATTTCCGTTCTGGTCGTACCACTTCTTTGTGGCTCTGCGGTCAACAGTATTGACGTAATACTCGTTGGTGAAGGTGACTCCTAAAACTTCGGCTTTTTCCAGCTGCTCCTGGGTGATGGTAAATTCAGTCGAGTCTGTCTTTCCTGTCGTGTTGTTGGTCCACAAATAGCTTGTACTTACTGCGGCACCCCGATGGTTTGCCAGGATATTGTTGTTTCCGATTTCACTAATCCTGTATTTGCCGGGTAAGAGACCCTTAATGAGAATATTTCCTGTCTTTTTTGTATCGTCAATTACTTTATCGCCATTATCGGGATCGCCGCCCGCCGGATCGCCACCCGAGGGATCGCCGCCCGCCGGATCGCCACCCGAGGAATCGCCGCCCGAGGGATCGCCGCCCGCCGGATCGCCGCCCGCCGGATCGCTTTCCGATGAGTTATCAGGGAGCATATCCTTGTATTCAATGGTGGCATAATCGTCGTAGTCTACCCACTCCTCAGTTTCATCGTCATATTTTTCCACTTTAAAGCTCAAAAGGTCAATATCCTTATTGAAAAGATTGACGTTTCCAGTGATTACCTTTTCCAGTTTTACAGTTACGTTTTTCGGAGAATTGCGAACCGTCAGAGTGTCCCCCAGGAGATACTCCCTCTGGGAATAATTGACCTGACCGTCGGTACGTATCATGAACTGATACCATGTTGTGCTGGCGATATAATTCTCTGGCGCACTCTCCTCGTGGATGTAATAGTATTTGTTGGCAGCGAGATTAAAGCCGTGTACCTGCATATCAAGAATCAGGTGAATCTGACCGTCCTTACCGGTTTCGCTGTCGTGAGCAGACGTCATGGTAAAGGGCTCGTTGTGAACCACGATAGGTTTATAAGTCCTGTTGCCGTTTTCGTCTGTCAACTCATTGCCGTACTCGTCAGTTTCCGCTTCATACAGCCCGAAAACGGCGCCGTTGAGACCCAATTCCATATGATTGGAGCAATACTTGTAAATGAATATTTGCGGCGTTATCGCGTCGCCAAGAGATTTAACGCTGACTTCCGCGTTATCTTCTACCGTAGCAGATAATCCATTGACTTCGACGGTATTGCTGAAGGGGACGTAATCCTTGCCTTCCTCTGCCGCTTCCGTGATCTGTGCCTCGTAAGTGATGTTGATATAGGTGTTGTCGGGGATAACGAAGGTGCCCTTGTTTTTGCTGTAGTCATAGGTGACATCACTATCTTTGCCCGGGGGATAGGTTGTAATCTTAATCGACCGGTAGTTGACCGAGAGAGAAGAAGAATAGGTGTCTGTCATCGCCATGGGGTCGCCATTGTTGAGCGTACCCCTGCCGGGATTGATGTTGATCTCAAATTTGTAGGTGGGATGCTTAAGGCCGTATTCACTGTTGTCTTTGTTCAAGCGGGAATAGGATTTGTCCACAGGGAAAATCTTATTTTTGTGCGGCAGATTAACGTTTGCCGTTGTCGAGGTGCCGCGGAAGGAGGCAGTATTGGTAACCGTATAAGGCGTTATCGTTTTCGGCTCGTTGGGATTCTCTGACGGCGGATAATCGCCGTTGATCAGAGATTTATTCCGGGTCGCGACCAGCTGCTCGATCCTTGCAAGCGCCTCCGCGTCGCAGGGAACCAAAAAATAATCAACGGAATAGAAGTTGTAATACTGT
>ONDC01000010.1 GCA_900316495.1 uncultured Eubacteriales bacterium
TGGCGGAGAGTCAGGGATTCGAACCCTGGGTGAGTTACCCCACACAGCATTTCGAGTGCTGCACCTTCGACCACTCGGACAACTCTCCAGCTTAATATAAAAGCAAAGCACAGAACTGCCTGTGCTTTGCCTTACATGGTGGAGCATAGGGGAGTCGAACCCCTGACCTCGACAATGCGAATGTCGCGCGCTCCCAACTGCGCTAATGCCCCGTATCTGACAGCCAAATCATTATAGCATTGTTTGGACGTAAATGCAAGAGAAAAATGAGAAAAACCGCTATTTCGTTGAATATTTATAATGTATCATTGCTTTAACTCAAATAAATTATACAATATAACAATAATTTGAGGAGAAAAAAGGCGTGGGAGAGCGCGTATCGGGGAATGAATAAAATCCCCACGATTTGTTAAGAAAAAGTTAGTTAAAAAAATATTGAATTTGATCCTTTTCTATGATATAATACTTCTGAATAAATGTGATCTTGAGTCGGCTCCTGTAGAAAGGGGGCGCATCAGGGAGATTATTATGGAAAAAAAGATTGAACGCACTTCACCGGAGCCGCAGGTTTCCGTTGAGGAAGCAGCTGGAGCCACCGTGACATTTGAAGGGAACGGCGGCAGGGAGAGCGTCGGGAGCATCACCGTTTCGGTCAACGCGCACAGATTACCCGTCCCCGCGGAGGATCCGGACGACGCCGAATGGCTGTCCAGCGAGGAGCCCGAACCGGAGGAACTGACAGAGGACGTCCCGAATGAAGAGGACGCGGATGACGTAGACGCCGATGAAGAAGGCGAAGAGGTCGAAGAGATCGCGGACGACGATAACAGCGAAGATATGGTCATATACGAGGTAAAGGAATTCGAGGAAAGCGGGGGAGAGGAACGCAGGAAAATCAATGTCAGGAAGGTCGGCTGTCTCTCGTGCAGCGCGGTTTTTGCGTTGATGATCATTGTGCTTGTCTCCTTTGCCTCGGGCTTTTATCACTTTTACCGGATGATGGACATCGACGAGGATGACAGTATCTATTTTAACGACAAGGTGTCCTTTACCGACAGGGAGCTTTCCGAGATTCCTGACGGCGAGGTGAACATAGAGGACGGAGAGGTTTTCAAGGACAAGAGCGTCTTCAACATTCTGCTGATCGGGACAGATGAACGCACCAAGGGCTTCAGCAAAAACGCGAGGGCGGATTCCATCATGGTGCTGTCGTTCGACAGCCGGACCAAGCGGATGAAGCTGGTTTCGCTGGAAAGGGGCATGCTGGTCAGCATTCCCGGGCGGAAGAACGACATTCTCACCCATACGTTCCGGTACGGCGGCAGCAACCTGTTGATGCAGACCGTGCGCTCGCATTTCAGGCTGGACGTGAACAAGTATGTCAGAGTCAACTTTGCGATGTTCCAGAAGTTAGTGGACGAGGTCGGCGGCGTGGACATCGAGCTGACCGAGCAGGAGGCGTACGGTCTGAACAAGTACCCCAACCACAACACATGGAAGCTCAAGCGCAAGGTCTACGCGGGCGTCAACCATTTCAACGGGTATGAAGCGCTGCAATACGCGAGGCTTCGCTGGATAGATGACGATTTTCACCGCATAGAGCGTCAGCGCAAGGTGATTATCGCGGTGAAGGAAAACATGAAGGATCTTTCCGTCAGCGATCTGAAGGATGTATCGGCGGATTGTCTGCCGTACATACAGACCAATCTCACGGCCGTGGAATGTGCCGATTTGCTGATCAGGCTGCCCGGCTACATCGAGAACAACGTGACGCAGATGACCATTCCGAAAAAAGGCACCTACCAGACGCTCGGACATGTGGACTTCGCGGAAAACGCCAGAATCCTCCACGAATTCCTGTACGGAAACGGCTGAATTTTCCGTCCGCCCGTATCGCGCAGATAAATATTGACATCATTGAATCAATGTGATATAATTGTGTAATAAACGCTGATCCGCTGTGAGCGGATCAGGTTTAAATAGTATAACAAAGGAGAATTGGTTTGGAAAAGTCACATCATCACTCTCAGAACGCCGATGAATTTTCAATCAACTCAGTTTACCTTGAAACATTCAGAAAGCGCAAAATGAAGAAAAAGCAGAAGAGCAAAAACGCTTCAAAGCTTGACGGAGATTATACCCAAAATGTTCTATTCCATGATGTACAGCCAGATGGTTCCCTTGGTGACCAAGACGGTGCTGGACATCCTCAAGGTCTCCAACAAGACTCCCGCCGCGCTGCCAGCCGCGCAGGAAACCGTTGCCGAGCCGGAAAAGACATCGTCGACCCAGGATAAGGACCGCACCTTTGAGATAGATATTCTCAAAATTTTTCGCTATCTTCTCAGACGGTGGAAGTCGCTGTGCGCCGTGGCAATTCTTGGCGGTGTCATCGGCTTCCTGATTTCCTCCTTCATTCTGACGCCAAAATACACGTCGATTGCCGACCTGTACGTCACCAATAAAAACACCGTTGACACCAGCACCGTCAATATCAACGACATCAACGCGTCCCAGAAGCTGGTGGATACCTACATCGTCATGCTTCAGACCAACTCGATCACCGACGCGGTGCTGAAAAAGCTCAACGACAAGAGCATTTCCGAGGCGCAGCTTCTCAGCTACCTCAAATTTTCGTCGGTCAATAAGACCGAGGTTCTGCGCATCACGGTCGAGACAGAGAGTCCCGAGCTTTCGCTGAAGATCTGCAAGGCATATGCCGAAATCGCGTCCAAGGCGCTCGAGGACATAGTCGGCTCCGGCTCTGTGACAATTCTCAGCCATCCCAAGCTGCCGAAATTCCAGAGCTTTCCGAGCGTGCCGAAGTTCACGGTGCTCTTCGCGTTTCTTTTCTTCGTGATTCTGGTGCTTGTTTATATGCTCCGGCTTGCCACCAAGGTCACCATCAGCGATGAAAAGACGCTTTCCGAAAGATACAACATACCGGTGCTCGGCTCCGTGCCCGACTTCTTCCGCTTTGCCAAGGCGCTGGGCATCTCCAAGAAGGACGTCAGTCTCAACAACAAGCTGAAAAAGAGAAATATCGACAACGAAAAGATCATCACCACGGCGACCATCATTGGTCAGAACACGCCGTTCCCGATCGATTCGGCGTACAAGTCCATCCGCACGAACATGATGTTCCGCATCTCGACCATGGACGATAAGGGCGTGTTTGTCATCACCAGTCCTACCGCCAACGACCTCAAGACCACCACGACCATCAACCTCGCCATCTCCATGGCGCAGATGGGCGCCAAGGTGCTTCTTGTCGACGGCGACCTGAGAAACCCCTCGATCTTCCGCTATTTCAAGGTGAGCAACAAGCGCGGACTTTCCCGTGTACTTATGGGCTTTGAGACGTTTGAGGAGTCCGTGGTGCGCGACATCCGTCCCGGCGTTGACTTCATTTCCGCCGGACCCTCCACCCCCAGTCCCGCCGAGCTGTTAGGCTCCAATTACATGATCGACTTTGTCAATACGCAGTCGCAGGACTATGACTTTGTATTCATCGACACCTCGCCGATCAATCTCGTCTCCGACTCGCTGACGCTGGCGTCCATGTCCTCCGGCATCATCATAACCGCCAGAGAGAACAAGACCAGATACCCCGAGATCGACCGCGCCATGAATTCCATCAAAATGGCAAAGGCGAACATCATCGGCTTTATTCTCACCGACGCCCATTCCAGCGACGGCGGTTACGGTCACTACGGCTATGGCTATGGCTACGGCTATGGTTACGGCTACGGCTATGGCTACGGCTACGGGGAGAGAAGAAAGAAGCATTCCAAGAAAAAGGCGGATAGGGAAACAACCGAACCGGTCGAAGAGACCGAGGAGGAGTACGACTGGGACAGCGTCGTAAAACCCGCTGTCGAATCCGTTCCGACCGTCGTGGATGAGGTGGAACCCGACAGGGACGACCAGTAAAGCGCGGCAATTATTGCCATCGAATCAAATAAGTAAGCCGCACATCTGCCCTCCCGATAACAGGGAAGCCGGTGTGCGGCTTTTGCAAAGGACTTGCTGATATGGATTTTTTTGACACAGACTTTCATTGTCACATTCTTCCGGGGATTGACGACGGCGCCGCCGATACCGACGAAAGCGTCAGGCTGATTCAGATGCAGATGGAGCAGGGTGTGCGCCACATTGTAGCGACGCCTCATTTCAGACTGCACGAGATGAGCATCGAAAAATTCCTGACACGCCGAAACGCGGCGTACCAAAGACTGCTTGACACCGGCGCGTTCCAACCCATGCCGCATATCATGCTGGCGGCGGAGATCGCGCTCGAGCGGAACCTCTGCTTTGCGGAGGGTCTCGACCGACTTGCCAATCAGGAGATGGACACGCTGCTCCTTGAGATTCCCTACGAGGGCTACCGCAAATGGATGAGCGAGGAGATCGAGGAGATTGCCTACCGCACGAAAAAGCAGATCATCATCGCCCACCTTGACAGATATGTGGATATATTCAGCTCCGCCGACTACAACGATATACTCAATATTCCCGACGCGATCTTCCAGTTCAACACCTCCGCGTTTACCAGATGGAAGTCCAGAAGGCTGCTCAAGCCATTCGTGAGGGACGACTATCCCATCGTATTCGGCACTGACTGTCACAACAGCACGTCAAGGAAACCGAACTTTGACCTCATGCTCAGGCATCTGAAAAAATACGAGCCGAACGCGCAGGTCAGAAGGTTATTTGCATAAAAGCGAGCGCCGCTCCCTTCCAGACGAGGAAAGGAGCGGCGCATTTTGTGTGAGTGAAATCATTCGGAATCACAGGAGAGGGAAGGGGGGTTGATCTTCATTTTTGCTTTGATCTTCCCGTCCTTGCGGGTGTCGGGTCTGCGAAAAAAACGGTTCCTGAGCTGCGGCCACAGCTTGAACGCCGCCTTCATGGAGAGAATGCCGAATTCACAGACGGCGATGCCCCCCACAATATCCAGCACGACATGCTGCTTGACAAACAGAATGGAGAGAATCACCAGCGGGGATACAATCGGCGTGAGCTTTTTGTACCATTCGGGCGCCTTGGTCAACATAGGCAGGGTGCGGAGCAGGATATAGCTTTCCAGACAGTGAAACGAGGGGAAGAGGGTCACCGGTTGATCCATGACATACAGAATGCTGACAAAGAAGCTGAAAATATCGCTACCGGTCACCTCAGGTCTTGTCATGGTGGTCGGAAGGAGCAGGAAAATGATCATGGATGGCACCTTTGCCAATATTTCCGCTCCGAAAATAAACAAAACGGTTTTCTTGTCCTCACACGCCGACCAATAGTAGCCCAGAACCCATTGGGTATACGCGACGACGCTGTAAATCAGAATGAACGGCGGCAAAAAGGGGATCATGCTGTCCAGTGGCGTGGTAAGATCGTAAAAGTGCGCGGAGGAGGTAATCAACCTGCTGCCGTAGTAGGTCATGATATTCATCAGTATCAGAGCGGCGATTGCGATCCACCCGTACCGCTTCGGCTTTGCTCCGAGCAATTTGTCCAAAAGTCTCATTTTCTTCTTCTCCTCCTTTTGATCAGATAGCCGATAAACGTAATGATACCGCTCAATGAAACACAGACATAAAAGGTCATGCCTCTGCTGAGCATTTCAAGATGAAACGCCATATCACGGCTCATCAGCCCTGAGAAGCCGTTGAGCATCAGATAATCCGCCACGCCCATTGCGCCGGGGAGCGGAACGAAATTGTAGCCGATGGTGATCAGGCACTGCTTGGCAAAAATATCGGTGGATAGGGAAGGGTCACCGCCCATGGCGATGAAAAGAAGCGGGGAGACGGCAATCTGGGAGAGCCTTTGGAGCAGATTCCAGAGAAACGCCCGCAGCAGGAGCAGGTAGTTGCCGGAGAAAAGCTGAGAGCAGGCGGTATAGTCCGCCTGAGCCTTGGTCAGCCTGCCGATCGGCTTTTTGGTATTGCGGATGATTTTCTTGCGTCCCAGAAAGAGAATGATGCGTCTGATAAACGTGAAAATTAAACCGCCGTTTTTCAGCACCAGCACAAAAAACACTGTGAGAATCAGCTGCACGGCAGCCCCGCCGATAATGAGCAGCTTGGAGGGAAGGCTGAACCCGGAAAAGGAGCCGGGACGGAGCAGGACCGAAACAAACCCCAGCGCCACGATAGAGACCGTATACATCATCACATTGAGCATCAGCACCGCGGTGATCACGCCGCCGGAGATCCTGTCGCGCATCATGAAGTAGGCGGCAGCGGGCTGACCTCCCGTGGCCGAGGGCGTAATCGCGGAAAAATAAATATCCGCCGTGCTGTAGAGAAAGCCGTTTTTGAATTTGGGTTTGAAGCCCGCGCCCTTCAGGATGGAGCAGAGGGCAAAGCCTTCAAATATAATAAAGCAGATAGCGCTGACGATTGCCATAAAAAACCACGGTTTTGAAGCGTCTGCCGCCGTGTGAGCAATATCCCTGACCGAAACGCTTTCGTTCTGCTTAAGTAAAGCCCATACCGTGAGCATTGCAAGCAGTGGGGAAAACGCCGCCCAGAAGATTTTTTTATATCTGTCGCTGTTCTTTTTATCATTTGCCATTTGTCACAACTCAACCTCAAATCTTATCCTCTGCGGGAAAAAACAAGTGCAGAGGTGATCCGCTCCCGCAGAAAATGTCAACAAGAGAGGGGATTGACCGAAGGAAAAAAATCGTTGCACGGTCAATATTCTCATTGACATACGTATTATTTTGGTATATAATAAGCATACAGTATTATACACTATTTGATGATGAAATTTCAATATGTTGACGCATCAAAATATTGAATAAACCTTAAAATTTTTTTTATAATTGATTGTGATTTTTTAATGAGAATCATTACATCACATTTAGTGGCATGTGAATCGGAGTGTTGAAAATGAATCGCAAAATGATCGGTTATTATAATTACACGGTAATTCTCACCTATCTGGGTATGATCTCGGCATGCGTCGCCGTTTTTCTTGCGATAGGGGCGAATCCGTGGCTTTCACTGTGGTTCATGATGATCGCCGGACTGTGCGACATGTTTGACGGCACCGTCGCCTCCACCAAAAAGGACAGGGACGAGGATCAGAAGCGCTTTGGCATTCAGATCGACTCGCTCTGCGATTTAGTGGGATTCGGCGTGGCGCCCGGATTGTTTGTCTACACGATCTCGGAAAACAAAACACTCGGCGGCATTGTCGCGGTCTTTATCACCCTGACGGCCGTCATCCGTCTGGCGTATTTCAACGTGCTGGAGGAAAACAGACAGCGGCAGGAGGACGGTCTGCGCAAGAGCTATCTCGGCGTACCCGTCACCACTATCGTGCTGATTCTTCCTATTATATTTGTGCTTTTGAAGCTGTGCGGGATAGAGGATGGACAATACTTCTATCAGGCGGCGGTCGTTCTGACCGGCATTGGCTTTATCAGTCCCATCCACATCAAGAAGCCGCAGCACACGGGTAAAATCATTCTCGTCATAGTGGGCGTTGCGGAGGCGGCTGCCATGGTTCTTGTCAGATAACGGCACGGGGTTGTTTTTGATCATATCATATATAAAGGAGCAAATCGACATGGATGAAAAGGTAACGGCGCTATGTGAGAGCTTTATTACCAACAGAGAAATCATCAAAAAGGTGTTCAAGGGCGAAAGCCTTCTCATTTATCCCGTGGCAGCCAACGCGCTTGTATCACACGGCGTGACGGCAGATGAGGACAAGCTCAAGGAGTGCAGAAAGCTCATCAAGAAGAACTCCGGCGCGCTCTCCTACCTCAAGGGTCAGGTGATGATGCCCTTCGCCGCGAACCTCTCGATGAAGGAGGATCCGAAGGCGCACTTTGACAAGGTTTTGAAGATTTACAACGTTGCCAAGAAAAAATTCAACCGTTCGGAGTACTCCGCGCTGCTGGCGATTCTGCTTGCCGACCTGATTCACGAGGATTCCTGTGAAGCCGTTCTGACCAGAGGCAAGGAGCTGTATGACCAGATAAAGATGGCGCATCCCTTCCTCACCAATGAGCAGGACAGCGTGCTCGCCGGACTACTGGCATTGTCCGAGAAGAGCAATACCGAGCTGATCGACGATATGGAAAAATGCTTTGACCTGCTCAAAATCAAGTTTTCCCACAAGAGCAGCATTCAGAGCATCTCGCATGTGCTGGCACTCACCGAAGGCTCCGCCCGCGAAAAGGTGGAGCACCTCAACGACCTGTATGATTCTCTGAGGGAGGCCGGCAAGAAATTCGGCGTTTACACAGAGCTGTCCACTCTCGCCGCCGTTTCCATTCTGGACAATGAGACCGAGAGGGTGCGCGACAGGATCATCGGAATCGACGACTTTTTGTCAAAGCAGAAGGGCTACGGACTGTTGGGGCTTGATAAGAAAGCCCGTCTCATGCACGCGACGATGCTGACCACTGATCTGTATGATTCGGCGCAGATTGCCCAGACGACCGCGTCGGCTTCTGCCATCGCCATGGCAGCCGCCCAGTCGCTTGCCGTTTGTGTGATCATCACGTCCACGATCGCGGCCAATGCCGCCTCGACGTCCAACTGAACCATTTCCGGCGGAGCAGGTGTTTTTATCTGCTCCGCTGATCTTTTTTAAGGAGCTATGTGACAATGAAGGGAACAGCCTATATGGTCGGCGTCGGCCCCGGGGAGCCGGAGCTGATGACCCTGAAGGCCGTGCGGGTCATCCGGGAATGCGGTTGCGTCGCGGTGCCGGGCCGGGAGCCTGCGTGTTCGACGGCGTATCGGATTGCCGCGCAGGTCATTCCCGGGCTTGAGCAAAAGCGTCTGATCGCGCTGTCTATGCCGATGACGCGGGACAGGGAGGAGGTCAGAACCGCGCACCGTGCCGCGGCTGACAGAATCGAAGAGCTGCTTGACGCGGGGGAGGATGTGGCGTGTCTCACGCTCGGCGATCCGACCGTATACAGCACGACCGGCTATCTCCAGCGCATTCTGATAGCCGACGGGTATCGCACCGAGACGGTCAGCGGTGTGCCGTCCTTCTGTGCGGCGGCGGCAAGGCTGAGAATCCCTCTCTGCGAGTGGAACCAGCCGCTTCGCCTCCTTCCGTCGGTTCACGCGGAGCCAATCGCGTTCGACGAAGGCGGCAATTATGTGCTGATGAAGCCTGCCGGACGCATGGCGGGGCTGAAGGAACAACTGACGGCAAGCGGAAAGAACGTCATGGCGGTTGAGAACTGCGGCATGGAGGGCGAGAGAGTCTTCCTCAGTGCCGACGAGCTGCCGGAAGACGCGGGATATTTCACCGTCCTCATTGTACGGGAGGAAAGCTGACCGGCAGGATGAATAAAATTTTTTATTATTCCGTATAATATTGACATATTTTTCCGAATGTGCTATACTTAATTCCGAAAACGCCGGTTGTTGACCACCGGAAAAAGGGAGCATTTGTATATGGAAAATTTTGCCATCATGGAGCCGTTTAACCTGACATTCTTTATTGTCACCGCTCTTTTCGCGCTGATTCTGATAGGCGGGACGCTTGTTATGCGAAAGAAAAGCGACCGCGCCAAACGGATCGTCATTGCGTCTGCGGCAATCGTCACGCTGATAGGGTTTATTGTCTATAAATACTTCCTCTCGCTGGATGCGGCATACGACAAGATGACGGTCGTGACGACGGGGGGCTTCAATTGGTGGGGAGAGCTGCCGCTGCACCTCTGCAACATCAATATGCTGTTGATTCCCGTCGCCGTGCTGCTAAATCTGCAGCTGCTCATGAGCTTCTGCTTTTTTGTCGGCTCGATCTGCGCCGCCCTCGCCATCATCATGCCGGGGCTGGGATTTGACCACTATTCCATCTTCCTGCCGCGCATGCTCGGCTACTTCGGGACGCACTTCATGGTGGTGATCATGGCGATTGCCATCGTGTCCTTCGGACTCTACCGCCCGAAATTCAAGGATCTGCTGAAAACCTGCGGCGTGATCACGCTCATCACCTTCTGCGTATTTCTGATCGATCTCCTGCTGATTTACACCGGACTTTACCCGAACGCGAATTATTTTTACGCCATGCGCCCCATCGGGAACCCGCTGCTTGAACTTTTCCACGGCTGGATTCCGCTGCCGTTCCTCTATCTGATTCCGTGCCTGCTGATCTTGGTGCCCTATATGGCGCTGGTGACGACAGGATTCTGGCTGGTTGACAAAAAAAACGAAAGGAGCAAGTCTCATGAATAAAAGAGTATCCTATATCATCATCGGTCTGCTTGCCATCGCGATAGGCGTGGGCTACACATTGGCGGCATGCGATGTGATTGAATCCTTTACCGTCTTTGTTCCCGGCTGGTGGACGGTGTTTATCATCGTGCCGGGTCTGGTGTCGCTTTTCTCGCGCGGCTCCAATAAATTCCTATCGCTTTGCGCGATTGCGGTGGGCGTGGTGCTTTTCCTGCACAAGAACGACCTGCTTGGCGACGTGAGGAAATTCGTGATTCCCGTGCTGATCATCATCTTCGGACTCAGCCTGATTTTCAGCGCGCTGTTTGGCAGGAGAAAAAAGGATAAGGTTTTTTTTCCGGAGGTGCCGGAGGACGGAACCATTCCAAATTTTGAAGTGTCCTTCGGAGAGCTGAACCCCGATTATGCCGGCAAGGTCTTTGAAGGCTGCAGCATGGACGTCACCTTCGGCTCAGGCAAGCTGGATCTGCGCGACGCCATCATCAACGGGGACGTGACCATCTCGGTGAATACCGCGTTTTCCGGCGTGGACATCAAGCTGCCCCCCGGATGCCATCTGAATCTTCAGACCTCGACCAGCTTCGGCGGCGTGACGAACAAATACGAATCCTCGGATGACCCCGACGCGCACGTCGTGCAGATTTTCGTCGCAGTGAGCTTCGGCGGCGTGGAGATCAAATGATCCAGGCAGCTCAATTGATAGAACGCAAGCGGCGTACCGCAGTAACCTTCTGCGTGCGCCGCTTGCGTTTCCCGATATTCAGAAGAAGAGGAGTGGCACCATGACTTATCTCACAGGCGACACACACGGCGATTTTCGCCGGTACAGCGAATTCAACGACCGCACGAAGCCGGGGGAGGAGGATGTGATGATCGTGCTGGGCGACGCGGGGCTGAATTATTTCGGCGACGAACGCGACGCCATGCGCAAGGCGTTTGTCAATTACTTTCCGTTTACCACCTTCTGTCTGCACGGCAACCATGAAATGCGCCCGTGGGACGTTCCCGGAATGCAGATGAAGCAGTACCGGGGCGGCGACGTGTGGTACGAGCCGGCGTTTCCCCGCATTGTCTACGCCAAGGACGGCGAGGTGTACGACTTCGACGGCTACCAATGCATTGTGATCGGTGGCGCGTACAGCGTGGATAAATATACCCGTCTGGCGCGGGGCTGGCGCTGGTTTGAGAACGAACAGCCCTCGGAGGCAATCAAGCAGGAGGTAGAGAACAAGCTCGACAGCCTCGGACGGAGGGTGGACGTCATTCTCAGCCACACCTGTCCCCTCAAATACGAGCCGATCGAGACCTTCCTCGGCGGCATCGACCAGAGAAGCGTGGACACCTCGACCGAAGCATGGCTGGATACCATCGAGGAAAGCGTGGACTACAGGAAGTGGTATTGCGGACACTTTCACACATCCAAAAAGACGCACAGGCTGCAGTTTATGTTTATGGACATCGATGTGATGAGCATCGGTACCGGAGAAAACAGTTGCATATCCAATTTACAATCCAATAAGGAGGAACATTCATGAGCATGCTACAGGGAACCAAACGGAGATGCGCGCTGCTTGGCGCGTGCCTGTGCCTCGCGTTGCTTTTCGGCTCGTGCGGCAGGAGAACAGACGGCGCGTCGTCGTCTGCCAACGGGGAGGAAGCCGGCAGCATTCCGCCAACGGCATCCTCGGAGAATACCGGGAACGTTACAGCCGACCCGATGGAACGTCTGACGGGCACCTTCTGCATAGACGGCGACGAGACGGCGGCCTCGGTGGTGATCAACCCGGACGGGAGCTTCACGGCGTACTATGCGAGCGGCACGCCCGAACAGAGCGGAACCGTTCGCTATGAAGCGAATGACGCGGGCTTTCACGTTTATGTGTTCTACACCGACGAGGGCAAGCCCTACATGGGGTTTGTGGACAGCGGGGAGCCGCGCATTTCCGAATTTGAGACGGGCAACGGCGGCTACCGCTATGTGCGTGTCAGATAATTGAAGACAGGCGATACTCAGAGCCTTGCCTTGAGAACCTCCGCCTGCTTTTCGGCAAATTCGGCGGTGGATCTGACGATTTCATCGCTGAGGGGGACGGGAATGCCCGCGCGGTTCAGGGTCTCGGTGTAGCCGTACTTGCCGCCGATGGAGCAGAGTCTGAGATAATGCTCCCACGCGCCGTCGTTTTCCACCCTCCTGCGGAAGAGGGAGAAGGCGCCCATCTGAGCGAGGGCGTAGTCGATGTAGTAGAAGGGGTAGAGGAAAATATGCTGCTTCTGCATCCAGAAGGCGCCGCTCTCAAGGAATTCGTTGCCGTCGTAATCGCGCCACGGCATGTACTTCTGTTCGATCTCCCGCCAGAATTTTCGCCAATCGGCGGGTGTTGCGTCGGGGTTCTCAAAGACGCGATGCTGGAATTCGTCAACGCAGACGAGATAGGGAATCGTCTTGAGTGCCTCGGTGAAATGGGCGTAGCGGTACCTGTCCGCCTTGTCGCCGAAGAAGCTGTCCATGTAGGGGTAGGCGAAAAATTCCATGCTCATGGAGTGTATCTCGCAGATCTCGCTGGTAGAATCGGCGAGGTCGGAGAGAGGCAGCTGACGGGAGGCATAGTAAAATTCAAACGCGTGACCCGCCTCGTGGGTGAGAACGTCCACATCGGCGGAGGTGCCATTGAAATTGGAGAAGATAAAGGGCGCCTTGTATTCGGGCAGAGAGGTGCAGTAGCCGCCAAGGTGCTTGTTTTCGCGTGTCACGAGGTCAAACAGCTCATGCTCTGTCATAAAATCAAAGAATTCCTTCGTCTCTGGCGAGAGATCGGCGTACATGGCGCGCGCCTTCGCGACCAGCTCTTCCGGGGAGCCGATGGGCGTGGCGTTGCCGTCGGGGAACACAAGGGACTCATCGTAATAGCGCAGTTTATCGACGCCGAGACGCTGCGCCTGTTCCCGGTACATCTTATCACAGACCGGCGTGATATATTTGCGGACAGCCTCGCGGAATTCGGCGACCTCCTTTGCGCCGTAATCGTAGCGGCCGCGCGCGAGGTAGATGTAATCGATGTAGCTGTCGAAGCCCAACGCCTTGGCGATCTGGCAGCGGAGCTTTACCAGCTTGCCGTACTGCTCCTCTATCTGACCCGAAACGCGCTCATAGAGCGCCGCCCAGCTTTCAAACGCCTCCTTGCGTTCATCGCGGTCGGTGGACTGCATGTGCCGGAGC
This sequence comes from uncultured Eubacteriales bacterium, assembly GCA_900316495.1. Classification (GTDB taxonomy): domain Bacteria; phylum Bacillota; class Clostridia; order Oscillospirales; family Acutalibacteraceae; genus RUG762. The sequence continues at coordinate 13,438 of ONDC01000010.1, forward strand.
AGCCCGTAGAAATTGCAGGTCTCGCCGCGGAATTCCGTGGCGCAGGTGGCGGCGGTCTTGGAGTATTCCGTGGAAATATTGTTTTCCTCGATGGAAGGCTCGATGATCGCGTCGTTGAGCAGACGATCCTCGATCTCCTTGGACTGGAAATAGTGACTGCCGTACAGCTCCTCTAACCGCGGACGGAAGGGACTTTTGACGACTGCCTCGCCCCATTGCTTCTGAAGGGGGGTGAGCTGCGGCAGAGTCTCATTGAAGAATTCAATTTCATTGTTGTAGAATTCGTCCTTCATGTTGACCGTGTTGCGGATATAGGCGATGACGTACATGGAGATCATCCTGTCGGCGAAGCTGTGCCATCTGAGAAACGCTTCGTGCGCCTGTTCAAAGCTGCCGGCGGAGGAAAACTGTTGGATGCAGTCGGTGAATTCCCTGACCAGTTCCTCCTTGTCCGGTCTCTGATAGGCTAAATCCTTGAATTTTTGCATGAGTAACACTCCTTATTGATGTGAATGAATGAAAAAAAACAAAACCGCAGCGCATCGCCGCCAGAGTGATACGCTGCGGTTTTTCTACAGAATTAAAGCGAAGAGCGGAAAATCAACCAAAGTATCTCTTAAGCAGACCTGCGAATGCCTTGCCGTGGCGAGCCTCGTCGCGAGCCATTTCATGAACGGTGTCATGGATTGCGTCGAGATTGAGCGCCTTGGCGCGCTTTGCCAGATCGGTTTTGCCGGCGGTAGCGCCGTTCTCAGCTTCGACTCTCATTTCAAGATTCTTCTTGGTGGAATCGGTGACGACCTCGCCCAGAAGCTCGGCGAACTTCGCGGCATGCTCGGCCTCTTCAAAGGCAGCCTTTTCCCAATAAAGACCGATCTCAGGATAGCCCTCGCGGAAGGCGACTCTGGACATTGCCAGATACATGCCGACTTCGGAGCACTCGCCGTTGAAGTTGGCTCTCAGGTCCTCCTTGATGTCCTCGGGAACATCAGAAGCAATGCCGACCACATGCTCGGCAGCCCATGTCATTTCCTCTTCCTGCTTGACGAACTTGGACGCGGGAACGCCGCAAACGGGACATACCTCGGGGGCAGCGTCGCCCTCATAAACGTAACCGCAGACTGTGCATACAAATTTTGCCATACTATTTTACCTCCGTTTTTTCAGTACGCCTGACATATTTGCAATCAGGCGTACTTTTATTAAATTATAACATATTTTTACCAGCAAATAATCAATAAATTGTAAACACAACAAACAGAACGGTCTTTTTTTCCTGATCCGGACAGCAGAATAAAAAGCCGCATGCAGAGTGTCACGGACAGCCTGCATGCGGCGGAACAGGATATTGTATTACGCTCTTTTTTTCTTAGGCTTTTCGGCGTCCTCGCGGGACTCGCCCTGATAAATGCGGTAGTTGCCCTTGGTGGACTTCTTGACCACATACAGCGCGCTGTCGGCGCACTTCAAGGCCTCTGAGACGGCGTTCATGCTCGCCTCCTGCGAGGTGGCGATGCCGATGGAGCAATTGACGCGGCGGTTCTTGGGAACCTCGAAGTCGTGACCCATCTTGGACTTGATCTCGCCCTCGAAGCCGTTGGAATCGTCAAGCTTTTTGTAAATCGCCTGCGCGACACGTTCGCCCTCCTTGGCGTCCGCGTCCGGCAGGATGACAAGGAACTCGTCGCCGCCGTAACGCACGCTGTAGCCGGTATCGCCCACGATGTCCTTGAAGAGCTTGGAGAAGGAGACCAGCAGCACGTCGCCGATGTCGTGACCGAAGGTGTCGTTGTAGAACTTGAAGTTATCGAGGTCGATGTAGAGAACGGTGGTGGGAATTTCGCGGGTGCGCTTCTTAGCGGCCAGCTTGTCGAATTCCTCGTCAAGATACTTGGCGAAGCCCTGACGGTTGAGCAAACCGGTGAGCATATCGGTGACGGAGGTCTTTTCGAGCTTGGCGTTCATCTCCTGAATTTCCAGACGCGCCTTGAGACGGCGGGTGGAATCGATGAGCTGACGGAAGGTGAAGCGGAGGATGTTCAGATCGTCCTCGTCGAGCATCTTGTAGTTGTGGACAAAGTTGTCATGCGAATGAATATAGCCGATAAAGAGATGTGTCAGCTCGTCCCTGTCATAGAGCGGCACGCAGAGTATGGAGAACACCTGGTTGATGCCGAAATTGCTGATGAATTTGGAATAATCGTAAAATCTCTTTTCCGTGCGGGTGATCACGAACGGCTGCTGGGGACTCCGGAAGAAATCGACAATGCTGTTGATGCGGAAGGAGCTGATGTCGGTGTTCTTCTCGGTGTAATCGGTGACGACCTCGTCGCCGTTGACGGTGAGCATCATGACGTCGTCCACCGGGAAGTTGCGCTTAATGAGCTTGACCGACTTCATGTAGAGCGCCTGCACGTTTTCGACGGTATCGCTGTTCATGAGCTTCTGCCAGGAGGACAGGAAGCGGATGTTCTTATTCTGCCTGTCAAGCTCCATTTCGGAACCGACACGGCGCGCCAGCTCGATGAGCTGGAAGGAGGAAATTTTCTTCAGACCCGAGCCGATCTTCTTGGTAGCGACATTCTTGTTATTGAGGATGGCGAAGAGTCTGTCAGCCTTCTCGTTGCAGCCGTGCTTCTTGAAGTGATCGATGCACTTGTTGAGTACCTTCTTGAAGTTGTCCATATCGCCCTTTTCCTTATAGAAGGCGGACTGCTCGATGGCAAAGATCATGTAAACGAAGAAATACAGGTCGTCGGCGCGCTCCATGTGGTATTTCGCCTTGTCGAACAACGCCTGCGCCTCTTCGGGGTTGGACTTCTTCATGAGCAGCGCCTTGCTGATGTAGAAGAGGAAAAGCTCGTTGTCCCACGCGGTGTAGTCAGGCGTTCCGTTGGGGAAGAGGAGGTGATGCAGGATGTACTCCATCTTGTTGAGATAGAACTGCGCGTTGTATTCGATGTGGAGCTTGTAGTTGCAGTAGACCAGCATACCGTAGAGCTTGGACATGTTACAGTATTTGAGGTTGATCTGATCCAGATATTTCATGATGCGGATGGTGGTGGTGATCATCTCGATGGCAACGCCGTACTCGTCCATGAGGATCTCGTTGATCGCCATGTTGTAGAGCGTCATACCGATTTCATCGGCGAAGCCCAGTTTGTACCACACGTCGATAGCGGAGTTGAAGAAGTCGCTGGCGTAGTTGTAGTGACCCATGATAATGCGGTTGTAGCCGAGACCGTTGTAGATAATGCCGGCTTCACGCATATTGTCCGCCTGCTCATAGACCTTGAGCTGACACTTGTAGTAATAATCGGCGACGTTGAAGTAGCCGTAGCGGATGGTAAAGCGGATATGCTTTTCCCACATGAGCAGCAGCAGGTAGTCGTTTTTCAGCTCCTTGGCGATATTGGTGCTGGTGACGACATGCTCGCGGCTCTCGCAGTAATTGAGAGAATCGCGGTAATAGGTCTGGTCGTTGCCGTAGCCGAACGCGACCACGTAGGCGAGGTTGTTGAGATACTCGTACTTGCGCGCGAGGGAGAGGAAGTCGTTGTCGATTTCATACGAGACGCCGAACGCGGACACAAGATAATCTGCCTCCCAGCCTCTCATCATGGCCTTGTAGCGGAGCAGATCCGCCTGGAACATCAGGAAGCCGTCGCTGCTGCCGTAGGCGATGCGCTTGCATTCGAGGACGAAGTCCATTGCCTTGTCCTCGCAGCGCTTGTAGATATTGGCGAGACAAGCCAGCTCGTTGAAATTGTATTCGTAGTTGATCTCGTGGAGATCCTTGTTGGTGATATAAATGCCCCGCATGATCTCGCTCATCTCGATGGCGTCGTCGTAGTCGCCGTGGAGAAAGAGCGCGTTGCCGTAGATATTGTAGAAGATGTAGCGCTCCTTGGCGGTAACGAACATATCGCCCGATTCCAGCTTCTGGCGGATGACATCGAAGTACATGAGCGCCTGATCGAGGGCGAGCATATTGATCATGTTGTTGAGCATGATGAGATAGACGGCAAAGAACGCCTTGTCAGGCACAAAGGTGATGTGACGGTTATCGGAGACGATCATGCTGTCAAATTCCCAGTAGAGCATCATGTTCTTGGTTTCGATGCGCCTGGAGAAGAGATCCCACATATCCTGGATATACTCGTCGACCTCATACTTTTCATTGAAGTCGGCAAGGACGGAGAAATGCTTTTCGGTGCTTGTATGGGTGAGCTTTTCAAGGAATTCAAGCAGAGATTTTTCGCAGTACTGGAGGTTGTCAAAGATCATCAGGAGCGGCACGACGTCGGCGACGGCGTTGAAGATCTTGATGATGTCGGAGATGAACTGCTTATGCTCGAATTCCGCCTCATTGCGCACGATGGTCTCGATGCGGCGGCAGGTGCCGCATTCGTAATAGGTTTTGAATACGTTGATGTGCAGCGGATAGACGTCGCAATCAGACAGGAACGTGGCGTAATCGATGTCGGAAAAATACCGCTTGTAAAGCGCGCCGATCCAGTCCATCAGGGGGGCGTAACCCGCCTGCATCATGCCGGGCTTGAATTCGTGATAGAGCGTCTGAACCGCGTTCTCGTTGTCGTTGGAGGCGACGAGGACGTCTTCATATTTAATCGTGAAGGTATTGCTGTATTTAATGAAAAGCAGCTTGCCGGTTTTTTCGTAGGCGTCGTTCATCAAAGAGGCAACTAAGCTGTTGACGTCTTTTTTTGATGTACCTTCCATACAAATCATTCCTTTGCGCATTTGATAAGAACTTACATATAATTAATTATATCAATTAACCGCTAAAATTTCAATATTTTTTTAAAAAAATTGTTATTTTTTTAAAAATCAAAATCCAGCTGATAAAGCAAAACAGATTTATCGCTACGCAAAAAATCCGGCATTGTTGAGAAGCTCCTCGGCGGTCTGCAGCATGGCGTCGGTGATGACGTCGCCGCCGTTGATGCGGGCAAGCTCCTGCTTGCGCTGCTCAAAGCTGAGGGGGGTGACGGAGGTGTAGGTTCTGCCGCCCGAGACGTTCTTTTTGATGAGAAGATGGGTGTCGGCCTGCGCCGCCATCTGCGCGAGATGGGTGATGCAGATAATCTGGCGGGAACGCGAGACCTCGTGCAGCTTTACGCCGACCTTGTGGGCGGCGCGTCCGGAGATGCCCGTGTCCACCTCGTCGAAGATCATCGTGTCGATGTCGTCGATGTCGGCAAGCACGGTCTTGATGGCGAGCATGATCCGGCTCAGCTCGCCGCCGGAGGCAATTTTGCCGATCGGCTTGGGCGGTTCGCCGGGATTGGCGGAGATGAGGAATTCCACGCTGTCCGCGCCGTAGAGATGGAGCGCGCAGGGCTGGATGTCCACCGCCAGCCTGACCGAAGGCATATCAAGGAAAGCAAGCTCCCTGCCCACCGCCTCGCAGAATTTCTCCGCCGCGGCCTTGCGGAGCTGCGTCAGCTCCTCCGCCGCCTGCAGCGCCCTGTGATAGCTTTCCCGCGCCTTCCGCGTGATCTCTTCAAGCAGCTCGTCGGAGCGCTCGATGGCGTTCAGCTCGGCGCGCGCCTGCTCAAGAAAAGCAAGCGCCTCCGGCTCGTCGCCGTATTTGCGGCGAATTCTGGCGAGCGCTTCGAGACGCGTTTCGATTTCGTCCAGCTCGGCGGGATTGAATTCGCTCTCCTCGTTCATGGCGCTCAGCTCGGAGGCAACGTCCTCCAGCTCGTAGACCATGCTGCTGAGACGCTCCGCGAGACCGCCCGCCCCTTCGCAGACCGGCGAGATCTCCGCGAGCATGGCGGCTCCCTGCTGGAGCATATTCAGTGCGCCGTCGGAATCGTCCCCGCCGTTGAGAAGCAGGTGGGCGCCGCTCAGGGCGGCGGAAATGCGCTCGGCGTTTTCAATGGCGCTTCTGCGCTTTCTGAGGGCGTCGGTTTCGCCGACGGCGATATGAGCGGATTCCAGCTCGTTGATCTGGTAGCGGAGCATGTCGGCGCGCCTTGCCTTTTCCGCGTCGTCGGTGCGCATTCTGCTCAGCTCCCGCGCGGCGGTGGCATACGCCCTGTAAAGGGAATCAAAGGCGGTGAGCTTATCGTCATACCCGCCCATGCTGTCGAGGTACTTCCTGTGACGTTCAACCGACATGAGCGCTTGGTTTTCGTGCTGTCCGTGAATGTTGATGAGTAGCCTGCCGACGGCGCGCAAATCGGAAATGCTCGCGGGACGGTCGTTGATCCGGACGGAATTCTTACCGTCGGCGCGGATTTCGCGTCGGAGCATGACGGCGCCGCCGTTTTCCCCGTCCGGCTCAAAGCCAAGGTCGGTCAGCTCCCGCAGCGCGGCGGGGGAGACGTTCTCGAATTCCGCGCTGACAAACGCCCTGTCCGCGCCTGTGCGGATCAGCTCACGGCTGGTGCGCTGTCCCAGCACGGCGTTGATGGAATCGACAAGGATCGACTTGCCGGCGCCGGTTTCGCCGGTCAGCACGTTGAAGCCCCTGCTGAAATCTATTTCCGCGCGTTCAATGACCGCGATATTTTCAATATACAGCTTACTTAACATATTTTTACGATCAGTCCTGTTTGTTTCGTAATAAGAATTCCCGGAGAGGCGTCACGCGCCGGGCAGCAAATGCTGCAGCTCGTCGGTGAGCGACTCCGCGTCCTTCTCCGTGCGGCAGAGAAGAAAGACGGTATCCTCGCCGGCGAGGGTGCCGACGATGTTCTCTCTGCCGACGTTGTCGAGGGCTGCGCAGACCGCCTGCGCCATACCCGTCAGGCATTTGAGACAGACGATATTCTGTCCGCGGGCGACGGAAATGACGTTTTCCGTGAACATGGCGAGAAATTTCGAGGTACCGGCGGCGCTTTTCATCCCGCTTTCGGCGTATTTATAGCCGCCGGAGCCGTCCGGCACCTTGATCAGGCGCAGCGAGTTGATGTCACGCGAGACCGTCGCCTGCGTCACGCTGTAGCCGGATTCGCGGAGCTTCTGCATCAGCGCCTCCTGCGTCTGGACGTTCTGAGAGCGGATGATCTCAAGAATCAATTTCTGTCTGTTGTTTTTCAAAGCAATCACTGTCCTGCCGCCCGGAAGGGGCGAAAATTAATGGAGCATTTTCTCGGTGAAAACCCGTGAAAAGCTGTCCCGCTTGATGATGATAAATTTGGCGTTGACCTTGGAGCGGCGGATATGTACGGTGAATTCCTTTTCCATGCGGAACACGCCGTCGCCGTCGATGGTGAGGAAAAGCTCATTGTCAAAGGAGATTCTCGGCTCGATGTCAAGGAAGGAATCGCTCGCAAAGATGACGGAGCGGTTGCAGAGCGAATGGGGACAGACCGGCGTGAGGATAATGCTCTTGACGCTCGGATCGACGACCGGGCCGCCCGCCGAAAGCGAGTAGGCGGTGGAGCCGGTGGGGGTGGAGATAATAATGCCGTCGGCGCGGTAATTGAGACACGCGTCGCTGTTGTGCATAATGCGGAAGTCGATGATGTGGGACATCGCCCCGCGCGACAGCACCACGTCGTTGAGCGCGATATTGCGGTACTTGGTCTTTCCCTCGTGCCTGACGGAAACGTCGAGCATCATGCGGCGCTGGATCTCGTATTCCTTGGTGAAGAGGCGGGAGATGAGCTTCAGCTCGCTCATTTCCAGACCCGCCATAAAGCCCAGACGTCCCTGATTGAGTCCCAGGATGGGCTTGTCGTAGACGGCGGCGATGGTCGCCGAACGCAGGATCGTGCCGTCCCCGCCGAGCGCGATGACCGCGTCGCAGTTTTTGGTCAGCTCATTGACATTTTTCCCCGAAAGGTCGCAGCAATCCCCGTATTTTTCCTTGTCGTCGGCGGTCATGAAAACCGTCGCGCCGTGCCGGTGCAGGGCGTTGCAAAGCTCGGTCGTGCTTTCAAGAATGCCCGGCTTGTCGTTGTTTGGCGTTACCAATAGCTTCATACTTCATTCCCCGTTTGTGCGGCGCATGGAACGGCGCTCACAGGCTGCTGTGCGAATCGCGCACTAACTGTCCGACGTCACATTCAAAGGGTGGCGCGTCGTCGTCCTTTGCCGCGTAAATCAGATATTCGATATTGCCTTCGGGACCCTTGATGGGCGAATAATCGAGTCCCAGAATCCGGAATTTTTGGTCAGCCATAAGCCCTATGATTTTCCGTATGACCTCGCAGTGGATCTCCGGCTCGCGAACCACGCCCTTCTTGCCGACCTTGCCCTTGCCCGCCTCGAACTGCGGCTTGATGAGGCACATGATCTCGCCGCCGTCCCGGAGAAGCGTCCGCACGACGGGCACCACGAGGGTGAGAGAGATGAAGGATACGTCCACGCTGACGAAATCAAGCGGTTCCCCGATCTGCTCCGGCGTGACGTAACGGATATTGGTGCGTTCCATGTTGACCACGCGGGGGTCAGTGCGCAGCTTCCAGACCAGCTGTCCGTAGCCGACGTCCACGGAATAGACCTTCCTGGCGCCGTTCTGCAGCATGCAGTCGGTGAAGCCTCCGTGGGAAGCGCCCACGTCCATACAGATCTTGTCCTTCAGACCGATGCCGAAAACCCTGACCGCCTTGTCCAGCTTCAGGCCGCCGCGGCTGGCAAAGGGCAGCTTTTCGCCGCGCACCTCGATTTTCGCGTCGGAGCGTATCTGCGTGCCGGGCTTGTCCTCCTTCTGATTGTTGACAAAGACAATGCCCTCCATGATCATCGCCTTCGCCTTTTCGCGGCTGTCGGCGAGTCCCGCCTCAAACACGGCGGTATCAAGTCTCAATTTATCGCTCAATTGCTTTCATCCTTTCCGCCCGCTGCGGAGAGATTCGTTTTGATTGTGTCGTACATGCCGTCCGCGTCAAGACCGAGCCGGGCGAGGGAGGAATTGACCGACGCGTGGGGAACGAACCGATCGTCCACCGCGCGGATGAGGAAGCGCCCGCGCCAGCCGCTCCCCGTGAGCAGCGAACAGAAGTCCTCCGCCACGCCGCCGTGCCGGATGCCCTCCTCAAAGAAGATCACGGTTTCGTAACCTGCGGCGGCGCTGACCGCCTCGGGGGGAAGGGGCTTGACAAGCCCCAACTTGAGCAGGTCGACCGGAACGCCTTCCCCCGCGAGGCGTTCGGCGGCCTCGCAGAGATTGCCGAAGACGCGTCCGTAGGTGACGGCTAAAAGACCGCCATTCCCGTTGCCGCGTATGAGATCAAAGTCGTTGCCCTCTCCGGCGAAGCCCTCCGGCCTGTATTTCTCCGCCCCTCTGGGATAGCGGACGGCGGAGGGACCGGAGTATTCGTACATGCTTTTGCGGAGCATGGGTTTCATCTCGCTGAAATAGGCGGGGCAGTAGATGCGCATATTCGGAATAGTGCCGAGCATGGCGGTGTCAAACAATCCCTGGTGCGTCTCGCCGTCCTCGCCGACGATGCCGGCGCGATCCACGGCGAAGGTGACGTTGAGCCCCTGAATCGCCACATCGTGAATGAGCTGGTCGTACCCGCGCTGAAGGAAGCTGGAATAGACCGCGAACACGGGGCGCATTCCGTTGGCGGCCATGCCCGCGCAGAAGGTGACGGCGTGTCCCTCGGCGATGCCCACGTCAAAGAACCGCCTGCGGTAGGTGGAGGCGAAGTCGGTGAGCGCGGTGCCGGACTTCATGGCGGCGGTCACGGCGCAGACGCTTTCGTCCTCGTCGGCAAATTCCGAAAGACAATCGGCGAACACGTCGGAAAAGGTGGTGCTGCCGTGCTTCGGCTCGCCGGAATCGATGTCAAAGCCGGACAGTCCGTGAAACACCTTGGGCTTCAGCTCGGCAGGCTCGTAGCCCTTGCCCTTGACGGTGCAGATGTGGATCAGCACCGGACGGTTGTTCATGGACTTGGCGACGTTGAGCGTGCGTTCCAGCACCTTTTCGTTGTGTCCGTCGACCGGCCCGATGTAGAGGAAGCCCATGTCCTCAAAGATCGTGCCGCGCCGGTGAAGGATCGCGCCCTTGAGCGCCTTTTTGGAGCGGAAGAGCAGATTGTTGATCTTGATGCCGACAAAGGGAACCCGCTGCAACGCCTTGGAGATCTTGGTTTTGACGCGGATATACCCCCGGCGGGTGCGGATGCCGGCGAGATAGCGCGCCATCGAGCCGACATTTTTGGAGATGGACATTTTGTTGTCGTTGAGAATCACGATGACCCGCTCATGCATGCGCCCTAAATTATTCAGACCCTCATACGCCATGCCGCCGGTGAGCGCGCCGTCGCCGATCACCGCGACGACATAGCCGTCGTCGCCCCGCAGCTTTTTGGCGGCTGCCAGACCGCTCGCGGCGGAAATGGAGGTGCTGCTGTGACCGGAGATCATGGGGTCATGCTCGCTTTCGGAGGGCTTGGGAAAGCCCGACATGCCGCCCTCCGTGCGAAGGGTGTGGAACTGCTCCCGCCGTCCGGTCAGCAGCTTGTGGGTATAGCACTGGTGTCCCACGTCGAACATGAACTGGTCGTGCGGGGAGTCAAACACCCTGTGCATGGCGACCGTCAGCTCCACCACGCCTAAATTGGAGGCGAGATGACCGCCGTTCAGAGAGACTGTTTCGATCAGACGCTCCCTGATCTCGGCGCAGAGACGGTCTATTTCTTCTCTGCTGAAGTTTTTTATATCCGCAGGTGTATTGATCGTATCCAATAAGGATTCTGACATTATGAATTTACCACCCTTGCAGTTTTTTATTAGGTGATTGAAAAAACGAAAAAAACAGGAAAAACCGGCTTTTCGCTCTGATTCAACTGCTGCGCTTTACGGCACGGGAATAAACAGCGGGACAAGGATTCCCGTCAGCACGCCGCCGACCACCTCGATAGGCGTATGTCCGAGCATTTCCTTCAGCTCCCGGAAGTCGGGATCCTCCGGCTCGTCTGGGGTTCGGGCGGTTTTCCTCATCTGATTGATGATTTTCGCGTGCTCTCCCGCCTCGTGCCGCACGCCCATCGCGTCGTAGATGACGATGGCTGCCAGCGCGACCGCGATGGCAAAGAACGTCGAGCCGATGCCCTCGAACCGCGCGCAGGAGATGACGAGCGCCGTCACGGTGGCGGAGTGGGCGCTGGGCATTCCGCCCGCGCCGGAGAGACGCTCCAGCCTGATTTCGTGATTCAGGAAATAGGTGAGAAGGAACTTGCAGACCTGCGCCGTCGCCCAGGAGGACAGGGTGCAGATCAGCACATAATTTTCAAGCAATGCCCTGATTGTTTTCATTGCGTATTACCTCCGACGTCACTTGATCCTTCCCGCGAGCATTTCGGCAAAGCGCGCCAGGAATTCCGCCCCTTCGCCGAGCGGCGCGACGGCTTCCATGGCAAGCGCGGTATGTCTCGCCGCCTCCTCCCGCGCCTTTTCAAGCCCCAGTAGGGAGACGTAGGTGGATTTGTCGTTGCCGATGTCGCTTTCCACCGGCTTGCCCAGCACCTCGGCGGTGCTGGTGACGTCAAGGATGTCGTCGGTGATCTGGAAGGCGATGCCGATGTTTTCGGCGTAACGCTCCGCGACGGCGATCATCTCGTCGCTGCCGTTGGCGGCGATCACTCCCATCACGCAGGCCGCCTTGATGATCGCGCCGGTCTTGCCGGAGTCCATCACTCTCAGCTCGTCCAGACCGACGTGTCTGCCCTCGTTTTCAAGGTCGATGATCTGACCGCCCACCATGCCGGCGGCGCCGCAGGCATGCGCAAGAACGGCGGCTGCCCTGACCGTCAGCTCAGGACGGATACGGCTGCCCGCGAGCATGGTCTCAAAGGCGAGGGGTTGCAGCGCGTCGCCCGCCAGAAGGGCGTTTGCCTCGCCGAATCGGACGTGACAGGAGGGCTTGCCCCGGCGGAGATCGTCGTCGTCCATGCAGGGCAGGTCGTCGTGGATCAGGGAATAGGTATGTATCATCTCCACGCCGCAGGCAAAGGGCATCGCATCCTCGGGATTGCCGCCGGCGGCGCGGCAGCATTCGAGCGTCAGAATGGGGCGTATGCGTTTGCCCGCGTCGAGCAGGCTGTAGCGCATGGCGCTGAGCAATAAAGGATGCATCGAGCCGCAGTTTGCGGTGGCTCTGTCAAGCTCCTCCTCGATTCTGGGGAGCCAGTGATTCTGTCTTTCCTTTACGATGTCGGTCATATCAGTTGTCCTCCTTGTCAGCGGGTGAATTGTAATCCTTTGAGAGCAGATTGACCTGCTGTCTTGCGTCCCTGAGCTGCTGCGTGCAGTAGGCGGCAAGCTCGGCGCCCTCTTTATACAGCTCGAGCGATTTCGCAAGCTCGGCTTCTCCGTCCTCCAGAAGATTGGCGATTTCCTCCAGACGGCGCATGGCGGCTTCAAAACTCTCGGGCTTTTTGGTTGTGTTGCTCATCTTACCTGATTTCCTCCCATGTAATTTTTTCCACGCGGCAGTCGGCGCTGCCGTCGGCAAACTGAACCGTAATGCTGTCGCCCTCGCACAGTCCCCTGACCGAGCCGAGCGGCGCGCCGTCCTTGTAGGGGACGGAATACCCTCTTGCCAGCACGGCGAGAGGATTCAGCGCGGTCAGCCTTGACGCGATCTCCCGCAGATCGGATTCGCGTGCATTCAGCCTGTCGCCGATGGCGTTTTCCATGCGGGCGGTCAGCTCGTCAAGCTGACGGCTCTTGTTTTCTGTGAAGGTCAGCGGGTTTCTCATGCAGGGCATATTCATGACCGAGGCAAGCCTTGTCTCGCCCGACGAGAGCCTTCTGTCGAGCGCCGCCGCCGTCCCCGCTCTGAAATGGCTGAGATAGTTCAGCACGCCCGCGCTGTCGGGAACCGCCAATTCCGCCGCCGCCGAGGGGGTGGGGGCGCGCAGATCGGCGACAAAATCGCTGAGCGTGAAGTCGGTCTCGTGACCGACCGCCGAGATGACGGGGATCTCCGAATCGATTACCGCCTTGATCACATCGACGCTGTTGAACGCCCACAGATCCTCCATGGAGCCGCCGCCCCGCCCGATGATGATCACGTCGCAGTCCGCGTTGCGGTTGGCGGCGTAGAGCGCCGACGCGAGCATGGCGGGAGCGTTTTCCCCCTGCACCTCGGAGGGATAGACGTCCACCGGCGCGAGCGGGAAGCGTCTGCCCAGAATATTCAGGATGTCGCGGATGGCGGCGCCGGTGGGGGAGGTGATGACGGCGATTTTCCGCGGGAACTGCGGAATCGGCTTCTTGCGCGAGGGATCCAGATAGCCCTTGCGTTCGAGCGCGCGCTTGAGCCGTTCGTATTGTTCATAGAGCGCTCCCACGCCGTCGGGCTGAACGCTGTCGGCGATGATCTGGTACTGTCCCGAAGGCTCGTACACCGAGATTCGCCCATGCACCAGCACCCGCATGCCGTTTTCCGGCAGGAAGTTCAGCGAGCGGTTGGCCCACTTGAACATCGCCGCCGAAAGCGCCGAGCCCTGATCCTTGATAGAAAAATAGTAATGACCGGAGCTGTGCCGCTTGAAGTTGGAGATTTCGCCCGACACCGTGACGTCGCGGAGCAAGCCGTCGCCGTCCATCAGCCCCTTGATGTATCTGTTGATCTGACTGACTGAATAAACTTCCAAAATAGATCACCGCTTATGTTGATAAATGACGCTGCGCCAGTATCGCGACGCCCGCCGCGTTGTCGCAGGAGAATTCCGGCGCGGCAAAATGCGCGTCGGAATACCGCTCCGAAAGCGCCCGCTGCAGGATGCCGTCCGACATGACCCCGCCCGCGTAGACGAGCGGCAGTTGACCGAATTCCTTCAGAATCGCGTCGGTCATGCCGATAATGGAATTCATCACCGCCGTCAGGCAGAATTTCGCGATATACTCCCTGGAGGCACCCCCGCGCAGGAGAGCGGCGCACTGATTTTCCACGCCGGAAAGGCAGCAGTCGCAGCCCTTCATCGTCGGCTTGTATGAGATGACGTCCTCACATTGAAGCGCCAGCTTTTCCAGATGAACGCCGCCGGGGAAGGGGAGCTTCAGCATAACGGCGGTGCGGTCGATCGCCTGTCCCGCCTTGAGGTCGAGCGAGGAGGCGATCCGCCTTGTCTCAAAGCCCCTGCCGTTGCCCCTGACCAGCAGGGCTTCGGTGGTGCCGCCCGACACATGGAAGGCATAGAAGCTGCCCTCCATCAGGTCGAGACGGCGGGAGGAATAGAGCGCGGCGGCGATATGCCCCTCCTGATGGCTGCATGCAAAGAGGGGGACATTCAGCGTGTCCGAGAGGATCCGCGCGGTTCCCAGCCCCACGGTAAAGCAGGGCATATAGGAGCCGTCCACGTTCCTCGGACGGGTGGAAACGCCGATCGCGTCGATGTTTTTCAGGTTGCCGGACTGCTCCCTCAGCGAAGAGATCACCTGCGGAAGCTGCGCCGTGTGGTGGAACACCGCGTCGCTCTGCCGCACGCCCTTTTCGCCCGGCTTGACAGGGAGCAGCAGCTTGCTCTGGCACATCAGATCCGCGTCCGTGTCGGACAGCGCCGCGGAGGTGGTGTAATTGCTGGTATCGATCCCCAGAACGCGGCTCATTGTGCCACACTCCCGGCGTCGTCCTTGGCGGGAACGGGCAGCTCGCCCGCCTGATACGCCCTGAGAAAGCCGCCGAGCACGCCGTTGACGTACCCCGATTCATCCCTGCCGGAGAATTTCTTGGTCAGCTCCACCGCCTCGTTGATGGAGATGGTGGGATCGAGATCGTCCACATAGACAATTTCATACATGGCGAGCCTGAGGGCGGCGAGAACCACCTTGGAGAGCCGGTGGATTTTGCGCTTCACGGAATACGCGGCAATATAGCCGTCAATTTCCTCGCGGTGTCCGTAAACCCCGGTGAGCAGCTCCCTGGCGTAGCCGGAAATCTCTGCGTCCCGCGCTTCTCCGGCGTTGCGGAGAATATCCTCCGGGTCGTTGCCGTTGAAGGATTTTTCAAAAATAAACTCAAATGCCTGCTGTCTTGATTCGCGTCTGTTAAGCATGGAAAGCCTCCGTATTACTCTGGGAATGTACATGGGAAGAAATGATCCGGCAAAGAGAGCCGACACTATCCCATTGTCATATTAAATCCATTATATCACACTTGATTCGCACTTAACAACACTTTTATGAGGATTTTTATTTTTATTCATTTTTTATTCATTTATAGATAAAACAATTTCGGCGCGCCTCCGTGTTTTCTCCTTCAAAAGAATTAACGAAATCCCGCGTTGCCTATCCAAGAAAACAGGAATTCCGAAAATCTATGTGATCATATAATCACAAGAAATAGGAAAAATCCGTATCCGGCAATAAGAGTCAATCTTGGATTCTGCAAACCGTTCCAATATTGTTTGCACTTTTTTGTGTTTGTTTTGTATAAACTGTAGAAGTAAGACTTTGAAAAAAAAAAACCTGAAATTGACTTGAAAAATTAATATAAAAATGTAATAATAAGTAATATGTTTGTTACCTTTTGGTGTTCGCAGAAAAACAGGTCAAGCAAAAAGTAAATGATTTAAGGAGCTGCATGTAAACATGTTTTCGGTTTCCAATCAAAATGCCGGGGGCTTTTCCGAGCCGATACGTTCCGGGAGCGTCTGTGCCATCGTATTGGCGGCAGGAGAGGGCAAGCGCATGAAGTCCAAAAAGCCCAAGGCGATGATGGAGGTTCTCTTCAAGCCGATGCTCGGATGGGTCATCGACTCGGTGCGCGAGGCAGGGGTCAGGGACGTCTGCGTCGTGACGGGGCATCTTGAAGAGATGATAAAGGAGTATCTTTCCAAGACCTACACCGGCGACGAAGCCTGTTCCACCGTGACGCAGACCGAGCGCAAGGGCACAGGTCACGCCGTCATGATGGCAAAATCCTTCCTTGAAGCCCACAGGGGCGGAAACGTGCTGATTCTCAACGGCGACGCGCCCTTCATGGACTGCCGCAACATCTCCAATTCCTTTTATTTCCACGAGGCGCAGAGCAACTGCGTGACGGTCATATCCGCCATGCTCGACGACCCGACCGGCTACGGAAGAATTCTGCGCGCGGCGGACAAAAGCCTGATGGCGATCGTGGAGCACAAGGAAGCCACGATGGAGCAGTTGGCGGTCAAAGAGGTCAACTCCGGCGCCTACTGGTTCAATGTGGACGCGCTGCTCTCGGTGCTGGACACCGATCATATCACCCAAAGCTCCGTCACGGGCGAATATTATCTTCCCGACGCCGTCAAGCTCCTGGGCGACGCGGCGAACGCGTTCACCGCCGACAACGCCAGCGTCGTCATGGGCGCGAACGACCCGGTGCAGCTCAACGAGCTGAATCGCATCGCGCGCACGGCCATTCTGAATGAGATGATCGCCGAGGGCGTTTCGCTCACCTGTACCGACGGCGTCATCATCGGCCCCGACGTCAGCATCGGCTCCGGAACCGTGATCCTGCCGGGCACCATTCTCAAGGGAAGGGTCACTGTCGGAAGCGACTGCACCATCGGTCCGAATACCATGATTGAAAATTCTGTCGTGCATGACCGCGTGATTATCAACGCGAGTCAGGTGAAGCAGAGCGAGATTCTGGAGGGCACCGACATCGGTCCCTTCTCACAGATCAGGCCCAACTGCAAGATCGGCCCGAGGGTACATATCGGCGACTTTGTGGAGGTCAAGAATTCCGTGCTTGACGAGGGGACGAAGGTCGCCCATCTCACCTACGTCGGCGACAGCGATATAGGCAAACGGGTGAATTTCGGCTGCGGCTGCGTGACGGTCAATTACGACGGGCAGCACAAGGCGCGCTGCGTCGTCGGCGACGACTGCTTCATCGGCTGCAATACCAACCTTGTGGCGCCGGTCAATATCGGCGCGGGGGCGTACACCGCCGCCGGCTCCACCATCACCAACGACATTCCGTCCGACGCTCTCGGCATTGCCCGCGCGCGTCAGGTGGTCAAGGACGGCTGGGCGGCCGCCAAGCGAAGCGAAAAGAAGTAACGGATTTTTGCTTTGCCCATACCCTCTCCCGCATAGTAATCCTGTAAGCCATCAAGGCGGAGGAACCCCCTTACCGCCGTCCGAATGACATAATCACATCTTTTCAGGAGGAAGTAAAAATGATTCTCAGCAACAAAAGTCTCCATGGCACAGACATCAAGATCTTCTCATGCAATTCCAACATGAAGCTCGCTCAGGACATCTGCGATATATTAGAGCAGCCCATGGGCAGGAGCGACGTCACAAAATTCAGCGACGGCGAAATCTCGGTATCGCTCAAGGAATCCGTTCGCGGCAAGGACTGCTTTGTCATCCAGTCCACCAGCGATCCGGTCAACGACAATCTGATGGAAATGCTGATCATGATCGACGCCCTCAAGAGAGCATCGGCAAGCAGAATCACCGCCGTCATTCCCTACATGGGCTATGCCCGTCAGGACAGAAAGGCGAAGGCAAGAGACCCGATCTCCGCCAAGCTCTGCGCCGACCTCATCACCACTGCCGGAGCCGACCGTGTGCTGACAATGGATCTCCACGCCGCCCAGATTCAGGGCTTCTTCAACATCCCCGTCGATCATCTTCTGGGCGCGCCCATTCTCGCCAAGTACTTCAAGGAAAAAATGGGCGACAGAAACGGCGAATATATGTGCGTATCTCCCGACCTCGGCTCCGTCACCCGCGTGAGGAATTTTGCCCAGCGACTCGACTGTCCCATCGCCATCATTGACAAGCGCCGTCAGAAGGCGAACGTCAGCGAGGTCATGAATATCATCGGCGACGTCACCGGCAAGAAAATCCTCCTGATTGACGATATGGTGGACACCGCCGGCACCATTTGCAACGCGGCAAAGGCGCTCATGGAGCACGGCGCGGTGGAGGTTTCGGCATGCGCGACGCACGCGGTGCTCAGCGGCCCCGCCCTCCAGAGAATAGAGGAAAGCCCGATCAAAGAGTTCATCTTCCTCGACACCATTCACCTCGGCAAGGAGAAAATGCTTGACAAATTTACCATTCTCAGCACAGCGCCCTATTTTGCGGACGCGATTCGCAGAGTATACAGCGATGAACCTATCTCCATTATCTTTGACTGATTTTTCCGAAACGATACATAAATAGCATCCCTCAGGCAGGGCGATCTCCGTCAGGTGATTGTCCTGCCCTTTAGGCGTCAGTAAAAGTGTGGAGTGAAGGAAGGCACATTCGCGCCATGGAATATCTATCGCTGTGCTACTCAGGCTTTTTGTATTCCAGCGCGCAAGCGCACATTTCAAACTTCACATTTCACACTTCACACTTCACACTTCACACTTCACACTTCACATTTATAATAAAGATTGCGGTTATTAATGGTAGAGGAGAGATTCAGAAAATGTTCGGCATGAACAAACCGAAGAATATTGACTGGCTGGTGGTGGGACTCGGCAATCCCGGAAAAAAATATCAGGGAACCCGGCACAATGCGGGATTCATGGCAGCCGACGCGCTGGCGGAACGGCTGGGAATCAAGGTGGACAGGGTAAAATTCCACGCGCTTGTCGGGGACGGCATGTGCGGCGAAAAGCGCATTCTGCTCGCTAAGCCGCAGACCTTCATGAACCTTTCGGGGCAGGCCGTGGATGAGATCATGCAGTTTTACAAGCTGCCGCCGGAACGTCTGTTAGTGATGTGCGACGACATCTCGCTCGAACCGGGAAGACTGCGCATCCGGCGCAAAGGCTCGCACGGAGGACAGAACGGCATGCGCAACATCATCGATATGGTGGAGAGCAGCGACTTCTGCCGCATCAAGTTAGGTATCGGAGCCAAGCCCCATCCCGATTACAGCCTCGCCGACTGGGTGCTGAGTCATTTTACGCAGGCCGAGCTGAAAATCATGGAAGAAACCTCCCTTAAAGCCGCCGAAGCCGCCGAAATGATCGTCAACGGCGAGACGGACAAGGCGATGAATCTCTTCAATTCTTGAAAAAACGACGTGAGAGTTTTCTATGAACCATGCGACATCCGTTCAGAAAAAGCGCGAAACATGGGGCGACGTCATCCGTGGCATCTGCTCTCTGTGCGTCATCTTAGCCCATATTCCCGGAAACTCCGACGTGGTGATAATGTATATTGCTCCGTTCATGCTGCCCTGCTTTTTTATCCTCACCGGCTATTTCACGAAAAATTACGGAGGCGTTCTCTCCGACTTCCTTTACAACAAGGTGCTGAAGGAGCTGATTCTGAAGCTGATGTTCTGCTT
>ONDC01000023.1 GCA_900316495.1 uncultured Eubacteriales bacterium
CAAGACGATGGACGGCAGCCCGACGGTCTTCATCGTGTCGCAGAGAGCCGCTTCCATCGCCCACGCGGATAAAATTGTGGTGCTGGATGACGGTAAAATCGTCGGCATGGGGAAGCATGACGACCTTCTTATGAATTGCGAGGTCTACAGGGAGATATACAATTCCCAGTTCAGCAGCGAGATGTGATGTGTGGCCATTCTGAGTTCGCCTTACCGCAGATTCAGAATGAAGCGTGTTGTGCGCTCCCCCAGTCGCTGCGCGACAGCCCCCTCAGAGAGGGAGCCGATCATTGCCTCCCTCAGAGAGGGAGGTGGCACGTCAGTGCCGGAGGGAGTTCCCCGCGCAGGTTCCTTTTAGTTGGATGACCTTTCCCATCATACCTTCGCGGCGCTCCGCAAGGCTATCATGACGATGGTCGGTAAAATCGTCGGCATGGGAAAGCATGACGACCTTCTTATGAATTGCGAGGTCTACAGGGAGATATACAATTCCCAGTTCAGCAGCGAGAAGTGATGTGAGGTCATTCTGAGTTCGCCTTACCGCAGATTCAGAATGAAGCGCGTTGTGCGCTTCCCCAGTCGCTGCGCGACAGCCCCCTCAGAGAGGGAGTCGGTCATTGTCTCCCTCAGAGAGGGAGGTGGCACGTCAGTGCCGGAGGGAGATCCCCGCGCAGGTTCCTCTTGATTGGATGACCTTTCCCATCATACCCTTTTAGGTATTTATAAAATGATTTTATTTAACTATTAAAAAATGAAAAATTCAGGTATCATTATTCGTTTAGCGGCAGGAGATTGACATGCCATGAAACAATTAAAGAAAAAATCTAATCAAACATCCAGAAGCACCGTCAAAAAAGTGCTGCATTACATTGCCGGACACCGCCTTCAGTTGTCGGCTTCAATTGTCTTTGCCGGCGCGTCGGTCGCTCTGACGCTGTGGATTCCGCTGCTGATCGGCAGAGCCATCGACTGTATCATCGACGCGGGAAGGGTGGACTTCGCGCTGATTAAGGGCTATCTGGTCAGAATTGCCGTTGCGGCGCTGGCGACAGCTCTTCTTCAATGGCTGATGAACACCGTCAACAACAAGATCACCTTCGAGGTCGTGCGGGACATCCGGGACGAGGCCTTCCAAAAGATCGAAAAGCTCCCGCACCGGCGTTGTCACGATCCTCGGCACGCTGGTCTTCATGCTGCTGCTTCACCCCGGCATTACCGCCGTGGTGGTGATCATGACCCCGCTCTCGCTCTTTGTGGCAAAATTTATTTCTACCCACACGCACGATATGTTCAGGCTGCAATCCGAAACACGCGGACAGCAGACAGCCTTCATAGATGAAATGGTAAACAATCAGAAGGTGGTGCAGGCGTTCTGTCACGAGGACGAGAACATGACCGCATTCGACGAGATTAACGCCCGCCTGTCAAAATACTCCCTCCGCGCCACCTTTTTTTCCTCGCTGACCAATCCCGGCACCCGCTTTGTCAACAATACGGTGTACGCCGCCGTCGCCCTTGTCGGCGGGTTCGCCGCCATCAACGGCAGCATTACCGCCGGTATTCTTTCGTCCTTCCTCAGCTATGTGAATCAGTATACAAAACCCTTCAACGAAATCTCCGGCGTGATCACGGAGCTGCAGAACGCTTTGACCTGCGCGGGGAGAATCTTTGAGCTGATCGAGGAACCGGCGCAGGTTTCCGACGAGGGCAACGCCGAGTTGACAAAGGTGCGGGGAGAGGTGTCATTGCAGAACGTCTCCTTCTCGTATGTGCCGGAGGTCAGCCTGATCGAGCATCTCAATCTGAATGTCGCTCACGGCAAGCGGGTCGCCATTGTCGGTCCCACCGGCTGCGGCAAGACGACGCTTATCAACCTGCTCATGCGGTTTTACGACGTGAATGAAGGCTCCATTTCGGTTGACGGCAGCGACATCCGGGAAGTAACCCGCCACAGCCTGCGGAAGCATTACGGCATGGTGCTGCAGGAGACATGGCTCAAAAACGGCACCGTGCGGGAGAATCTCTGCATGGGCAAGCCGGACGCGACCGAGGAGGAAATGATTATCGCGGCGAAGGCGTCGCACGCCCACAGCTTTATCAAACGTCTGCCGCAGGGCTATGATACCCTTCTCAGCGAGGACGGCGGCAGCCTGTCGCAGGGACAGAAGCAGCTTCTCTGCATTGCCCGCGTGATGCTCTGTCTGCCTCCCATGCTGATTCTTGACGAAGCGACCTCCTCCATCGACACCCGCACGGAGCTGAAGATTCAGGACGCGTTCGCCCGCATGATGAAGGGGCGCACCAGCTTCATCGTCGCCCACCGGCTTTCCACCATCCGTGACGCGGACGTGATTCTTGTCATGAAGGACGGACACATCATCGAGCAGGGCAACCATGCCTCGCTGCTGCAAAAGGGCGGTTTTTATTCCAAGCTGTACTACAGTCAGTTTGAAGGATGAGAGGGTCACTTCCCCTCATTTGACAATTCTTCTCAAAAATAGCGAAACGAAATAGGTTTCCTTTCGATTCATTGTGTCATTTGCACAAATCGATTTCCGTTTGTAAAGAGATATTTTAAGTGATATGAGTTGTATATTTCTTTTCTTTATGGTATAATGACATGTAAAGAGAGAGACTTATGTGAGAAGATTTTGAGATGAATACGGAACGATAAAAAAACGGAGTTGAAATGCATGAGTAATGCCGGAAAAAGCAAAAAAAGAGGGAAGAAGATGTCGCGGCAGGCAAGACGATCCGCCGCCCAAAAGGTCATGAGCAAAACAGCCGGTCAGACCGTGAAGGCGGATAGCGCGGAGAAGAAGATGGACAGCTACGACTGGGGCGATCTCAGCGAATTCGGTCCCATTCTTCCGCTTGGCACGGACATGCTTAAGGATAAGCCGGTCTACCGCTTTTTCAAACGGTTCTTTGACATTACGCTCAGCGTGTTCGCACTGGAAGTGCTTTCCCCGATCCTCCTGTTAGTGGCGCTGTTCATTTTCCTTGACGACCCGCACGGAAGCCCCATTTTCGTTCAGAAACGCGAGGGCATTAACCGCAAGCCATTTAAGCTGATCAAATTCCGCTCGATGGTGGTCAACGCGGAGGCGCTTCTGGAGGAATTGAGGAAAAATGGCGTCACCATCAAGGATCCCAAGGATCCCACCTACAAGATGAAGGACGACCCGCGCATTACCCGCTTCGGCAGGCTGATCCGCAAGACCAGCATCGACGAGCTGCCCCAGCTCATCAATATTATCATGGGTCATATGAGCATTGTCGGTCCGAGACCGCCCCTCACGCGCGAAGTGAACGAATACAATGACTTTGCCATGCAACGTCTGCTGATGCGCCCCGGTCTGACCTGTATCTGGCAGACCACCCGGAACCGCGACGAGGTTCCCTTCCCCGAATGGATGAAGATGGATGTGAGATACATACACAATTGTAGCTTTCTCCTTGACTGCAAGCTGATTCTCAAGACCTTTGCGATCGTCTTTACCGCCAACGGAAACTGACGCGGACAAATGACAACAACTAACCCCCGTGACGGAGTGATAAGCTCCTTCACGGGGGTTTTATGCTATTACGGAAATAATATTACAGGACGAAGCCCTCGCCCGCGGCGCTGCGTTCGGCGGCTTCCTCCGCGGCGGGGGAGAATTCCCGGATGAAGCCCTTTTTGTCCGGTTCTTCGCGGTCGGCCTTCTTTTTGGCAGGGAGAAGCGGCTCCTCCGCGCCGGGATCCCTGTCCTCCCTGATGGGGACGTAGACCGTGCCGTCGGCGTTGGTCTCCACCTTCATGATCTGCTTCTCAAACACCTTGAAGGCAAAGGTCTTGCGGGCAAAGGAACCCGCGCAAAGTCCGGAGAGCAGCAGATGCAGCAGAAGCAGGATCATCAGCAGCGCCGTCAGCAGCATGTCCCTGTCCGACAGCAGCTCCTTCAGGAAGGCGCTGCACGACAGCAGGAGAAGCGCGGCGGCAGCCCCCGCCGCCAGCAGGAACAGGATTACCGAAAGCACGGGATAAATGCGGAATCCGCTGCGCTTCAGGGTGCCGGAGGCGCAGGATTTGACCGCGCCGAGGGTGCGGTGACAGAAAAAGGCGCAGCCGGACGCCATATACAGCAGCACCGAAGCGGCAAAGAGAAGCGCGCCAGTGACCTCCGGCTGCGTGGCGATCGTGTTGTACCCGACGCTGGCAAGAAGCTCGTTGACACGATCCTGGGTGCCGTCGTGCCGGAAGAACAGATAGCCGAGCGTAAACAGACCCATGGCGGCGAAGAAGCATACGAGCGCGTTGACGGAAACGGAAAGCCTCAGAAGCGTGCTGCCGGTTCGCGGCGAGAAAAGCGTGATCGCGCGGAAGACAGCCGACAGACCCGCAAAGACCGCAAACGCGGCAAAGCCGGTATGCATGCCCTTGCTTACGGACAGATAACCCGACAGACCGGCGACGGCGAACGCTGTCAGTGTCACTAAAACGCTCAGTCCCGCACGGAAGTGTTTTTTTGTGATGTAGTCAATGGAATTGACCGTCATATTACCTGACCACCCTTCCTGTTATCTGAAAAGGAGCATTGCCAGACCCTGCGAGCCGAGCGCCAGCAGGACGGCGGCTGCCGTTGCGGAGCAAAGCAGCGTCAGGAAGGGACTGCGCCGGAAGACGGACGCCTTCTGCATGCCGAAATAATGCGCGACGGCGGAGGCGGAAAATCCCACTAAAACCAGCAGCACGCCGAACACCGTCGAAAGGATGGCGGCGGGAATGGCGAGCAGCATGGTCACCGAGAGCGGGAACAGGGAGAAGGCGGCGATATTGAGCGCTTGATTGAGCGAGGGCTTTTCCTCGGCGTGAACAAAGGCAATTTTTGTCATGACCGTCAGCAGTACCAGCACGAGCATCGCCATCAGCGCGGCGTGCGCCGTCAATCCCCCGAAGTCAACCAGCGCGTTGGCGGCAGAGCCGGAGGAATTCTCTATGACGGACGCCATGCGCGCTCCGCACACCTCGCGGAAGAAGCCGGGAGACAGCGAGCCGAATGCCGCCAGCGACAAGGCGGAGCTTGCCACGATGAACAGCGAGCCGAACGTCACCCACACCGACGCGGAACGGGTGCGCGCCGCCTTTTCCACTCCCCGGAGCGGGGAATCCGTCAGAAATGCCTTGACGCAGCCGAATACGTCGGAATCCTCCCGCTGAGCCGGTCTGACGTTGGCCTCGCTCATGCCGCCGCAGTTGGGGCAGATGCCCTTGTCGTTGAGTCTTCCGCCGCAGTTTGAGCAATAACTCATATGCATTACCTCTTTCTATATCTTGCTCTTTTGCATATTTTACCATAGGAAGGTGAAAAAGGCAATAGATTTAAGGAAGTTCACCATATTTTTAATAAATTACACGAAAAAATGTGATATTTTTACAAATGCTCCATAAGCTCGCAGATGATGGCGTTGGAGATCAGCATGCCCCTCCGGGTGAGACGGATGCCGCTGTCATCACATATGCAATACGGTGTCATCACAGGGGAGGCTGCCCTTTCCAGCATTGCGCGGGGGATGTCCGCGCCGAAGCGCGCCCGCATGTCCTCATGGTTCAGACCCTCGGACAGCCGGAGCCGGAGCATGACGTATTCCTCGATGCCGCCGCCCTCGCCGTCGTCGACCGGCTGCGCGCCGGATAGGTACTGTTCGAGCGAGCGGTCGTAATAATACCGTCTGCCGTGCAGGAAGCCGTGCGCCGAGGGGCCGATGCCGACATATTCCTCGCAGCGCCAGTATTTCAGATTGTGCCGGCTCTCGCAGCCGGGTCTGGCGGCGTTGGAGATCTCATACTGCGCATACCCCGCCTCTTCAAGGAACGCGAAGGTGCGCGTGTACATCTCCGTCAGCGTGTCCTCGTCCGGCAGCTTCAGGGCGTACTGTATCCGGTAGAAGGGCGTGTTTTCCTCGATCTTGAGCATGTACGCCGAAAGGTGCGACGGGGCGGAGGCTTCGATGAAGCGCAGCGAGTGCAGGAGTGATTCGGGCGTCTGCATGGGAATGCCCAGCATGAGGTCGAGCGAGATATTGTGAATTCCTACGCTGTGCGCCTGCTCCATGGCTCGGAGAACGTCGTCGGAGGTGTGCCGTCTGCCTATAGCCGAAAGCTCTGATTTCACTGCCGACTGCATGCCGAGCGACAGACGGTTGACTCCGGAAGAAGCGCATCCCTCCAGAAATGAGCCGAGGTCAATAGTGGGGTTTGCCTCGACGGTGATTTCCGCGTTGTCCGCAAGATCGACGTGCCGCCGCAGCGCGTCCATGATGGCGGCAATCCGACCGCCGCCGAGCAGGGAGGGCGTTCCGCCGCCGAAATACACCGTGTCGGCGCTGATTTTCTCCCCGGAAAGCTCCCCGATGCGTCTTATCGTTTCCGCTGCGAATCTGTCGAGCAATTCGTCCTTCGCCGTCACGGAATAAAAATCGCAGTAGGGACATTTGTACCGGCAGAAGGGGACGTGAATGTAAATTCCGACTGGCTTCATGCTGTCACGCTCCCGATGATTTGCGCTTTGCGAGATAATTTTCCAGAATGATGACCGCTGAAACAGCGTCGACGACTGCCTTGCGCTTTTTGCCGCGGGTGTTGGTGGCATTGAGGAACACATGCGCCTCCATGGTGGTGCAGCGCTCGTCCAGCAGATCGACCGGAATGCCGCAGGCCTCGCGGAGGGCGTCGGCAAAGCGCCGCGCGTTCTGTGCGCTTTCCCCCTCCGAGCCGTCCATGTTGACCGGCAGTCCCACGACGATGCGCTCCGCTCCGCGTTCCGCGGCGAGGGCAGCCACCTTCTGCACCAGATGGGGGACGTATTTTTCGCTGATGACCGTCACGGGCGAGGCGAGCCGTTCCTCCCGGTCGCATATGGCAATGCCGGTGCGCGCCCGCCCGAAGTCGACCGACAGAATCACCATAGCTGCACCTGTCCGATCAGCTCGGAGATGTTTGATATATTGTTCTCCGCAAGGTAAGCGTCCATACCGTCGATGATTTTCAGCGGAGCGTAGGGATCGGTGAACATGACCGTTCCCACCTGAATGGCGGAGGCGCCCGCGAGGGTCATCTCGATGGCGTCCTGCCACGTACATATGCCGCCCAGTCCGATGACCGGCACTTTGACCGCGTTGTAGACCTCGTTGACCATTCTCACGGCGATGGGGAACACCGCCGCGCCGGACATGCCGCCCTTGTTGTTGCGGAGAATGGGGCGGCGGGTGCGGATGTCGATCCGCATGCCCAAGAGGGTATTGATGAGCGACACCGCGTCGGCTCCGGCGGCTTCGACCGCCCGGGCGATCTCGGTGATGCTGGTGACGTTGGGCGAGAGCTTGACGATCAGGGGCTTATCCGGGCAGCGCTCTCTGACAATCGACGTGATGCGCTCCGCGCCCATGCAGGAGGTGCCGAATGCCGCGCCCCCCGCCTTGACGTTGGGACAGGAGATGTTCAGCTCCACCATGTCCACCTCCGAGGCGTTGACCCTTTCGGCGATAGCGGCGTAATCCTCCTCGGTGCCGCCGGCGATATTGGCGATGATCACCGTGTCCTGCTCCCTGAGCCACGGGAGATCCTCGCGGATGAAATGCTCCACGCCGGGGTTCTGCAGTCCGACGGAATTCAGAATGCCGCTGGGCGTTTCGGCGATCCTTGGCGGGGGATTGCCCGCTTTTTCGCGGATGGTCATTCCCTTGGAGGAAATGCCGCCCAGCCGGGAGATGGGATAGAATTCGTTGTATTCCCTGCCGAAGCCGTAGGTGCCGGAGGCGGCGATGACGGGGTTCTTGAAGTTCACCCCGCAAAGTGTTATGTTGAGTCTGCTCATTCCCAGATTACCTCCCTGCTGTCAAATACGGGGCCGTTTTTGCACACATGCAGATATTTCTCCCCGCCGTCGGGCGTTTTGGTTTTGCAGGCGCACACCAGACAAGCGCCCACGCCGCAGCCCATTCTCTCCTCAAGGGACACCATGCAGCGAATGCCGCGCTTTTCGGCTTCTGCCGCCGTCAGACGCAGCATAGGCTTGGGCCCGCAGGCGTAGACCGCGTCGCAGGGCGCTTCATCAAGCCGCTGGGCAAGCAGCTGGGTGACAAAGCCGTGATGTCCGAAGGAGCCGTCATCGGTGGCGACCCGCACATCCGCGCCGTTTGCCCTGAAATCATCGGCGAGAATCATCGCGTCCCTGTTGCGGAAGCCAAGTAGCGCCGTCGCGTTGCCGCCGCATGGCGCGGAGGCGCCGAGCAGCGGGGGAACGCCGATGCCGCCGCCCACAAATACCGCTCTTTCGTCGGGGCGGATGTCAAAGCCGTTGCCGAGCGGCGCTAAAATATCCATGCGCTGTCCCTCGCTCATGCCGGAGAGAATGGCGGTTCCCTCGCCCCTGACCTCAAAGACGAAGCGGATCAGCCCTTCCTCCCGGCTGAATTCGCAGACCGAAATGGGACGGCGGAGGGTCTTGCCCTCGACGAGAATATTGGCGAACTGCCCCGGCTTCATGCTCCTGACGGCCTCCCGCGAAGCGACGGTGAAGCGGAAGGTGGTCTGGTTGAGCTGTTCCTTCCTGACGATGGGACAAAGCTCCTGTGTGTATTTCATTTGAAGAATGCCTCCTTCGGGTATTTCTTGTCATTTATCTTATCATCAAAACGCGATAATGTCAAATAGAACTTCGGCAGGCTTTAGGCGGGGGAGCGCGGAAAAAACAAAAAACGGGCTGCGGCAACCCGGCAGTCCGTCATGAATGAAAAAAATAATCCCGCCCGACCGTAATGCGCTTTAAATAACCTGCTACTAAAAGTAACAGGTGGGTGCCATCCCAACGGCTTCTCGCTCCCTTCTTCCGGACTCAGTTCAAGACTGCGGGAGGTCTGCAATCCACCGCCGGAGACCTGGCTCCCTAAGAATAATTTGTAGGGTTATAAAAGCGCAGTTCGCGAATCGGGCAGAATATTAAGCTGTGATACTATTATGCGCGGCTTGGAGGGAATTATGCTCCGGCAAGAGAATGGGCGTCGTCCTCGGGGAGATCGTCCTCCTCGTCGCCGTACATTTCCTTGAAGCGCTCGTGGAAGAGATCATTCAGCGCCATCAGCAGCTCGTCGTCGTCGATCTCGGCAAGCTCCTCCTCGTCGTCCACGACCTCCACCTGGAGAATCATGTATTCCGCCTCGCCGGATTCCTCGTCGATGGAGGCAAGCGGCATCAGCGCGACGAATCTTCCTTCCTCGGTTTCAATGGCGTCAAGAACTACGTAATCTGATGTGCGCCCTTCGTCATCTATCAGGGAGATGATGTTTTCATCCTCATCGTCTTCCTCATCGGCGGCGCAGCCGCGTGTGTTGATCTCGTCACTCATGTGTGGTCGCATTCCTCGCTTGTGTGGAAAAAATCAATGGCTTCAGTGCTGACAGCGGATCAATACAGGCGCAGCCCCGCGCTGCGGGCGGCTGACAGCCTGATCTGACATGGCTTTTTCAAAAACCAATAGTATTCTACACGCTTTTTTTCCACATGTCAATAGGAAATTTGCATTATTTCAAATTTGATAAAATTTTTTCAGTTTTTTCAAAAAAACTATTGACAAACCCGATAAGATGTGTTATATTATAGTTGAGCTTAAGAGAGCGGCAAAGTTAAGGACAGAAAGGATGAAAAAGTAAGTCTTACGTAAAAGCAACGTAGATCAAAATATTGATCGAAAAAATAAGACTGAAAAAAGTAAGCTTTCTGAGATCGATTTTCAAAATGGGAAAAACCTGAAAAAAGAAAAGAGATCGGATCCTTTTCGGAACAGAGCTTGATTAGGCAATACAAAAGAAACGGGGTGACGCCGATGGATGCAGTAAATGCCTCACAGCACATCGGAAGCGAAACCCACAGGATTGAAATTGCTGAGTAACACAAAAAGGCAATGAGCACCAAGAGCTTTTATAGCAAGCGATCCGAGATGAAGAATCAAAGCAGATCGATTGATGCAAGATAAAAGCCTGTGCAATGTTTATGAACAGTACGCCTTGGAGTGAAAAAAGCAAAATGAGATTCCAAGGGTTTCCATAACGTAAGCAAGCAAACGGAACGGAAAGCCGTTTGAAACCATCATGAGCTGCCAAAGGAAACGGAAACATAACAGAAACCGAAACGGAAAAACAGGCAGACCAAAGCCGCGCAAAGAAGTATAAAAATTACTGCATAAAGAGTGCAAGGCAGGGCGGAAAACGAGAAAAAGCCGAAGGCGAGAGAAAGCCAAAAGGCAAGAAAAAGCCAAAAGGCAAGAAAAAGCCAAAAGGCAAGAAAAAGCCAAAAGGCAAGAAAAAGCCAAAAGGCAAGAAAAAGCCAAAAGGCAAGAAAAAGCCGCCAAGGAAAAAAGAAAGCCTGCACAGTGAATGAGATAAAAAGAAAAAGCGACAAAAGACAAGTCTCAGCCAGTTGTGAAAGAGGCGGGACGTGATTTACGAGAACAGACAGGAAAAATGAAAAGTCGCATGCAGTAAAAATTATACGGATCAGATCAATACGCTGAGAAAAGAAAACGGCAAGGCTGACAAAGCAAAAGCCGAAAAAAGCGGAAAGCGCAGAACGAACAACGTCAAGCGCAGAAGCAAAAGAACAGCGTTCATTATAGAAAGAACCCGACAGGTTTAAAGCAGCGGCAAATCCGATGTAATCAATCTTAAGAGGCGTAAGCTGTAAAAGATGTAATAAGACCTGAACGAGAAAAGATCATAGATCAAATCATGGTAAAGGGTCGAGTCCAATGAAAGTATAATGCTCCACCAGGTTGAGTTTCGATGAAAGCAAGTGAACGTCATGAAAAGAATGCGTAACATGCTGCAAAGAAATGAAATGTAAAGGGTGAGTCCAAAGTACAATTAAGCTTTGAGAGGCGAAGCTCGAAAAACAGGGCAGGAAAAAACAGAGAGCCAAGATTTTCTGAAACGGATGCCTGATAAATGATCGACTGTCGCCGGGAACGGGCAATCAAAATGAGAACCCGACAAAATGAAGCAATCGGACATTACAAAACAAAATAGCTGCGGCAGCATAATGCCGAGGGCGGTACCGATGTAGAAATATATCGGTACCGTTTTTTTGTCCGCATGGTATATCCGTACAAACGCAGGCAAAAAAAAGTCGTAAATTTTTCTTAAAAGGGTATGGACTTAATTGCATTTGTCATGTATAATGTAACCGGATAGTTATATCAATCAATTCTTCATTGGGGGAATGAATCATGTTGCTGCCTAATTGGCTTTGGATCGTTCTTTTGCTTTCGGCCTTTGCCGCATGCATGATCTACATGGAGTTCAACAGAAGCAAGTATGTGCTGTCAACCACTCACAAGGCGGTGACGGTCAACGGACTGCCGCGTGTGCTCGACGGCATGAAGTTTGTGGTGATCAGCGACCTGCACAGTATGTCGTTCGGCAGCAAGAATGCCGAGCTTGCCCGCAAGGTCAGAAGAGAGCGCCCCGATTATATCCTCTTCGCCGGAAATATGGGTGACGCCAAGGCTGCCGACCTCGACGCGTTCTACGATTTTCTCGATTCGGTCGGCAGGGATATTCCCGTGGTAATGGTGCCGGGCAAGGAGGATCTTCGTCTCGGCAACGGCACGCTTCACAAGAATTTTGTCAAATCCGTCTCCGAGGCGGGCGGCGTGATTCTCAATAATTCCCGCGCGGAGATCAATGTTGACGGGGAAAAGCTCTACATATACGGCTATTGCCCCTCGCTCAAGGAAGACCCCGCGAAGCCGGTCAAGGACTGGAAATTCCAGAAGGTGCGCAACAACGACGTGTTTGACGCGCTCGGCGAATGTCCGCAGGACGCCACCGTGATTCTGCTCACCGGCTACCCCAAGGCGTTTGAGGCGTATTCCCGCTGGGGCGCTTCTCTGGTGTTTGCCGGCGGCACGCACGGCGGGTATTACCGGCTTCCCTTTATTGACAGGCTTATCAGGAGCAACAAGATCGCCTATACCTCCGGTGAATACCGTATGGCGCGCAGCAAGATGTATGTCACCCGCGGTTTGGGAAGTCCGTCAAAGATCCGCTTCAACAATCCTCCCGAGATCTCGGTGATCAGCATCGCCAGACCCAACAGTCCGTTGCTCAATACCATGCCGGTCTCCACCGATAACGCGTATGATGTGTTCATGTACTGGGCGAGATCCGAGGGACGGGCGATCCGCGAGCTGCTGAATGAACGGACCGACGCGCTTCACGACTGGTGGGACAATCTCAGACACAAGGAGCAGTCGGTTTACGCCAAACGGGGAACCGAGAACAAGGAAAAGACCGTCTACATGTCCCCGCAGGAGCGCGCCCGGGTGAATGCCCGCCGCGCCATGAAGGGCAACGGCCCGGTTCGCCGCGTTTCGAGAGTCAAGACCCGCGCGGAGTACATCAGCGAGCTTCAGGCGGAAATGGGCAACGCCGATGCCGTGCATTCCTACGATAAATTCAAGACGGCGGAGGAAATCGACAAGATAAAGGTATTCAGCGATATTAAGATATGATTCCAACGGCGGATCACGTCATGCCGGCATTTGACAGGGCTTCATTTGTCGGCATCGTCGTAGGTTCCGCCGTTTTATTTGAATGAAGATAAATGAAAGGCAGTGGAAGACACATGGCGATCATCATTAAAAACACGGAGATCATCAATGCCGACGGGGTTACAAGGGGAGATATTGTTCTTCGGGAAGGCGTCTTCGCGCAGGTAGGCGGCTGTGCCCGACCGGCTGAGGGCGATCAGGTGATCGGGGCGGAGGGACTTTGCGCGTTTCCGGGACTGGTGGAGCTGCATGTCCACCTGCGCGACCCCGGTCAGACCCACAAGGAGGATATTGCTTCCGGCTGCACGGCGGCTGCCGCAGGGGGCGTGACTTCACTGGTGTGCATGCCCAATACGGTTCCGGCGGTCGACAGTCCGGAGACGGTGCAATATATCATTGACAAAGCCAAGGCGACCGGCATTCGCGTTTATCCGGCGGCAGCCATCACATACGGGCTGTCGGGCAAGGGCTGCTGCGACTATGAAGCCCTGAAGAAGGCAGGAGCGGCGGCTGTCTCCGACGACGGACGTCCTGTGGAAGACGACGACATGCTTCTCCGCGCCCTTCGGGAGGGCAAACGGCTCGGACTGCCTGTTCTTTGCCACTGTGAGGATCTGTCGCAGGCGGCGGGCGGCAAGGTGCATGAGGGAAGGGCTTCCCGTCTGCTTGGCGTGAAGGGCATGTCGTCCTCCTCGGAGTACGGGGATATTGAACGCACCATCCGTCTGGCGGAGCGCGCGGACGCGCCGGTGCATATCTGCCACGTCAGCACGAAGGAATCCGTTGCGATCATCCGTGAGGCAAAGGCGCGCGGCGTGAAGGTGACATGCGAGACAGCCCCGCATTATTTTGTGTATACATGTGAAAAGGTACTTGGACGTGACGCGGATTACCGCATGAATCCCCCGCTGCGGGAGGAAGCCGACCGTCTTGCCGTCATCGGAGGATTGCTGGATGGGACGATCGACGCGATTGCCACCGATCACGCCCCCCATTCCCCGGAGGAAAAGGCGGATTTTGTCAGCGCCCCCAACGGCGTGATCGGAATGGAAACCTCCCTCTCCGCGACGCTGACATTTTTGCGCGATCAGCTGTCGCTCAGCGACGTTGCAAGGCTGATGTGCTTCAATCCCGCCAGAATCCTTGGAATTCCCGGCGGAGAGATCAGGGTCGGCGCGCCGGCGGATCTTGCGCTGGTCGATCTCACCGAGCAATGGACCGTCAATCCCGAAAAGCTCCACGGCAGATCGAAAAACGCGGTGTTCAAGGGAGAGCTGCTCACTGGCAGAGTCAAGGCGACCTTCTGCGGAGGTAAAAAGGTTTTTTGATTTTTTTGACGAAAAGCAGTTGTAATTTTTGATGAACTGATATATAATGAGGGGAACACAAAAGGAAAGGAATTACGAATCATGTCATTTAACCGTTTGATTGAGAAGATCATTGAAAAGAAGAACCCTACGGTCGCGGGGCTTGACCCGAAGCTTGATTATGTGCCGCAGTACATCAGGGAGAAATGCTTCGCGCAGTACGGCAGGACGCTTGAGGGCGCAGCGGAGGCTCTGTATGAATTCAACGTCGGACTGATCGACGCGCTGTGCGACGTTGTGCCGGCGGTCAAGCCGCAGATGGCATATTACGAGATGTACGGCTGGCAGGGCGTGAGAGCCTTCGCCCGCACGGTGGAATACGCCAGATCCAAGGGGCTGTACGTCATTACGGACGGCAAGCGCAACGACATCGGCGCGACGATGGAGGCGTATGCCGCGGGACACCTGGGACTGACTGACGTTGACGGGGAGCGGCTTGCCGCGTTCGGCGCCGACGCCCTGACTGTCAACGGCTATCTCGGCACTGACGGAATTGACCCGCTTCTCAAGGTCTGCGCTGCGCAGGATAAGGGAATATTCGTGCTGGTCAAGACCTCCAACAAATCCTCCGGCGAGCTGCAGAACCTTCCCCTCGAGGGCGGGGAGACCATTTACGGACGCATGGCATGCATGTGTGACGAGTGGGGGAGAGAGCTGCCCGGAGATTACGGCTTCACCGGTGTCGGCGCGGTGGTCGGCGCGACCTATCCCGAACAGCTCACCGAGCTGCGCAGGGAGCATCCCTCTATCTTCTTCCTTGTTCCCGGCTACGGTGCGCAGGGCGGCGGCGCGCAGGGACTTGTCGGAGCCTTCAATAAGGACGGTCTCGGTGCGGTGGTCAATTCGTCGCGCGCTATCATGTGTGCCTACAAAAAGGAGGGCTGCGACGAGACGGATTTCGCGGGGGCAGCCAGACGCGAGGCGCTCCGCATGAGGGACGACATTAACGGAGTGCTGAGATAAACATATGAGCAGAGGAACACAGAATTACGATGACGATTACAAGGGCTTAGGCGATTTCAGCGACTATGATTACTATTACGGCAATCCTGATCGAGGAAGGCCGCAGAGCTTCGAGAGCCGCCGGGAAAGCCGCTATCAGACGGATGATGAGGACGGCAGATCTTCGGGACGCCGTCATCACGATCAAAGGAAAGCCGGTTCGGGAACCATTTATCTGATCATGACGTTATTCTTTGTGGTCATGGTCGCTTCCGTGCTGGTCGGTAGGATGTATGTCCGGAATGCCGTCAGATCGGGCAATGAGCCGGAGCAGGCGGCGTTTGCGTCCGCTCCCGAAGAAGAATATCCATCCGACACTGAACCCGAACCGCCGACTGAGGAACAGAGGATCGAGGAGGAGCTGAGCGCGATGACGCTGGAGCAGAAGGTCGGTCAGCTCTTTATGGTGAGGAATAACGGAGGAAAAAAGAACAGCTTTAAGGACGTTGTCTCCAAAACGCACGCGGGCGGCGCGATTCTCTTTGCCGGAGATTTTAAGGACAAGTCCGCCGCGCAGGTGCGCAAGATGATCAAGGGCTTGCAGAGCGCCTCCGACGGCAGGATGATCATTGCGGTGGATGAGGAGGGCGGCGACGTCGTCCGGGTCAGCAGCAATGCCAAGCTGCGCAAGACTCCCTTCTTATCCCCCCAGACGCTCTACAAGAAGGGCGGTTTTGAGCTGATAAAGTCCGACACGGAGGAAAAATGCAAGCTGTTGGATTCCCTCGGCATCAATATGAATTTAGCGCCTGTCGCGGACGTCTGCACGTCCAAAGAGGGGTTTATGTACAAAAGGGCATTCGGCAAGGGCGCGAATGAGACGGCGGACTATGTGTCTACGGTCGTGAACGCTATGAAGGAAACGCCCGTCGCCTCCTGCGTCAAGCATTTCCCCGGCTACGGCAATAGCAAAAAGGATACCCACAAGGGACTCGACATCAACAAGAAGAGCCTTGAAAAGCTGCAAGCGTCCGACCTTGTTCCCTTTGAAAGGGCGATCAGCGACGGTGTGGACAGCATTCTGCTGACGCATACGGTGGTCAACGCGTATGATCCGATTCATCCCGCTTCTCTCTCGTCGGATGTGGTGAAGATGATTCGCGAGGATATGGGCTATGACGGATTGCTGATTACCGACGGAATGGAAATGGGCGCGGTGATCAAGTACAGCGGCAACAGCGGCAAGGCTTGCATCATGGCGGTGAAAGCCGGCGTTGACATTCTCTGCGCCCCGAAGAGCCCCGTCTCTGATTACAAAGCCGTATTGAACGCGGTGAAGTCGGGCGAGATTTCAGAGGAACGGATTGACGAATCGGTGCGCCGTATCCTGCGCTTCAAGCAGCGATTTGGCCCCGTTCAAGCGCCGGACGATGTGTCGTCGACAGAATCGGAAACGGAATCGGAGACGGATTCCTCTGAGGATGCTTCGGAGGAAACGACGACCGAATTCACGACCACGACGACAGCGCTGCCTACCAAAAAGACTACCGCGACGGAGCCTGACGAGGACGGCGCGGTCGGATAATACTCTTCCGCATGTAGCAAGCACGCGGCAATTCATCTCCCATGACGGATTGCCGCGTGCTTTTGGATTTGTATCAGAGTATCAGTTGCTTGATCTTGGTGAAGTCGCCGTCCATGACACGGTAGGTCGCGGGAATGTCCGCGCCGGTGGGGTCGGTGAGCTGCGGGGAGATGTCGGAGTGAATATAGAGCGAATCCATGCCGATGGTGTTCGCGCCGAGAATATCGGTGTTCGCGTCGTTGCCGATCATAATGGATTCGGCGATATTCAGTCCGTAGCGTTCCACCACTGTGCGGAAGAAGCGTTCCTCCGGCTTGCAGAGACCCTCGTCGGACGAAAAGACAATGCCGTCGAATTTGTCGTAGATGCCGACAGCGATCATTTCATGCTTTGTGAACATCTCCTGCGCGTTGGAGAGAAGATAGACCTTCTTTCCCGCCGCGTGAATGGCGTCGAGAAAGTCGGTAACGCCGTCGTACAGGCAGAGGAATTTGGTGGAGATCACGCGGAAGGTCTGCCCGATAGTGCGTATAATGTCCATGGAGAGATTGACGCCTTTCTCCCTGAACAAATCTTCAAATACGTATTCTAACTGAATTTCCGGGTACTTCGCGCCGTTTTTTTCCCGGAGCCTTTGAGTGTGTTCTCCGCAAAGGCGCAGGTAGGCGGCGCGCAATTCCTTGGGCGTGTAGTACGCGCCGTGATAGGCGTACAGCTCGGCGGTTTTTTTCCAGAGATACGGCTTGCCCTCGTTGGTGTTGATGTCCAACAGCGTGCCGTAGAGGTCGAAGATATAATTCCGGTACATTTTTGTAGGCTCCTTCAAAAAAACCGGGCAGGCATTTTTCTTTTTGAGAAAGTGTCTGTCCGGTTTTGAGATGAATGATGAATAGTCTGAGAGTGATTCCGTGATCATCATGCTTCCTGATAACGAGCTAATCACAAATCACTAATTACTGACCACTATTTTTCGATAAGCGATACGCCTGTCATTTCCTCCGGCTGCGGGATCTTCAGCACCTCGAGCATGGTCGGCGCGATGTCGGCAAGGCAGCCGCCCTCGCGGAGCTTGCAGTCATAGCCTACCACGCAGAACGGAACCGGGTTGGTCGAATGCGCGGTGAAGGGTTCGCCATTTTCGTCGAGCATCTGATCGGCGTTGCCGTGGTCTGCCGTGATCATCACAACGCCGCCCATCTTGTTGACAGCCGCCTCCACCAGATCGCCCACGCAGGCGTCCACTGCCTCGACTGCCGCCTTTGCCGCGTTGAAGATGCCGGTGTGTCCCACCATGTCGCAGTTGGCGAAGTTGACGATGATGATGTCGTACTTGCCCGAAAGTACGCAGTCCACTAACTTATCGCGCACCTCATAGGCGCTCATTTCCGGCTGAAGGTCGTAGGTGGCGACAGCGGGGGACTTGACAAGCACCCTGTCCTCGCCCTCGTAAACCTTTTCCACGCCGCCGTTGAAGAAGAAGGTGACATGCGCGTACTTCTCGGTTTCAGCAATGCGGAGCTGCGTCATGCCAAGGGAGGAAATGTACTCGCCGAGCGTGTTCTTGAGCGACTGCGGCTTGAATGCCACATGCACATTCGGCATGGTCGCGTCGTACTGGGTCATGCAGACATAGTAGAGCGGGAACATGCCGTTCCTGCGCTCGAAGCCCTTGAAGTCCGGGTCAACCAGCGTGCGGGTGATCTCTCTGGCACGGTCGGGGCGGAAGTTGAAGAAGATCACGGAATCGTTCGCCTTCATGCCCGCACCCTCGGTGCAGACCACCGGAATCACGAATTCGTCGGTGATGTTCTTGCCTTCCTCGTCGATCTGCTCATAGGAGGCTCTGATCGCTGCCACCGGGTCGGGATTCTGAATGCCCTCGCCGTAGACGATGGCGGCGTATGCCTTGGCGACGCGTTCCCAGCGGTTGTCTCTGTCCATGGCGTAATATCTGCCCATAACGGTGGCAATCTTGCCCACGCCGATTTCCGCCAGCTTGTCACGGAGCTGTGCGACATAATCCGCGCCGGAGGCGGGGGGAACGTCGCGCCCGTCGAGGAAGCAATGCACGTAAACCTCGCTGAGACCGTACTTCTTCGCCATTTCCACGATGGCGTAGAGGTGGGTGATGTGGCTGTGAACGCCGCCGTCGCTCATGAGTCCCATGAGGTGCAGGGCGCTGCCGTTTGCCTTGCAGTTTTCCATAGCGCCCTTGAGGGCTTCGTTGTCAAAGAAATTGCCGTCCTTAATGGACTTGGTGATGCGGGTAAGCTCCTGATAGACGATGCGACCCGCGCCCATATTGGTGTGACCGACCTCGCTGTTTCCCATCTGTCCGTCGGGAAGTCCTACTGCCATGCCGGACGCGCCGATGGTGGTGTAGGCGTTCTCGGCGAAGAATTTGTCAAGGTGCGGCTTGCTGGCGGCGGCAATGGCGTTGCCGTAGGCGTCCTTGATGCCGTAGCCGTCCATGATGCAAAGAACAAGGGGTTTTTTCATATGTTTTTTTGTGTTCCTTTCGTTGAAATAATACCTTATCGGCAATAAGCGCAAACAGGCGTTTCCCGTTTATCGTTTATTCAATAGACGGAAAACGCCTGCCAATAGGAAGGATTATCTGCTGGCTGCCGCGACAATGGCCGCAAACTTGGCGGCAACGAGGGATGCGCCGCCGATCAGACCGCCGTCCACGTCGGGCTGGTCAAGAAGCTCGACAGCGTTGCCGTCGTTCATAGAGCCGCCGTACTGAATGACAATCTTGTCAGCTGCTTCCGCGCTGTAAAGCTCGCCGATGAGGTCGCGGATGATTTTGCAGACCTCGTTCGCCTGCTCGGCGGTTGCGGTCTTGCCGGTGCCGATTGCCCAGACAGGCTCGTAGGCGATGATGATTCTGTCAAGATCCTCGGCGGTGACGCCTTCGAGCGCCTTGGTGGTCTGCTCGCGGACGAGGGACTCGGTGACGCCGGCTTCACGCTGGTCGAGGGTCTCGCCGACGCAGACGATGGCAGTCATGCCCGCGTCAAGAGCGGCTCTGGTTCTTGCGTTGACGGTCGCGTCGGTCTCGCCGAAGTACTGTCTGCGCTCGCTGTGTCCGATAATGACATACTGTATGCCCATGGAGGTGAGCATTTCCGCGCTGATTTCGGCGGTGAAGGCGCCGCTCTTTGCCCAGTGGCAGTTTTCCGCGCCGACCTTGATGTTGGTGTCCTTAGTGGCTTCCAGCGCGTTCTGAAGGTCAACATAGGGAACGCATACGAGAACGTCGCAGTCCGCGTCCTTTACCAGCGGGGCGATCTCATTGATAAGAACGGTGGTCTCGGCGGGGGTCTTGTTCATCTTCCAGTTGCCGGCGATAACAGCCTTGCGAAGTGTCTTGTTCATTTTTTTCGTCATACCTTTCATTGATTGATTTGAATGGTTTCTGTAAAAGCGCCAAAAATGGCCTTTTGCTAAAGGAAATTCAGCAAAAATGGAATACGGAGCCAACTCCGGAAAAGCAGTCCAAAGCCTGCACGGAATCAGCCCCGCCTTCGTTCAGTGTGGAGTTTATTCAAGTGTGGAGTTTGGGGTGAAGGAAATTGATTATGTCATCAACCCTCTACCTTTTACCTCCTACCTCTTTCCTTCTGCCTGAAAAAGATTATTTCTCGTTGAGACAGGCGATACCGGGAAGCTCTTTGCCCTCTAAGAATTCAAGGGAAGCGCCGCCGCCGGTGGAAATGTGGGACATCTTGTCGCCAAAGCCGAGATTGTTGACAGCCGCCGCGGAGTCGCCGCCGCCGATGATGGTGGTAGCCTCTGTCTCAGCCAGCGCCTTTGCAACAGCGATGGTGCCCTTTGCGAGAATCGGATTCTCAAAAACGCCCATTGGTCCGTTCCATACGACGGTCTTGGCGGACTTGACAGCGTCAGCGTACAGCTCTGCGGTCTTGGTGCCGATGTCGAGACCCTGCATGTCAGCGGGAATGGTGTCAACAACAGTGACTTCGATAGGAGCGTCAATCGGATCCGGGAAATCCTTGGTGATGGTGGTGTCGATGGGCAGGAGCAGCTTCTTGCCGAGCTTCTCCGCCTTGTCCATCATTTCCTTGCAGTAGTCGATCTTGCTATCGTCGACAAGGGACTTGCCGACTTCCTTGCCCTGTGCCTTGAGGAAGGTGTAAGCCATGCCGCCGCCGATGATGAGGGTGTCGCACTTCTCAAGCAGGTTGGAGATGACGTTGAGCTTGTCGGCAACCTTTGCGCCGCCGAGAATAGCGACGAAGGGACGGACAGGATTCTCCACGGCGTTGCCGAGGAACTGGATCTCCTTCTGAATGAGGTAACCCACAACAGCGGTGTCAACAATGCTGGCCACGCCGACGTTGGAGCAGTGCGCTCTGTGGGCGGTGCCGAACGCATCGTTTACAAAAACATCGCAGAGAGAAGCAAGCTCTTTGGAGAATTCCTCGCCGTTCTTGGTCTCTTCCTTCCTGTAGCGGGTGTTTTCCAGAAGGATGACGTCGCCGTCCTGCATAGCCTCGACCGCGGCCTTGGCATTGGGGCCGACAACCTCGGGATCAGCCGCGAACTTGACCTCCTGGCCTAACAGCTCGGTGAGCTTGGCGGCAACGGGAGCGAGAGAAAGCTCGGGCTTCGGCTCGCCCTTCGGCTTGCCAAGGTGGGAGCAGAGAATGATCTTGCCGCCGTCGGCAATCAGCTTCTTGATGGTGGGGAGAGCGGCGGTCAGACGGTTGGTGTCGGTGATGACGCCGTTCTTGAGCGGTACGTTAAAATCGCAGCGAACCAGAACTTTCTTGCCTTTTACATCGATGTCGTCGATGCTCTTTTTGTTAAGAAGAGAACTCATGGGTAATACATCCTTTCTTGTCAATGCCGGCGGTCCTGCCGACGGCATGAATTACAGAAATTTGGATAATGCGCCGCACGAACCCGCCGTTTTTCAAGGAAAAACATTCCTCAATAACAGACTGCCGCCTTGCCGCATATCTATGATATATTTTACTATATTTTCCGGAATAATGCAAGTAGAAAAAAGGCCGTTTGCCGTGATTTTATGAATATTTTACATATTTTACACATTCCACGAACCCTTCCCGTTGGAAGAAGGTGACATCCACGCGGGAAGCGGCATATTATGCGGTGGAGTGAAAAAACACACAACTCCACACTAACAAAACGGGGGTATCGCCATATGGCAAGAATTTATCTGAGTCCGTCCACGCAGGAATACAATCGATACGTCAACGATCTTGGCACGGAGGAGGAAAACATGAACCGCCTCGCCGACGCGCTGGTGCCGTACCTCGACCGGCTGGGAATCGCCTACAACCGCAATACGCCGGAGATGACGGCGCGCACGTCCATTCAGCAGGCAAACGCCACGCCGCCTTATGACCTCTACTTAGCGCTGCATTCCAACGCCTCGCCGGAGCAATTTGCGGGCATGCTGCGGGGACCCGACATCTATTACAACCCCGCCGATCCGGAAAGCCGCCGCGCCGCCGATCTGATTGCCGACGAATTCCGCAAGATCTATCCAGAACCGCAGCTTGTGGACGTGCGCCCCACCGATTACCTCGGCGAAGTGCTGCGCCCCAATTACCC
>ONDC01000024.1 GCA_900316495.1 uncultured Eubacteriales bacterium
TTTCACCCGGTTTCAGGTTGATTGAGACCGGGTGATTTTATTTGAAATTGATGAAAAAATAAGAAAAAACGAGCAATTCAAAGAGAATAAGAGAATGTCGGAAAAAAATATCAATAAACTGACTTTTTCTGACTTTGACTTTTTCTGACCAATGAGTATAATAAGAATCACAAAGGTCAAGGATAGTCAAAGACAAAGACCTTTAGGAGATGATCATCCAAATGAGAATGAGCGAACAGGTGGCGCGGTACATCATGGAAATGCTTGACAGCCGGGACGGCACCGCCGAGATCCGGCGCAACGAGCTTGCCGATCAGATGGGCTGCGTACCGAGCCAGATCAATTACGTCATCACGTCGCGCTTCACGCCCGAACAGGGATACCTTGTGGAGAGCAGGCGCGGCGGCGGCGGGTTCATCCGGATCACGAGAGTTCAGCTCACCGGCACCTCGGCGCTGATGCACGTCGTCAACTGCATCGGCGAGGAGCTTGACAGCGGAACGGCGCGGGCACTGATTGTGAGCCTCTCCGACAGGGGCGCCGTCAGCGAGCGCGCGGCGGGCATCATGCTGGCGGCGTGCAGCGACAGCGCGCTGAAGGCGCTTCCGCCGGAATACCGCGATATTGCCAGAGCCGGAATTCTCAAACAGATGCTTATCCGCTGCACTGTCAGCCAATAATTCAGATGTCATCGGACAAAAATTGAGAAAGGGAATGAATATTATGTTGTGTGAAAAATGCAAAAAGAATGAAGCGAACGCTTACATCAAGACCAATGTGAACGGCGATGTTCACGAATATCACCTTTGCAGCCAGTGTGCCGCGGAAATGCAGAACAGCGAGGAATTCGGCTCGCTCTTCCACTTCGACAGCCTGTTCAGCCCGATGATGAGCGGCTTCGACATGGTAAGCAGCCTGCTCAGCTCGCCCTTCGGCAGCTTCGGCGCAATGCCGTCGCTCACCTCCGGCAAGAGATGCGCGGTGTGCGGCTCGGATTTCAATTCGATTGCCGATTCCGGCAAGGTGGGTTGTCCGAACTGCTACACCGAATTCAGAGGACGTCTTGCGCCGACCATCAAGAAGCTGCACGGCAACAGCGTCCACTGCGGCAAGCATTCCAAGGTGACCACGCAGGAGAGCCGGGAAAACGAGACGGAAAGCCTCAAAAAGCAGCTTGCCGACGCGGTCAGGACGGAAAATTACGAGCTGGCGGCGGAGCTGCGCGACAAGATTAAGGCAATGGAGGCGTAAGCCGCCCGCTTCCGCCCGCAAAGAAAATCAGTTATTCTGGAGTTGATAATAATGTCAGAGATGAAAAAATGGTATGAGTCGGAGGGCGAACATTCCGACGTTGTGATAAGCACAAGGATCCGGCTGGCAAGGAACCTCAACGGGTATCCCTTCCCGCACCTGATGAATCAGGCGCAGAGGAAGGAGGTCAGCGAAAAGGTCAGGGACGCGCTGATCGGCGGGAATTCCGCGCTGCGCGACCGCTTCCGCTACCTTGAGGCGGAGAAGCTCTCACCGGTGGAGCTGGCGTC
Organism: uncultured Eubacteriales bacterium; assembly: GCA_900316495.1. Taxonomy (GTDB): domain Bacteria; phylum Bacillota; class Clostridia; order Oscillospirales; family Acutalibacteraceae; genus RUG762. The sequence goes on from ONDC01000024.1 coordinate 1,542, forward strand.
CCTTGCGGGACGGCACCTCATCAGCCCGGAATTCGCCAATGACCCGAAGGGCAGGGCGCTTCTGCTGATGGACGACGAGTCGGTCTGCATCATGATCAACGAGGAGGATCATGTGCGCATTCAGGTGATGGGCAGCGGCATGCAGTTGAAAGAGGCGTACGACATGGCGGACAAGATCGACACCGTTCTTGACGAGACGCTGCATTTCGCCTTTGATGAGGAATTGGGCTATCTCACCGCCTGCCCGACCAATTTGGGTACCGGCATGAGAGCGTCGGTGATGCTGCACCTGCCCGCCTCCGAAGCCGACGGAACGCTGCGCCGTGTCGCGGCAAGTCTCGGCAAGGTCGGCGCGACCATCCGGGGCAGCTACGGCGAGGGCAGCCGATCCACCGGCGCGATGTACCAGATCTCCAATCAGGTGACGCTGGGCATAAGCGAAAAGGACACGCTCGCCAATCTGACCGACATCACCAACCAGATCATTTCACTGGAAAAGAAATCACGCGGACAGCTTCTGTCCGGCGAAAGCTATCAGGACACCGTATGGCGTGCGCTGGGCATTCTGAAAACCGCGCGCGTCATGAACAGCGGCGAATTTGCGGAGCTGTATTCGGCGCTGCGCGTAGGCGTTGCCGAGGGACTGGTCAAGGGAATCACCCTCGGTCAGCTGAGCGAGGCATACGAATCGGTGCAGCCGGCGCGGCTCATGGAGCAGTTCGGCGAGGAGATGAACGCCGCCCAGCGCGACAGGAAACGCGCCGAAATTCTCCGGGGGCTGTTCAGAAGCACCGACATAGCGTAAAACCAATCCGTTCTTTCAGAAAAGAATCATCATAAAGCTATTTGAAGAGGGGGATCATTATGTATAATTTCAAGGGATTCAGCGAAAAAGCCAACAACGCTCTCAACCTCGCGTTTACCTGCGCGCAGGATATGGGACACACCTTCGTCGGCTCGGAGCATATTCTGCTCGGGCTTGCCAAGACCGACGATTCCGCGGCGCAGACCATTCTCAATGACAACGGCGTGACCGCCGAGGCAGTCAGCGACAAGCTGCTCGAAATACACGGACAGGGCGTGCGGTGCAGTCTCAATCCGAACGACATCACCGCGCGCGGCAAGCGCACGTTGCAGATGGCCAAGAGCATTTCCAACCGCATGGGACACGGCTACGTCGGCACGGAGCACATTCTGCTCGCGCTGATCAGCGACAGCGAGAGCTACGCCGTGCGCTTCATTCAGGAGCTGGGCGGCGAGATAGAGGGGATTGTGGACGATCTCAACCGTCTGTTCAGCAACGAATCGGACGCCGACGCCGACGATCAGCCTTCCTTCGGGCAGCAGTCGCCCTTCGGAGGATTCTTCGGCATGGGCGAAGGAAATCCCTTCGGAGCCGGCGGGCAGCCGTCCGGCGGCAAGGGCAAGGGCAAGAGCCTGAAGAAATACGGGCGCGACCTCACGGAGGAAGCGAAAAAGGGCAAGATCGACCCGGTCATCGGCAGACAGAAGGAAATCGACCGGGTGATCCAGATTCTCTCCCGCCGAACGAAGAACAATCCCTGTCTGATCGGCGAACCGGGCGTCGGCAAGACCGCCATCGCGGAGGGTCTGGCGCTTAAGATCGCCGAGGGCGAGGTTCCGGAATCGCTCAAAAACAAGCGGATCGTCGATCTCAGTCTGACAGGCATGATCGCCGGTTCCAAGTACAGGGGCGAATTCGAGGAGAGGATCCAGTCGGTCATCGACGAGGTGGTCAAGGACGGCAACGTGATCCTCTTTATTGACGAAATTCACACCCTGATCGGCGCAGGCTCCGCCGAGGGGGCGACCGACGCGGCGAACATCCTCAAGCCGATGCTGGCGAAGGGACAGTTCCAGGTGATCGGCGCGACCACCATCACCGAATACCGCAAGTACATCGAGAAGGATTCCGCGCTTGAACGCCGTTTCCAGCCGGTGCTTGTCGGCGAACCGACCGAAGACGAGGCGGAGCAGATTCTCCTGGGACTGCGCGACCGCTACGAGGGACATCACAACGTAAAGATCACCGACGAAGCCATCAAGTCCGCCGTCAATCTGTCGGCGCGTTATATCGCCGACCGTTATCTCCCGGACAAGGCGATCGACCTCATCGACGAAGCGGCATCAAGGGTCAGACTCAGAAGGCAGACCGCGCCGGACGAGGTCAAGGAGCTTGAAAACCAGATCAGACAGGTGACGGCAGACAAGCAGGAGGCGGTTCACAATCAGGATTACGAACGCGCCGCCCATCTCCGCGACAGGGAGAAGGAGCTGACCGCCAGGCTGGACGAGGAGCGCGACGCATGGAAAAAGAAGAATCAGGGACGGGAAGCCACCGTCACCACCGAGGACATCGCCGAGATCGTCTCCCAGTGGACGGGGATTCCGGTCGTACAGCTCACCACCGAGGAAAGCGAGAGAATGCTCCGCATGGAGGACATCCTGCACGAGCGCATTGTGGGGCAGCATGAAGCTGTCACAGCGGTAGCCAAGGCCATCCGCCGCGGCAGAGTCGGACTCAAGGATCCCAAACGTCCGATCGGCTCCTTCCTCTTCATGGGACCGACAGGCGTGGGCAAGACAGAGCTTTGCAAGGCGCTGGCGGAAGCGCTCTTCGGCGACGAGAACGCGATCATCCGTCTCGACATGTCGGAGTACATGGAAAAGCACACCGTGTCGAAGCTCATCGGTTCGCCTCCCGGCTATGTGGGCTACGACGAGGGCGGACAGCTCACCGAAAAGATCCGCAGACGTCCCTATTCCGTGGTGCTGTTTGACGAGATCGAGAAGGCGCACCCCGATGTGCTCAACATCATGCTTCAGATACTCGGGGACGGCAGAGTGACCGATTCGCAGGGCAGGACGGTGGATTTCAAAAATACCGTCATCATCATGACCTCCAACCTTGGCGCGAGATTCATCACCGGCGGCGCGACTTCCCTCGGCTTCGGGCAGTCGGACGAGAACAAGGCACAGCAGGATTACGAGAACATCAAGGCGGCTGTCATGAGCGAGCTGAAGAACACCTTCCGCCCCGAATTCATCAACCGTCTGGACGACATCATCGTGTTCCGCAAGCTCAGCGAGGAGGACGTGGAGCAGATCGCGGAGAGAATGCTCCGGACCCTCGCCGGAAGAATCAACGAGATGGAGATCGACGTGACCTTCGAGCCGAGCGTGGCAAAGACTATCGCCAAGCACGGATTCGACCCGGTTTACGGCGCGCGCCCGATACGCCGCGCCATTCAGTCCGAGATCGAGGATAAGCTCTCGGAGAAAATCCTCGAGGGCGAGGTCAAGCCCGGCGACGCCATTTCGGTCAGCTACGACGACGAGCTGAAGATTGTCCGAAAATAATTTCCGAAAACAATTTCCGAAAATAAAGTCCGGTTATCCTATCGCAGATACCTGACTATCGTTATCCCCGGCGGGTTGCCTCTCCTTGCGTGACCCTGCCGGGGAAATTTTTTGGCAAAGAGCGGGATAGCGCCTTGCAAAGAGGCATTTTTTCCGTTATAATACGGATGGCGGGAGCCATTATAGAGAAAGGAAATGATGAAATGAGCAATCTCACACACAACGCCGTTCAAACAGACACATTTACCATGAATTACTTCACATTCGGCAAGGGGAGCCGGCCGCTTGTAATTCTGCCGGGACTCAGCGTCAAGAGCGTGATGGGCATGGCGGAGGCGGTGGAGAAGGAATACGCCGTTATGCGGGACGACTTTACGGTGTATCTCTTTGACCGGCGGGAGAATCTGCCGGAGAAATACTCCGTGTACGACATGGCGGAGGACACCGCCGAAGCCATGCGGCGGGTCGGTCTGCGGGACGTGTGTCTTTTCGGCGCGTCGCAGGGCGGCATGATCGCCATGTGCATTGCCATCGGACATCCGGAGCTTGTGAAAAAGCTGGCGCTCGGTTCGACGGCTGCCGACGCGGACGCGGCTGACACCGGCGTGATCGGGAAATGGATCGGGCTGGCGAAAAACGGCGACAGGACGGCGCTCAATCTGGCGTTCGGACAGGCGATCTATCCCGCGGCGGTCTTTGAAAAATTCCGCGGCGCCCTTGCAGCGGTGGCGACGACCGTGACCGACGAGGAGCTGGCGCGGTTCGTGATTTTAGCGGAGGGAACGGCGGGCTTCCGCGTCACGGACAGACTGCATGACATACAGTGTCCCGTGCTGGCCATCGGCAGCGCGGATGACAGGGTGCTTGGCGCCGGCGCGATGGAGACCATCGTCGCAGGGCTCGGCGGCAGACCCGATTTCAGCTATTACATCTACGACGGCTTCGGACACGCGGCGTTTGACACCGCCCCCGACTACAGAGACAGACTGCACCGCTTTTTTATTGAATAACCGGTTGGCATGAGAGGCATCGTTCAGGGAGAACGGTGCCTTTTTTGATGATATGCAAAATTGAGGGAAAAATATCCTTGCAAAATTCAATAACTTATTGTAGAATATAAATGAATATTTTTATCATGAGGATTCGGAATTAAAAATTCTAACGAATGAAACGGAAGGAATGAAGCAGATATGTCTGATTTACATTACAATCAGCTCACCGTCAAGCAGAGAAAGATATACAATTCGCTGTTTGAAGCCATCGGCGGGAGAAGGGACTCCTTCCCGGTCGATACCGTTGACCTCAGAGAGGTAAGCCCTGCCTACGAGGCGTTTTCGTTCGATCACCCGGAATACTTCTATGTGGATCTGAACAATGTCAACCTGACCATCACAGCCCCCGGCAAGGGAAAGGCGGAGCTGCGGTATTTCTATACCCCCGACGAGACGGCGCACAGGAAAAAGAGCATTGAAGCCGCTATCGGCAAGCTGCTTGACAACCGGGAATTCGGCAGCGCGGACACCCTCGGCAGGGTGCGCCTCATCCACGACAGACTGGTGCGCAGCGTGACCTACGAGAGCCACGCCACTGTCAAGGGCATGATCATTCCCGACGCGCTCACCATCGAGGGGGTGTTCCTCCGCGGCGCGGCGGTGTGCGAGGGCATTGCCAAGGCCGTGATGTATCTCGGTCAGAAGATGGGAATCGAGCTTCCCGTCGTCACGGGTCAGGCGACCATGGATGGGGTGAATTACGTCCCCCACGCGTGGAACGTCGCCTGCGTCGGCGGCAGCTACGCCCACATCGACGTGACGTGGGACATCACGCTCAGCACCCCGCTGAAATTTACCCGCTACGATTATTTCTGCATTCCCGACGTGGATATGCGTCTCGATCATGTGTTCGGCGGACTGTTCCCCTGTACCCACGGCATGGGACTCAGCTTCTTCGAGCGCTCGCACAGGGAATTCAACGACATGGATTCCTGCAAGAAGTACATCTCCGAAAAGCTGAAGGAGCGCTCGGACGTGATTTACTTCAAATTCACCGATCACAGCTCACAGCCCGAGGCGCTGGCCAAGCGCATGGACGATACCATCACCAACATGCTCCGGCTCCGGTCGCTCTTTATGTTTGATCTCGAAAAGGCGCACAATCCCAAGCAGGGCGTGTACTTCTACCGCATCCTGAAGCGCCTGTAGGAGCATGGCTTTGTCATTTGTAGTCAAAAATCCACAGTAATTAATATTAAAACTGTAAATTCACACAATGTACATCAATTCTTTGTGATGTGTGGTATAATGAAGCTGTATATTTACGGGAAAGGAAGATGCCAGAATGCCAATGCTGGAATCAGGGCAGATTCTCAAAACAGTCTCCGGCGTCCGCATCAGGGTGGAGGAATTCATCGCGGAGGGCGGTCAGGGCGAGGTCTACCGCGTCGATTACAACGGCGAGAAAAAGGCGCTCAAATGGTACAAGCCCGAGGCGCTGAGAGACCCTATCCTATTTTATGACAATCTGAAAAACAATGCCGCCAAGGGTTCGCCCGACAAGGCGTTTCTCTGGCCCGACGCGGTGACGGAAAAATCGGGCGGCACATTCGGCTATATCATGGGATTGCGTCCGGAGGGTTACTATGAGCTGAGCAAGATCTTAGGCTCCCGCAAGTGCAATTTCGTCTCGTTCAAGGCGGCAGCGGAGGCCTGCATACGCATTGTCTCTGCGTTCCGCATTCTTCACAACAACGGCTACAGCTATCAGGATCTCAACGACGGCAATTTTTTCATCAATCCCCAGACAGGCGACGTGCTGATCTGCGATACCGACAACATCGCCAAAAACGGCACCAGCACCGGCATTCTGGGCAAGCCGAGATACATGGCGCCCGAAATCGTCAACGGCAAGGGAAAGGTGCTGCCCGACACGCAGTCGGACAGGTATTCGCTCGCCGCGATCCTGTTCCTCATCCTCTTCAACAACCACCCGCTCGAGGGAAGTCACTGGGTGATGGTGACCTGTATGACCGACGATGTGGCGGAAAAGCTCTACGGCACGGCGCCCCTCTTTATCTTTGACCAGACGAACAGAAGCAACGCCCCCGTGCGCAACCTGCAGATCAGCGTCATCGAGCGTTGGGCGTTCATGCCGGGGTATCTCAAGGAGAAATTCGTCACGGCGTTCAGCCAGGAGGCATTGAAGAATCCCGGCAAGCGCCTGAGAGAGCTTGACTGGCTGCAGGTGCTTGTGCGGTTCAGAAGCGACATTGTCCGCTGCTCCTGCGGCAACGAGGTGTTTATCCAGAACGCCGCCACCACGAAGTGCGACGTCTGCGGAAAGCCCGTCGTGGTGACCCACACCATCAGGCTGCCGGGGTATTCCATTACGGCGGCGGGCGGCTCCAGGGTATACAGGTGCATGCTCGGCACCTGCAACGCCGACGAAGCGCTCAATCCCGTGGCGTGCGTGGTGACCCGCAGGGACAAGCCCGGCGTGCTGGGCTTCAAGAACATGAGCGGCCGCATTCTCAACGCCACCACCCCCAGCGGCAAGCCCAAGCAGATCAAGCCCAACGACGTCATCCCCTTCAATCCGGGCATCGTCATCGAGGCGTTTGAAAAGAAGATTGAGCTGCAATAATGCCAAGGACAATCCGTCAGCATTATCCTACGGATACTCACTTATCCTGCGGATAATGAGAGATATATCATTCAGACAATATTCAGGAGGTTTTTTGTTATGCCAAGTACAGAAGGTGTTATCGTCAAGAAGGTTCTTCCGCTGATTTACGTGATCGACACGTCGGGCAGCATGTTCGGCGACAGAATCGCCAGCGTCAACGAGGCCATTCACGAGTTGGAGCCGATTCTCCGCGAAAAGGTGGGAGAAATTCCCGAGGCGGAGATCAGGATTGCCGCGCTGACATTCTCCTCCGGCGCACAGTGGATCACCCAGAACGGACTTGTCTCCCTCGACGACTTTTTCTGGAACGACGCCACCGCCGGCGGTCTGACCGACCTCGGCGCGGCGCTCAAGGAGCTGAATTCCAAGCTCAGCCGCAGTTCGTTCCTCGTCAGTGACACGGGCTTCTGCGCCCCGGTCATCATCTTCATGAGCGACGGCGAGCCGAACGACAACTGGGAGAAGGAGCTTGCCAGCATCAAGCAGAACAACAGATGGTTCCAGGCAGCCCGCAAGATCGCGATTGCCATCGGCGAGGACGCCAACATCGGCATTCTCACCAAGCTGGTGGGCAGCAACGAAGCGGTGATCCAAACCAACGACCTTGAAACGCTCAAGAGAATGATCATCGCCGTTTCCGTATCGGCTTCCATGCTCGCCGGCTCCTCCAGAATGGCGGGCGACGCCGCCAGCGGCTCCATGATCCTTGAAGCCGCCACCACCACGCTCGATTCCGACACATTCACCGTAGCTCCCGAGGTCGCGGATTTCGACGGCCCCGACCTGATGGCGGCCGGCAACGGCGGCGCTCAGGACGTATGGGACGACAGCGGAGACTGGAACTGAGCCTATGCTGGGCATATTTAAAAAGGCGGATTCGCCGCAGTATGAGCTTTTCAACTGCTCTGTGCGGGGGTACAGCCACGTCCGCAAGGACATTCCCTGCGAGGATTATTCCGTCAGTCAGGAAACGGACGGCGTCAGGCTCTTCGCGGTCGCGGACGGACACGGCGACCCGAACTGCCTGCGAAGCGGCGTCGGCTCGGAATATGCCTGCCGGATTGCCGTTGAATCGCTGGCGAGCTTTGCCCGCAACGTCGCGGAGAACGGCTTCGAGAGCCGCCTCTTTGACCGGCTGGAATGTCCCGCGCTGATGGATCGTCTGATCCGCAGCATTATCGCCAAGTGGACGAGCGAGGTCGACGCGGAGCTGAGCCGGAATCCTCTGACCGATGAGGAATATGCCACCGCTTCACGGCTCGGCGAGGAGTTCCGCAGGGGGATCCGCACCGAGAGAATGTACGGCACGACCCTGATCGCGGGACTGCTGACGGAAAAATACCTGCTGCTGCTTCAGCAGGGGGACGGCAGGTGCGTGGTCTTTGACGCGGAGGGGAAGGCGACCCAGCCGATTCCGTGGGACGACCGCTGCGTCGGCACGGCGACCACGTCGCTCTGCGATCCGGACGCGGTTCACAGCGTGCGCTATCATGTCGTGAATTTAGAGGAAAATCCCGTGATCGCCTGTATCGCGGGCACCGACGGCGTTGAGGACAGCTTCCCGACCTCGATGGAAAAGACGCACGCCTACTACAGGAACATTCTCAGAGAGGCGTGCGAAATGGGCGTGGAGGCGCTGGAGCAGGCTCTTGCGACAGACCTTTCCGACCTGAGCCGGCAGGGCAGCGCCGACGACGTCTCCGTCAGCGGATTTGTGGACGTCAGACGCACAAGGGGCTTCCTTCCGGAATTTGAGAACGCCAATCAGCTTGTCAATATCCGCGATGAGCTGACGCTGGTCAACAACAGGATCAAATCGATGGAGAGCGGCGGCATGCTGGAGCATTTAGCCAAGAGCTATGACGGACTGGCGCTCGCCTACCGGACGTCCGAGCAGCGGTTCCGCGAGTTGGATGACCAGTGCCGTTCGCTGCAGGAAAAAATTGCCGCCCATGAGCAGGCGGCGGAGGTGACCGAGCAGGAGAAGCTGCCCTTTGAAATCAGGGAGCTGGTTTCCAAGCTGCGCTTCACCAAGGATCTGCTGGCGCCTGCCAAGAAGGAGCTGGAAAGTCTCACGGCGCAGCGCGACGAGGCAAAGAAGGCATACGATGAAGCGTCGGCTCAGATGATCGCCGTGGAGGAGCGCTATCTTCCCCGCAAGGAGAAATACGAGGCGCTGCTGCAGCAGAAGAAGGAGATCACCGACAGGCTCAGCGAGCTTGAATCAAAGCAATCATGCATGTGACACAAAAAAACGGGAGATAGACAGCCGCGTTTTGCGCGCTGGCGTTGTTTCCCGTTTTTGAGTCTACCGTGCAGATCATTTTATCTTGAAGAATCCAAGCACAGCGTCAGGAGTGTGAAAAGATGGAAGCAAATGTAATTCTGTGCAGATGCGGCAAATGCAGCAAGCTGTACGGCATCAGGGTGGAGAGAATGCCCGACGGAGACTGGTGGCGCACGTGGTCGTTCAAAATCTCCGAAAAAAGCGCCCGTCACGAGGGCTTTGACCGCAACGTCATCCGCGGCAATATGTTTGAAACGGCGGATTATCCCGGCTGTCCCTACTGCGGGACACATGAATTCGTACAGTGCGGGTACTGCGGCAGGCTGAACTGCTGGAATCATGAGCCTGCCCTCTACTGCTCGTGGTGCGGCAAGCTGATGGAGAACATTGTCGTGGCAAGAGATAAATTTGACGTTTCAGCCAATCAGTTCTGACGTCGGCGTTTCTCTCGATTTTATGCTTAAGGATGTGCAGCCGGATTGATCTGTAATGTTTGCAAAAAGGAATGGGTCAGCGCGCCCGGAGACGTGAGATGTCCCTTCTGCGGCGCCGATCTGAACAGGGACAGCGATCAGCACACCATCCCCGGCGTGATCGCCTTTCTGATCAAAAAAGAGGGCGTGGATATTCTGCTGAAGCCGGAGACCGTCATGTCCTATATCTCGGATCTTGTAAAGGGACACGACCGCGAGAAGAAGCTGATCCGGGTGGGAAGTGTCAACGGCGTTTTTCAGAAGGCGCACGCGCTGCTTGCCGAGCCGAAGCAGTCCGTCCGCGAGGTGATGGTGATGGACGTCAGGCAGCACCTCATGGACAATGCCTTTCTTTCGGAGGAGCATGCTGTCGCGCTGGTCAACACGGTTCTGGAGGGAATCGGGCTGTCCTCGCTCCGTCTGACGCTTCAGAAGCGGAAGCCGCCGGAGCCGGAGCGGAAGTCCTCCCAGCAGTCCGCGCCGCCGCAGAAAAAGCCCGCGCCGCCAAGCGTACAGCGGCCGGTCCATCCGCCTTCGCAAAGCCGACCGGCGCAAAAGCCCTTCCGGCTCAATTCCATCAGCACGTTTGAATACGACGGAAGCTCCTTTTCCTCACGCAAGGTGCAGGGACCGCTCTTTCTCAAGGGCGAGATGAGGATGCTGGGAATACTCGTCACCTACGACCCTGCCCCGCAGGGGATGAATGTGTCGCTTGACTGGCAGATTTTCCGTCAGGACGGCGCCTCCATGACCGGCGTGATACACGGCAGCGGAAGCATCGGCAAGGGCGATACGGACTATTATCAGGGCTGGGGCTGGGGAATTCCCGGCAACTGGCAGGTGGGAAGATACACCGTCAAGGCGTCCATGAACGGCTCCAATGAGTTGGTGACGTATTTCGATGTGGTGGAAGGAGCCTATGACAATCCGCGCCTTACGATGAACGAGGTGCTGCTTTTCAGCGCCGGCGCGGTGCCGCCCGAGCTGAAGGACAGAAAATATTCCACGGTGTTTTCCTCCCATCAGGCGAGGCGTATCTATTTTGAGATAAGATTGGAAAAGGTGAAGGCGCCCTTTTACACCACGCTGAATTACAAAATCACAAAGATGAGCGGCGAGATCTTTGCCCATTATTCGGTACCCATCCGCTTCCGCAGCGGAGACGACAGGTGCTGGACAGGCTTCGGCTGGGACGCGCCCGGTCACTGGCCAAAGGGACGCTACGGCTACGAAATCTCGATCGGCGAGGTCAACAACCTTTTCCGCGGCGTATTTGACATAGTGTAAGACAGCTCTGTGCAGAGAGATCGGTTGTCCGGATGGCTGCACAGAGCGTTCTTTTGTCACCCCGCCATGCGAGCCGTCATATGATGTATGGTCGGCGGCTTCGGCGCCATCCGTCGGGAATAACCGCCCGGAAAAAGAAAAAAATGAAAAATCGAAAAAAAACACTTGACATTTCCTTTTGGATAGTGTAATATATAACACGTCACTGAGAGCGGAAAGCAATTGGAAAGAAAAATTCACGTTGTTTTTGCTCAAAATGATTTGATCGGGAGCATAGCTCAGCTGGGAGAGCATCTGCCTTACAAGCAGAGGGTCACAGGTTCGAGCCCTGTTGTTCCCACCATTTGTGGCCCGGTAGTTCAGCTGGTTAGAACGCTAGCCTGTCACGCTAGAGGTCGACGGTTCGAGCCCGTTCCGGGTCGCCACTTTTGCCTCTGTAGCTCAGTCGGTAGAGCAGGGGACTGAAAATCCCCGTGTCATTGGTTCGATTCCGATCGGAGGCACCAAAAGCGGATGCGCTGTCGTGCGTCCGCACCATTTGCGGAATTAGCTCATCTGGTAGAGCGCCACCTTGCCAAGGTGGAGGTAGCGAGTTCGAGCCTCGTATTCCGCTCCATTTCCGGCACCATCGCCAAGAGGTAAGGCAACGGTCTGCAAAATCGTTATCCCCAGTTCGATTCTGGGTGGTGCCTCCATAAAGCTGTCAGCTCTGTACCATGTACGATGATACACTGGCAGCTTTTATCTTCCCTGTTCAGGGCGGATGGTTTGCCTCTGTAGCTCAGTCGGTAGAGCAGGGGACTGAAAATCCCCGTGTCATTGGTTCGATTCCGATCGGAGGCACCAAAAGCGGAAGTACTGTCGTGCGTCCGCGCCATTTGCGGAATTAGCTCATCTGGTAGAGCGCCACCTTGCCAAGGTGGAGGTAGCGAGTTCGAGCCTCGTATTCCGCTCCATGCTTATGCGAAAGCCGTTCCTTGTGTTGTATGGGGAACGGCTTTTTTGTCTGATATGGCTAATTCTTTTCCCCACTCATCCGAAATTAATTGTTTCCCTCATTTCTGACGGGAGTTGACAATCCATTTGGCTGAATGTATAATAGTAAAAAATCATCTGTCCGGAGGTGTTGATTTTGCGTAACAAATATCCTCTCTATCCTGATGATCCGAGCAATCAGTACGGAAAAGCGAATTCGCTTGGCACAAGCGGAGGCGTCTTTGATGCGGCGGAGGAGTCCTCGCCGCCCCTGCCGCCTGCCGTCCCGGAGAGGACGGATCCTGTGAGGGACGATACGCCCAAAACATACGAGCGGCGTTTTAACCCGGTCATAGAGCCGGTGAAGCGCCATGTCGACGAGCCGGTGATGCTTCCGGAAGAAGAAAAACCCGGCGGAAGGCTGAAGCTGGTCGTACCGCTTCTCCTGATGATGGCGGCTGCCGCTTTCGTGATTCTGTTTCTGAATACCCACATCATGCTCGGCGAGCTTTTCGGAAAGCACGACATACTTTCGACCCATGCCACCGCCGTCGATCTCAGCGGAAGCGATTACGCGGATTACACCGCCCTCTCGCGGCTGAAGTCGTTGGAAACGATCGATCTGACCAATTCCTCGTTTTCGGAGCTGTCCTGTCTATACGGATGTGAGAGACTCAAAACCGTCCGGATGGCGGATCGGGAGCTTTCCGCGGAGGAGTGCATCGGGTTTTACAGGAACATGCCGGAGGCGCGGCTGATCTGCCGCGTGAAGCTCGGCGGGAGGACATATGATTCTAAGCTCACGCAGCTTATCTCCGAAAAGGTGGATACGGCAACGCAGGTTCTCTATCCGGCTTTGCGAAACCTCAGATACCTCGATCTGCGAACCTGCGACGTCTCCGATGACACCTTCAAGACGCTTACGCGGGCGTTGCCGGATTGTCTTGTGATCATGCGCGTCACGATATGCGGAAGGGAATATACGACCGATTCGGAAACCGTCATGTTTGAGGGCGAGATCACCGAGGGAGAGGCCAACCGCGCAGGATACTTTAAGAAGCTGAAATCCATTGACATACAAAAATGCGCGAATCCCGAGATACTGAGTGATTATCTTGCCGCTCATCCCGACGTCAGGCTGGTCAGATCCGTTGATCTTCTTGGCAGAAAATTCGGTTCCGAGGACGAGCTGATCGATTTGCGGGGGGAGCAGTACACGTTCAGCCAGGTCAGGGCGGCGCTGGACGATTTTCTTCCCAAGATGAAGACCGTCAAAAAGATTGATATGTGCGGGTGCGGCCTTTCCGATGAGGAAATGGAGGCGCTTTGTGCAGCCTATCCCTCCGTCAAGTTTGTCTGGATGATACACTTTGCCAAATGGGACGTCCGGACGGACGCGGTGGCGTTTTCCGCGCTCAACCGCAGCGGTTTTGCGAGATACAGTCAGAAGGATTACGCGCCGCTCTTCCGATACTGTACGGATCTGAGGGCGCTTGATCTGAAGCACAGCATGATTACGGACATCTCCGGAATCTCATCGCTGAAAAAGCTGAGGGCGGTGGTTCTGACCAATAACAGGATCAAGGACATCTCCGCGTTTGCGGAGCTGAAGGAACTGGAGTATATCGAGATGAATGCGACCAATAGGGTGAAGAGTCTCGAGCCGCTCAGAGCCCTTCAGACCATCCGGTTCATCAACATGTGGGGGAGTGTCGGCATCTCCGATCTTTCGCCGCTGTACGATCATGAGAAGCTGGAAATCGCCATTTTTGAGCGGACCTTGCCCCGTGACGAGCAGAAGCGGTTCATCCGTTCCAATCCCGATTGCAAGACCTTTTTCGAGGTGGACAGCTTCACGATTACCACCAATCAGACGTGGAGAAGCAATCCTTACCGGAAAAAATTAATGAATGCATTCTCAAGGCAGAACGAGGACGGCTCCGAATCCGCCGCGTGGGAGTATGTTGTCGGCTTCAACGAGGAAACCGGTGATTTTATTTTCGACTATAAAACAGATCAGTATGCTGTAAAGTAAATGAATGATACAATTATATGAGGTGTTTAAAATGGACAATGCTGATAAGGAGCTTTTGACGGACTGTGCGGACAGCGCGGAAGCCGAGCCGGAGACGGCGGCTGTTTTGGACGACCAACCCGCCGGAGAGCCGGAAGCCGATGAGGGGGAGGATGTCTCCGCCGAGCCGACTCAGCCCGAAGCCGAGCCGGAGACGGCCGCCACTTCCGACGATACGGAAAGCGGCGCCGACGAAAAAGAAAAGAGCGCCGGCGGTTCCCGGAGGAGGAAAATATGGATCGGGCTTGCCTGTGTGGCGGTTGTGGCTGCCCTTGCCACGTTTTTCTTCTGTACCCATGCCATACTGGGAAATGTGTTCGGCAAGCATGACATATATTATTCGAGCACCAGGGAGATTCATCTCAGCGGGAGCGATTACAGCGACTATTCGCAGCTTTCAAAGGTCAGATCGCTTGAAACGATCGATCTGACGCACTCCTCATTTACCGATCTGTCCGATCTCTACGGCTGTAAGAATCTGAAAAGCGTCAAGCTGTCAGGAAAAGAGATGAAGGCGGAGGATTGCATTGCGTTTTACCGGCAGGTTCCCGGAGCGAATCTGATCTGCAGGATCAACATCGGCGGACAGGTGTATGATTCCGGCATAACAGCGCTGAAGGTAAAAGACGCCGACGAGAAAACACAGCGCCATTTTGCCGCTCTGAGACAGCTTGAAGAGCTGAATCTGACGGCCTGCGACGTGAGCGACGACACCTATCAGGTTCTCTCCGATTCGCTGAAAAAATGCAACATTCTGATCAGCACCACCATCTGCGAAAAAACCTATAAGACCAGCGCGGACACGGTGGTGTTCAAGGGCGAAATCACCTCCACGGATGTCCGGCGCATCGGATACTTCAAAAGCCTTTCGCTGATTGATCTCAAAAACAGCGAAAATCCGGAGGTGCTGAGCGATTTTATTTCCGCGCACCCCGGTCTCAGAGTCAACCGGCCGGTGGAGCTTCTTGGAAAAACCGTCGGTACGGAGGATGAATGCATCGACCTGCGCGGCAGCAAGTACACGTATGATCAGGTGAAGGCCGCCCTTGACGAAAAGCTTCCCGAGCTGAAGTCCGCGAAGAAAATCGACATGTGCGGCTGCGGTCTGTCCAACAAAGAGATGGAGCAGCTTGGCAAGGAGTATCCGGACATTAAATTTGTCTGGATCGTCCATTTCAAGAGATGGTCTGTTCGCACCGACGCGGTAGTCTTTTCCACGCTGAACGGCAACGGCTATGAATTCTACGATCAGAACGACTACGCGCCGGTATTCAAGTACTGCACCGACCTGATCGCGCTTGATCTCGGACACAGCCTGATCAATGACATTTCTCCGATTGCCTCCATGAAAAAACTGCGCGCCGTCATCCTGACGGACAATAAGATACGCGATATTTCCGCGTTTGCGGAGCTGAAGGATCTTGAATTTATCGAGATCAATGTCAACCGGGTGCAAAGCGCCGAGCCGCTCCGCGACCTGCAGAAGCTGAAATATATCGACTTCTGGTCGAGCATGGCAATGACCAAGCTCGAACCGCTCTACCATCATGAGGAACTGAAGCTGGCCATTTTTCACCGCACGGTATCGCGTGCCGAACGCGCCCGCTTTATGAAATCCAATCCCGACTGCGATACATATTTCAAGGTGGACACGGTGAAGACCACGACCAACAAAGCATGGAGAACCAATCCGTATCGAAAGAGAGTCAAGAAGGCCTTTAAGAACTGGAAATACGTTGTCGGTTTTGACGAGGAAACCGGGAAATACATCTTCGATTATAAGACCGACCAGTATAAATACAAGTAAAAACGCCGGCTGAAAAGCCGCCGTAATCCTGCGTCACAGGCTCTTACGGCGGCTGATTTTTTTTACTCTCCGAACGGTTTATTTTTGAATTCCGGATAGCCTCCCAACACCTCAAGGGAGGCGACGTGGGTATCCTGTAGCTGTCCCGTGGCGTAATCCGCCGGCTCGTGTATGTTGAACATGAAGCCCTGCTTCCCGTAGCGCTTGTCAACGCCCTCTATGTAATCCTCCGCGACGGAGGCGTGAAGCACGCGGCCGATGATCATGGAGCTGATCCCCTTGCGGGTCAGATCGACGTTGCAGGCAAGCTGGCACTCCAGCGTCATGAATGCCTGCTTGACCCGGGGCGTTCTGACCTTCACGGCTCTTTCGGGCGTGAAATGTCCCGCTTCAAATTCGTTGGTTTCATTTGAATTATCGGCGATGGTGGCAATGCAGTTGGAGTAATAATCCGCGCTGATGAAATTGATGCAGAATTCGCCTTCCCGGACGATGTTTTCATAGGTGTGGGAGGTGTGGGCTACATTCTGCATGACCGCGAAATAGCCGCCCTCGTCGCCGCCGAAGCAGCTCCACGAGTGAAAGCAGAGATTCGGCAGTCCGTTCTCCTTGACGGTGGAGATGAGAAAGAGCGACTGCGGGATCGCGCAGGCGAATTCCATATGGGAGAAGGTGTCGAACTGCCCCGGCCAGTTTTCGTAGAGCAGCTCGGCGGTCTCCATGCTGATTTCCCGTTTCATTTTGCTTTAGCTTCCTCCTTTTTTCTGATGAAGTCCGATGCTGCAAAAGGCGCGTACAGAATAGCCCATACCGCAGCAAGCAAAGCCGCCATGGGCAGCAGATACGCGTCCTCGCCGACCCATCCGGCAAGCTGCTCGGTGAGGGTGCCCTTCACAGGACCGTTGATAAAGAAATAATTGCTCCCCAGCAACCGGTTGAGCAGCAGCGCGGGAGTCATTGTCACCAGAAGCATGAGCGTGACGCCCGGCAGCCATCGGTAATCCGGACGGAAGAATCCGCAGCTCACCATATAGAGCGGTATCAGCACGATGAGGGTATGGGCTGCCATCAGGTGCAGGAAGTAGAAGCTCAGCGCCGTGGCGTTGCCGATGTCGGGCGTGATGAGCGCAAAGAGCGCGCCCGGCATATTCACCGCGTAGATGAAGTTGCGGAAGACGGGTTTTTGGGTAAACACCGCGAGGGGATAGGTGAAGAGCGAGACGGAGCAAAGATGAAAGGGCAGCCCCGTCCGGATGTTGAAGGCGTCGGGATGGAACGCAAAATAGACGTACCTGCCAAGCTCGATGGCGGTGAATGCCGCCCATAGCGTCAGGAGAAGCCTTTTGCGTCCCTTTTGTTCAAGTCTGCCGCCCGTGAAGATCACGGCGGCGCAGAAGAACGCCGCGCCCGCCAGAAAGCACAGGTGTTCGGGTGAGAAAAGTCCCACCGGCGTTGTCGTGCTGAATATTTTGCATCCCTCCTTTTTTTTCATTGTCCGCTGTCAATTATAGTTTGCCTGAATTATTCATTGTTATTCCTTGACGAGCTTCTGGAACTCGTCATCCTTGATGAGCTTCTGGAACTCGTCGCCGCGCACCTCAAAATTTTTGAACATATCGTAGCTGGAGGCGGCGGGGGAGAGCAGACAGATTTTTCCCGGAGCGGTGATTTCCTTTGCCTTGGCGACGCCCTTGTCGAAGTAGTAGCAGGGGTAAATCTTGATCCGCCTGTCGACGCCGTATTCCCTGAACAGCGCCTCCATGCGTTCAGTCGTCTGTCCGACGAGGACAATATTGTCGATTTCCGCCGTGGTGAGGAACTGCGCGAGGTCGTTGTAGTCGATGCCCCTGTCCATGCCGCCCAGGATGAGCGTGCCGACGTTGCCGAGGGATTTGACGGCATTGATGGCGGAACGGCAGATCGTGGAGATGGAGTCGTCGTAGTAGGTGACGCCGCCGAAGGTTCCCACCCTTTCCAGCCTGTGCGATAGCGGACGGAAGGTGGCGAGCGAGGCTTTGAATGCCGCGTCGTCCATGTGGAAAAATTCCTTGCAGATGAAGTAATCCACGCCGATGTTGTAGAGGTTGTGTCTGCCGACAAGACAGGTCTCCTCCGGTTGAATAGTAATGGAACCGTGGGGAACCGTGATGGTTGTGCCTTTCACGGAGATGTCAGCGGGAACCGACTCGCCCAGACCGTCGCAGGCGGTGACCAGTCTGCCGGCGCGGGGATAGACCGAAAGCGTGCCGAGGTCGGCGCAGTTGAGAATGACGACGTCCTCTTCGCCCTGATAGCTGAATACGTGGGACTTGGCTCTGATGTAATTCTCCATCGTCACGTAGTGGTCAAGGTGTTCCTCATAGAGATTGAGTATCACGCCGACATGGGGGGAGTGCCGGACGAATTCCAACTGGTGACAGCTCATTTCAAAGACAACGGATGTGTTGTCATCCACCTTGTCGATGTAATCGAAGCAGGGAATCCCGATATTGCCGACAAAGATGGTGTTGTCGTCGTGGTTTTTCAGCAGGTGGTAGAGCAGGGAGGAGGTAGTGCTCTTGCCCTTGGTGCCGGTAATGCCGAAGGTGTTTTTGCCGAACGCGGTCAGAAACACTTCTGTCTGGGAGGTCAGCCGGTCGATGATGTTTTCGGGATGAAAGACGGGAATACCGGGACTTTTGAAGATATAGTCGAAGCCGTCGAAGTCGGTTCCCTGTGCTTCCGTGTCCCAGAACCGGCAGTTCGGATAAGGGGTCATGTCGATCTGCTTGGAATCGGCAAGCGTCAACGGCATCTCCGGATAGACAGAGCGGATGTAATGGAAGGTGGAAATACCTTCCCGTCCCATGCCCCAGATCACGACGTTTTGATTCTCAATAAAGGAGATGATATTCTTCATGCTGTTCAACCTTTCTTACGCCTTTGAATAACCCAATTATAGCATTGACTGTACGCTTTGTCAATAAAAGCAGGGGCATGTCACGGCAATATTTCTTCCCCCACCGTCCTCCGCGGAGAACGAAAAAAACGGCAATGCGCCACTACAGTATTGACGAAAACCGATATTTATGCTATACTATTATCGGAGAAGGAGGAATGAGTCCCATGTCAGAGACAAAGGTCAACCGGGAATACAAGGACCGGCTTTTCAAATTCATTTTCGGCAACCCGGAGAAGAGGGAG
>ONDC01000187.1 GCA_900316495.1 uncultured Eubacteriales bacterium
CAGCGTTTTCACGCCGTACCGCGTAAAATACTCGGCTCCCAGCAGTTCCTGCGTGGACTCGCCGAAAGCGGATTTTTTCTTGCGTTTTTTCTTACGAAATAATCCCATATCACAGCCTCCAGTAATATTCCTGCTGCGAGGTAATGAAGTACCTCACCGCGCTGCCCAGAAAATCCAGCACCGTGCGCTCGTCACGGCGGATGGTGAGGAAGCCGAAGCTCAGTGTGGCGGCCGCCGGCACGACAAAACCTATCGTTACCAGAGAAACCGCCGAGAGCAGCGCGGCGATGCACAGGATCGTAAAATCCCGCAGACCCCAGAGCCAGAGATTTGCCGTCGCCCTGAGGTTATGCGGGTAAATAAATTGCTTTGTTGACATTTTTTAAATACTCCTCCTACAATCAGCTTGCCGCCCTTGCGACGGAACGGGTGAGATTGACCGCCGTGGTGGTGGCGTGAATGACGGACGTCATGTTGACTTTGACCGAACTGTCAAGACCGAACTGCTGCGCAATACGCGGCACTTCGTTGGCCGCCAGCATGATGCCGAGACCCAGCAGCATATTGTCCGCGAAGGTCAGCAGCCCCAAGAACAGGAGCGTTGTCTGCATAAAGGCGGTCAGGCAGATCGCCGCCACCTGCTTCATCCACTGGTTGAAGCCGTCGGTGTAGCCCCTCGGCACGCTGAACATATACAGCGAACCGACCGTCATCTGAATCAGCAGAATGCCGCCGCGCGAAATATTGGCGAAGAATATCTTGACCACACAGTAACCGAACGCCAGCATTCCGAGGAAGTTCAGAAAGCTGAGATGCAGTTCCGTATCCACACGGAAACAGCCTTCCAGCACACTCGTACTCATGCCCGACAAGCCGAGGCTCTGCTGTCCTGCAAAGATGCGCGTCAGGTCGCCCGCGAATGTGTTCTGCAGCGATATGCAGAATTTGTACAATTCCACCGGCAGCACGCCCGTCAGGGAACAGGCGAAAAAGCCTTTTAAAATGTTGAGCATGGTGAATTTCGGGTTGGCGCGTCCTGACTGATACTCGATGGCGAGGTCAAACACAGCCACCGCTGTTCCCGCCACAAACAGCGACCAGCCGAACAGCGTGAACAGTTCCACCGTCGCCTTCACCCATTGCAGGTCAAAAATATCCGCGCCCATGTTGCCCATCATGGTGAAGAAGTCGGCAATCGCGTCATAAATCATGGTGTACAGCCATTGCAGAAGGGAATCGAAGATGACGTTGGATAATTCCGTTCCCAGAATCTTGATGATATCGCCCATCGCTTCGCCCATTCCGCCGATGATGTCAGACAGCCATGAAAACATAAAGTATCACCTCCATCGAGGAACCGTGCCGGAGCCGGCACGATTCCTCAGATTGACTGAATAATTGTTTTTACCGTAAAATCACAGCACAGACCAGATATACATCGGTGCTGTTAAAGAGAACAGAAGGCAAGCAAACAGGATAGCCGGTGCCGTGAAATCAAACTGACCGTGCTTTCTGTAGTCAAGATAGGCGGTTGCAATCTTGACAAAAAACAGAATGGCGAGAATCATGTCGATCACGGGAAACACCACATTGTTGACCACCTGTTTGATCTGCCCCTGCGCTTCGTTCCATGTGCTTTCGATGGCATTGGAGACGTTGCCCGACGCAAAGACAGGCATGGCAGCCGACGCCATCAGCACCGCTAGCGCGACGCTGCACCCCACAATGCGGAGCGTGCGCTTGGTAATACGGATGCCGTCAGGCTTCTTGAATTTACTGAAAAAATTGGATTTCATTACGCTGAGAGATTTGATTTTTTTCAAATTTTTCAAATAATTATTTCCTCCTGAATTTTCTGCCGCCCTGTCTGCGGCGGCTGTAGAAACGTTCCAGCTCTGTGTCGGACACGTATCTGACTCTTGCATTTGCGCCGTTCAGCGCCTGAAAACTGCGGATTTCCTCCCGCATTTCCGGTGTGGTGCGGTCGCCGAACACCCACAGTTCTCCGCCGTTCCAGATCTTGCTTTTGCGGGTTTCCCTCATGCGCCGCAGATCCTTCGGGAGCGACAGGTTCAGCGCGCCCGAATACATGGCGGGGGCAATGGGGATCATGTCGTGTCCGTACACAAAGCCCGCATACTGCGTGGCTCTCCTGATATTTTCCGCGCCGTCACTTCCGAAGTCGGCGCAGATATACACTTGGTTCATTCCTCATCCTCATCCTTCCGCTTTTTGAGGCAGGCAATCGTGACGGTTCCGGCAATCGTTCCCGCCGAAGCGATGAACAGCGCCGTCAGCAGACGGTTGTCATCTTCGCCGGTCTTGGGATTGTCGGGAACAGGCTCTTTCTTGTCGGTCATTTCGGCTTTGACGATCTGACCGTTCTCGGTGATCTCGAATTCGTGCGGCGTTGTGTCGATCAAATACCCCTCCGGCGCGTCGAATTCCTCGTAGGTGTATTTACCCACGCGAAGCGTAAATTTAGCGATGCCGTTCTCGTCGGTGCGTCCTTCGACCACGATATTGCCGTCCGCGTCCTTGATGCGGAATCCCGCGTTGGGGAGAAGACTGCCGTCGGC
>ONDC01000006.1:0-10596 GCA_900316495.1 uncultured Eubacteriales bacterium
CGTCTCGGACGAGACGGACAGCGAAGCGACCGTGATCGCCGCCTACAATATCACGATCCTTGACGGAGAGAGGGAGTACCAGCCCGACGCGTCGAGTCCGATCCGTGTGGAGATCACCGAACACCCTGACGTTTCCGATCGACGGGGATGTGACGCTGCAGGTAACCAATACCCGCGAACCCGCTCCTCCCCCGGACGACACGCCGTCATCCGATCACGTCTCTCCCCCCTCCCCCGGCGGGACTCCCGGCACAGGGGAAGGCGTCCTCGGCATCCTCCTCAGCGCGGCGCTGCTGCTGCTGTCCGTCGCGGGAGGCGCGTATGTCCTCTACAGAGACCGCCGCGACACAAAGGAGCCGCAGGAATCCGATCCCTCTCCCGTGAGCGAATAAGGTACACAACTTCATCCTGTCATAAAAGGCGAAGATCCTTCCGGCCATGCCGGCGGGGTCTTCGCCTTTTTTATCATCCGTTCAATGAAGGAAGAACTGTCGTAAAATCTGTCCTGATATAATTAACAAGCAACGTGCAGCTTCGTCTATTTTTAACAAAAACGCGTAGGGAAATTCTCCATCCGGGAGGGGCAAACCGATTGAAAAACCTCCGCAGGCGTGGTATAGTATAAGTAATGAAATCGATTACATTTTATTTCAATGATTTGTAAAAATCCCGAAAATAACTGACTGAGAGGTGCTGTTATGAAAGACATTGTTACCGTAGGAGAAATCCTCATCGACCTGACCTTCAACGGAAGGGAGAACGGCGTCCCGCACTACACCGCGAATCCCGGCGGCGCGCCCGCCAACGTCGCGGTTGCCGCCTCCAGACTCGGCGCGCGCACGGCGTTCATCGGCAAGGTGGGAAGGGATTACTTCGGAGATTTTCTCCGCAGGACGCTCGAGGAAAATAACGTCGACGTCTCCGGCATGCTGGTGGATCCCTTTGCCCGCACGACCATGGCAGTCGTTTCCCTATCGGAAACAGGCGAGCGCAGCTTTTCCTTCTACCGTCTGAACTGCGCCGACATTCTGCTCAGGAGCGGCGACATCAGCCTTCCGCTGCTGTCGGACACCCGCTTCCTGCATTTCGGCTCGGTGAGTCTGACCGACGAGCCGTCCCGCACGGCGACGCTGTATGCCGTCGACAGGGCGAAGGAGGCGGGCGCGACCATCACCTATGACCCGAATTACCGCGCTAATCTCTGGAAGAGCGAGGCGCAGGCGGTGGAGCGCATCAAGTCGGTGCTGGGCAAGGTGGATATTCTCAAAATCTCCGACGAGGAGCTTCCCCTGCTGACCGGAACCACCGACTACGACGCGGGAACCAGACAGCTCTATGAAGATTACGGCATTCCGCTGATCCTGCTGACGCTCGGCGCGGACGGCGCGTACTACCGCCGCGGCGGGGAGACCGGCAAGGCGGCAGGCTTCAAGGTAAAGGTCGCCGACACCAACGGCGCGGGCGACACCTTCTTCGGCGCGTTCCTCAGCCGCATGGTCGCCCTCGGCGTCGACAAGCCCGCCGACCTCAGTCCGGAGCAGCTTTACGAGAGCGTGCGCACGGCGAATTTAGCCGCGTCCATCACCACCTCGCGGCACGGCGCTATCCCCGCCATGCCGGAGCTGAAGGAGCTGAAGGAAAGGGAAGAAAAACTCAGACAGGAGGCTGAATGATATGGCAGAAAACAAAGCAAACGAATTTGACCGGCGCTTAAAAGCGCGTTATGACGAGCTGAAATGGCTCTACTGCGAGCTTTACAACAACGATGAAAAGGGACTGGATTACCTTTGCCGGCTGCTCAGACAATACTACGACGAGCGCAGCGAATCGCTGAAGGCCATCGACCGCGACCGCGAGAAGCATCCCGACTGGTACCGCAGCAACGACATTGTAGGCATGATGCTCTACGTCGACAATTTCGCCGGCAATTTAAAGGGCGTTATCAAAAAAATCGACTACTTCACCGAGAGCGGCGTCAATTACATCCACCTCATGCCGCTGCTTGCCAGCCCGAAGGAGCACAGCGACGGCGGCTACGCGGTCGCGGATTTCCGCCGGGTGCAGCCCGAGCTGGGCACGATGGACGACCTGAGAAAGCTCACCGATCTGTGCCATTCGCGCGGCATCAGCTGTTGCCTCGACTTCGTGATGAACCACACGAGCGACGAGCACGAATGGGCTGTCGCGGCGCGGAAGGGCGACGCTTCGGCAAAGAGCCGCTACTTCTTCTACGACAGCTGGGACGTCCCCAGTCAGTTCGAGCGCACGGTGCCGCAGGTGTTCCCCACCACCGCCCCCGGCAACTTCACCCAGCTGGAGAACGGCGACATCGTCATGACCACCTTCTATCCCTATCAGTGGGATCTGAATTACGCCAACCCGATGGTGTTCAACGACATGACCGAGAATCTGCTCTATCTCGCCAACGCGGGTATTGACGTGATCCGTCTCGACGCCGTGCCGTACATCTGGAAGGAGCTTGGCACGCCCTGCCGCAATCTGCCGCAGGTTCACAACATCGTCCGCATGATGCGCATGATCTGTGAGATCGCCTGTCCGTCCGTGCTGCTGCTTGGCGAGGTCGTCATGGAGCCGTCGAAGGTGGTTCCCTATTTCGGCACCACCGAAAAGCCGGAGTGCCACATGCTCTACAACGTCACCACCATGGCAAGCACATGGAACACCGTCGCCACCCGCGACGTGAACCTTCTCCGGCGGCAGATGGAAAAGCTCGCGGAGCTGCCCAAAAATTACGTGTTCCTCAATTATCTGCGCTGTCACGACGACATCGGCTGGGGTCTCGATTACGACTGGCTGAGCGAGCATCTGATGGAGCAGATTCCCCACAAGCGCTATCTCAACGATTACTTCACCGGCAAATATCCCGGCAGCGTCTCGCGCGGCGAGCTGTACAATGAGGATCAGATTCTACAGGACGCGCGTCTCTGCGGCACCACCGCCAGCCTTTGCGGTATTGAAGCCGCCGTCTACGACGACGACGACGACGCGCTGCGTCTTGCCGTTGACGCGGACGTCATGCTCCACGCCTACATGTTCACGCAGAGCGGCATTCCCGTCATCTACAGCGGCGACGAGGTGGGTCAGCTCAACGATTACAAATACCACGCCGACATCAACAAGAAATTCGACAGCCGCTATCTCCACCGCGGCAAATTCGACTGGAGACTCGCCGAAAAGCGTAAGGATCCCGAAAGCTATCAGGGCAGGATCTTCTCCGCGCTCAGAACGCTCGAGAACATCCGCGCCGCCAACGAGGTCTTCAAGGCGGGGGCGGCATTCGATCCTGTGGACACCGGCTCTCCCAACGTCCTCGGCATCCGCCGCTCCTTCGGGAAGCAGAAGCTCCTGGCACTCTTCAACTTCTGCGAACAGGTGAGAACCGTGCAGCTTGGACAGCCGCTCTCCTATACCGATCTCCTGACCGGCGAGAAGCACACGGAGCATTCGGTATGTCTGTCGCCTTACGGCTTTGTGTGGGCGCTGGAGAATGCATAATTCACCCAGGATATTTGACTATCCCACGGCAGGAACGAGGTATCTATGAAAATAAGTGAAATTGCCGCCATGGCGGGCGTGTCCTCCGCCGCCGTGAGCCGTTATCTCAACGGGGGCAGTATCAGTGAGGAAAAGAAACAGAAAATCAGAAGGGTCATCGAGGAAACCGGCTACGTGCCGAACGTCGCGGCGCGTTCGCTCCGGCAGCAGCGCAGCGACAGCATCGGCGTGATCGTGCCGAAGATCAATTCCGATTCGGTCAGCAACCTGATGGAGGGCGTTTCCTCGGTGCTGAGCAAATCGGGCTATCTGACGATTTTCGGCAACGCCGGGAACGACAGGAAGCAGGAGTTGGATTACCTGCGGATGATGCAGGAGGTCCGGCTGGCGGGCGTCATTCTCATGGGTACGGTGCTCACGCCGGCGCATATCCGCTTTTTCAAGGAGAGCGAGATCCCGATCGTCGTCTGCGGACAGAATCATCCCTCCGTCAGCTGCATTTATCACGACGACCGGTGCGCGACGCGCGAGATTACCCGCCACATTATCGGAAAAGGAAGGAAGAAGCTCGCTTACGTCGGGGCGGTTGAATCCGACATAAGCGTCGGATTCAACCGGCGTATCGGCGTAGAGGACGCCATGAGTGAAGCCGGACTGCAGCCTGACGATTTAGTAAAAACACAGGTGTATTTCACTGTCGACGAAGGCAGCAGGGGGATGAACGAAATCCTTGAGAGCGGATACGTCCCCGACGGCGTGATCTGCGCGACGGATACCATTGCCGTAGGGGCAATGAAGGCGCTCAAGGAACACGGGTATACGATTCCCGGGGACGTCAGCGTCGGCGGCATCGGCGGCGGACTGGCGGGTACCGTCATTTCACCCGCCCTGACGACCGTGCAGCTCTTCCACCGCGAAAGCGGCGAGAAGGCGGCGCAGCTCCTTCTCTCCATGATCAGCTACAGCCGCGATCATCCCGGCGAAAAGCTCCCTCTGACCCACACCATGCTCGGCTACCGGCTCATCGAACGCGAAAGCGTTTGACCGGCGCGCGAAAAGCGCTGGGCGACGTTGTACGGAGCCATTAACGACCAATCGACAAGGAGGAATGAAATGAATCAGAAGCTACTACTTTTGGATATTGACGGCACGCTGACCGAGCCGGGCTACAACATTCCGCCGGATTCGGCGCTCGACGCGATCAGAAAGGCACAGGCAAAGGGACACAAGGTGTTCCTCTGCACCGGCAGGAATCTCGCCATGCTCAGACCGCTGCTTACATACGGCTTTGACGGCTATGTCGCCAGCGCGGGAGGATATGTGGTGTGCGACGGCAAGGTGGTGTTCGACCGTCCCATGAAGCCGGAGGTGTTCTCCCTTGCGATGGAGGTTTTCGGGCGCAACCACGTCTTCCGCACGGTGGAATGTCTCGACGGCACCTACGGCGACAACGGGCTGGAGGATCTGCTGGAGGGCGCGGATGAATTCTCCAATTCCGAGCTGCTGCGCTTCCGCCGCCAGCTCAGTGAGTCGCTGGACATCCGCCCCATGAGCGAATACAACGGCGCGCCGGTCTACAAGATCGTCTTTATGTGCACCGACCGGAAGCAGTTGGACGAGCCGATGGAGGTGCTGAAGGATCATTTTGTGTTCTGCGTGCAGAACCTTGAAGCGGTGGGCTGTCTCAACGGCGAGGTGTTCGGGCTGGACTTCAACAAGGGCATCGGCATCCACAGGCTCTGCGAATACCTCGGCAAGGACATTGCCGACACCATCGGCTTCGGCGACAGCATGAACGACAGGGAGATGTTTGAAGCGGTCGGCTACAGCGTGTGTATGGAAAACGGCCACCCCGCGATGAAGGAAATGGCGGATTATGTCTGTCCCGCGGTAAGCGACGACGGTCTTTACAAGGCGTTTGAGAAGCTCCACCTGATTTAGACAATTATCCCTATATTTTTAAAGTATGTTTGTAATTATTGTCAATTTACAACAAGAGCGAAAAGCGGTACAATAATATTGTAATCGATTTCAAGACGGTCCGCTTGTCTTGAAAAATAGATAAAACAAAGGAGTGTTTTTATGGATTACAGGAAATGCGCGCAGGAAATCTACGATCTCGTTGGGAAAAAAGAGAATCTGGTCTCCGCCGCACATTGCGCCACAAGACTTCGTCTTGTGACCAATGACAACAGCAAGGTGGACATGAAGAAGCTTGAGGACGTCGAAGGCGTCAAGGGCGTATTCAGCTCCAACGGTCAGCTCCAGATCATCATCGGCACCGGCGTGGTCAACAAGGTGTATGATGAATTCCTCGACATCAGCGGCATGACCGCCGCCACCAAGGCCGACGTCAAGGCCGCCGCCGCTGCCAAGCAGCCGTTGCCCTTCCGCATGATCAAGGCGCTGGGCGACGTATTCGTTCCCATTCTTCCCGCCATCGTCGCCGCCGGTCTGATGATGGGTCTGCTCGAGGGCATGACCAAAATCTGGCCCGACATGGCAAATTCCGGCACATATCAGATACTTCACCTCTTCAGCAACGCGGCGTTCGTATTCCTTCCGATCCTGATCGCCGTTTCCGCCGCCCGCGTGTTCGGTGGCAACATCTTCCTTGGCGCGGTCATCGGCATGATCATGGTGCATACCGATCTCGTGAACGCGTGGAGCGTCGCCAGCATGTTAGAAGCCGGCGAGAAGATCCCGCAGGCGTCCGTCTGGTTCGGTCTGTACAACATCAATCTGACAGGCTATCAGGGACACGTCATCCCGGTCATCATCGCCGTGTGGTTCATGTGCTTCTTAGAGAAGAAGCTGCATGAGAAGGTTCCCGAGATGATCGACCTCTTTGTCACCCCGCTCGTCACCGTGCTGGTGACAGGCTATCTCACCCTCACCATTTTCGGACCGGTTTTCTCCACCCTTGAGGAATGGATCCTTATCGCGGTACAGTGGATCATCAAGATCCCCTACGGTCTCGGCGCGGCTGTTGCCGGCGCGATTTACCCGCTCACGGTTGTCGCCGGCGTACACCATATGTACAACACGGTCGAAGCGCGGATGCTCAGCACGGGCAAGAACACCTGGATGCCCATCGCCTCCTCCGCCAACTTCGCACAGGGCGCCGCCTGCTTTGCCGTGGCGCTTAAGACAAAGAACCAGAAGTTCAAGACGCTGGCTCTTCCCTCCTCCCTTTCCGCGTTCCTTGGCATTACCGAGCCTGCCATCTTCGGCGTGAACCTCCGCCTTATCAAGCCGTTGGTCTGCGGCATGATCGGCGGCGCGTGCGGCGCTGCGGTCGGCGCTATGCTCGGCATAGGGGCGACAGCCTACGGCGTAACGGGTCTCTTCGGATTCCTCACCTGCGCCGACTTTATCTGGCAATACGCGATTATGCTTGCCGTATCGTTCGGAGTTTCCTTCACGCTCTCATGGTTCCTGTATCACGACAAGCCTGAAGAAGAAGGCGAAGCGGCGGAGGAATCCCCCGCTCTTCCCGAAATCACCTGCGAGCCCGGCAAGGTATACGCTCCCATCAAGGGCAACGTCATTCCCTCAGCGGACATTCCGGATGAAACCTTCGCCGCCGGCGTGCTGGGCGAGGGCGTCGGCATCGAGCCGGAGGAAGGCGTGGTCTACGCCCCCTTTGACGGCGAAATTTCCTCCACCACCGAAACCCGCCACGCGATCGGCATTTCCTCTCCCGACGGCATGGAACTGCTCATTCACGTCGGCGTGAACACCGTTGCGATGGAAGGCGACGGCTTCGAGCTGTTCTGCGCGGAAGGCGATCAGGTCAAGGCCGGACAGAAGCTCATGACCTTTGACATCGACAAGATCAAGGCGGCGGGCTATTCCACCACAACCGCTGTTCTGGTCACCAACAGCGACGATTACGCGGAGCTTGCAATCAACGAGGGCGAATGCGAGCCGCTGGATTGCGTGATTACCGTCAGCAACGGGGAATCCGCCAAAGAAACGGAGACCGTCGAAGCATAAAACAAAACAAGGAAAGCTCGCAGCGCCAATTAAGCGAGCGAATGCGAGCGCGGGGTCCAGGGGGCATTGCTCCCTGGCGGGTGCAGGGCAGGGCCCTGCCGGGGTACTTTTGCGGTGAAACCGCAAAAGAGGGGCAGCGCCCCTCGCTGCGACGCGCCTCAAAATTTAATGCACCCGGGCGCAACGGAAAAAGTGCAAATCACGATTATCCTTTGCTAAATCGGAGAGAACAGCTGCTTTTTCCAATGCGCCAATCCTCGGATTTACGCTCTCCCTTCACTTTTACAATCATCTGAAAAAAATAAAACAAGGAGATTGTCACAATGAAAAAATTCACTTACACCATCACCGATCCCGTAGGAATCCATGCCCGTCCCGCCGGAATTCTGGTAAAAGCGGTCAAGCCTTTCGCCAGCACCTGCACCATCACCAAGGGCGATAAGACCGTCGATCTGAGAAAGCTCATGGCGCTCATGGGCATGGGCATCAAGTGCGGCGACACCGTGGAAATCGCCATTGAAGGCGCTGACGAGGACACCGCCGCCGAGACCATCGAAAAATTCTTCAAGGAGAACCTCTGATCATCATTAGCTGATATATCCAAATAAGGAGGTATGCTCTATGATAACAGCAAAAGGTAAATCCATTCTGAAGGGCATTGCCATCGGAAAAATCAAATTTCTTGCCAAGAAACAGGCGGAAATCAAAGAAAACGCCGCAGACCCTGCCGCTGAACTGAAGCGCTACGAGGATGCGAGGGCGCTGGCTTCAGAGCAGCTTCAGGCGTTGTACGACAAGGCTGCTC
Source organism: uncultured Eubacteriales bacterium (assembly GCA_900316495.1). Taxonomy (GTDB): domain Bacteria; phylum Bacillota; class Clostridia; order Oscillospirales; family Acutalibacteraceae; genus RUG762. Next base: position 8,321 of record ONDC01000006.1, read on the forward strand.
TGGAAGCGGGCGAAGAACACGCCGCTATCTTTGAGATCCACATGATGATGCTCGAGGACGATGATTACGTCGAGGCAATCACCGAGCTGATCAATTCCGATGGCAAGACGGCTGAATTCGCGGTCAAGACCACCGGCGAGAACTTTGCGGAGACATTCGCTTCCATGGATGACGAATACATGAAGGCGCGCGCGGCAGACGTGCGGGATATTTCAGGACGTATGGTTAATATCCTCACAGGAGCGGACACCGGCCCCGCCGACAGCGACGAACCGTTCATCATCGTCGCCGAGGATCTTGCGCCGTCGGAGACCGTCCAGCTTGACAAGAGCAAGCTCTTGGGATTCGTCACCCGTCTGGGAAGCACCAACAGCCACACCGCGATTCTCGCCCGCAACATGAACATCCCCGCTCTCATCGGCACAGAGATCAGCGAGGATTGGGACGGCAGAATGGCCATCATCGACGGATACAACAGCTGCATCTACATCGATCCCACAGAGGAATTGCTCAGAACGCTTGATGAAAAGCGCGTCCGCGATCTGGAACAGCGCGCCATGCTGCAGCAGTTGAAGGGTCAGCCGAATGTCACCCTTGACGGCAGAACCATCAACCTCTACGCCAATATCGGAAACGTCTCCGACGTCGGAATGGTACTGGACAACGACGCGGGCGGCATAGGTCTCTTCCGCTCGGAATTCATCTACCTGCATTCGGCGACCTTCCCCACAGAGGATGAACAGTTTGCCATATATAAAAAGGTTGCCGAGATGATGGGCGGCAAGAAGGTCATTATCCGCACGCTCGACATCGGCGCGGATAAACAGGCGGATTACTTCAACCTGCCCAAGGAAGAGAATCCCGCGCTGGGCTATCGCGCCATCCGCATCTGTCTCATGCAGCACGATATTTTCAAGGCACAGATCAGAGCCATCCTGCGCGCCGCCGCCTATGGCAAGGTAAGCATCATGTTCCCGATGATTATCTCGGTCAGCGAGGTAAAGCAAGCCAAGGCAATTCTTGAGGAATGCCGCAAGGAGCTTCTGGCGGAAGGCAAAGAGATCGGCGAGGTGGAGATCGGCATCATGATCGAGACGCCCGCCGCCGTCATGGTCGCGGATGAGCTGGCGGAAGAAGTGGAATTCTTCTCCATCGGCACCAACGATCTCACGCAGTACACGCTGGCGATAGACCGTCAGAATCCGAAGCTCGATCCGTTCTATGATTCTCATCATCCGGCCGTCCTCCGTCTGATTGAAATGACCGTTCAGGCAGGACACAGGCACAATTGCTGGGTAGGTATCTGCGGCGAACTCGGCGCGGATCCGACGCTGACCGAAACCTTCCTGCGCATGGGTCTGGACGAACTCAGCGTCAACCCCGGCGGCATACTGAGTCTCAGAAAGATTATCCGGGAGACCGATCTCGGCGGCGGAAAGGCAGCCGCCACCCCTGCGGAGCAGGAAGAAAAGCCCGCTGAAACGCCGGAACCGGAATCAGTCGAACAGACAAAAAAGAAAAAATTCTCTCTTTTCGGCAAAGGGAAAAAATAAGTAAATAACGATTTATGAAATGTTCACTGCGGTGACAATCAGTATCAGAATTCGCTCCGAATAAAAGCAAAACCGGCAGGCTTTCTCTGTCGGTTTTGTTGTTTGCGGAATCATTGAGGATGTGAGCTAATTGGAAAAAGAAAATCACCTTCAAAGAAAACATATCCGTTTTTTCGGACGTGTGCAGTCTGTCGGATTCCGCTATAAAGCGCAGCAGGCAGCCAAGCGCAAGGGCGTGACGGGATGGGTAGAGAACCAACACGACAGATCCGTCATCATGGAAATTCAAGGAACGGAGCAGCAGATCAACGACGTCATCGCGGAAATCGACAGCGATCCGTATATCCGCATTGAACGCATGGAAACGAAATGGCTTGATCCGGTTCCTGATGAACGAGGGTTCAAGGTCAGAAGCAATTGGTAATACAAACAGCTTCAGGCGATCGAAAAAGGCAGCAGGTAGGAGAAAGCAGATTGTGTGGACTTGTAAAGCAAAAATAAACCACTTCCCGCGCCCCCACAAACCCTCCCTGAAAGGGAGGGGGGACCGCTTGCGGTGGGTGAGTCGCCCCCGGCGCAGGGCAGGAATTCCCACGCACCCGGATATACCCCCACGCCCCCCAAAACCCTCCCTGAAAGGGAGGGGGGACCGCTTGCGGTGGGTGAGTCGCCCCCGGCGCAGGGCAGGAATTCCCACGCGCCGGACATCCCCCAACGCCCCCC
>ONDC01000006.1:10633-53912 GCA_900316495.1 uncultured Eubacteriales bacterium
CAACGCCCCCAAAAACCCTCCCTGAAAGGGAGGGGGGACCGCTTGCGGTGGGTGAGTCGCCCCCGGCGCAGGGCAGGAATTCCCACGCGCCCGGACATATCCCAACGCACCAATCCGCCGATCTACGCAATTATTCACTCTTACAATTCCCTGTCAAACAGCTTAACAAGGAGGTATCGGGAGAATGAAAACATGGACAAAGGAAGAACGCTACCGCGTGCTGAAAAGCGCCGATGAGATACGTCCGCTGCATGAACGCATCAGAAAATCGGATTACCGGCAGCATTACCACATACAGAGCGTCACCGGACTGCTGAACGACCCCAACGGCTTCGTTTTTCATGACGGCGTGTGGCACCTCTTTTACCAATGGTGTCCGTGGGGCGCGGTACACGGGCTGAAATACTGGTATCACACCGTCTCGGAGGATCTCGTCAACTGGAAAAACGCCGGCGTATGCATCAAGCCGGACACGGAATACGACAACAAGGGCGCATATTCCGGCTCCGCCCTGCCGCTGGGGGATCAGCTTTATCTCTATTACACCGGCAATCACCGCGACGAGGACTGGACGCGCCGCCCCTACACCTGCCTTGTCGATCTCAGGGACGACGGAACGGTCATCAAGCTGCCGCCGCTCTTCGGCATGAACGAGGAGTATACCGAACATCAGCGCGACCCCAAAATCCTCTTTGTCGAGGAAACAGGACAGTATTACATCATTCTTGGCGCGCAGACAAAGGAGAAGAAGGGCTGCTGTCTCATCTACCGCTCCGACTCCCCGACGGAGGGCTGGCAGTTTGCCGGACAGCTCCATGTGCCGGGCTTTGAGGATTTCGGCGACATGTGGGAATGTCCCTCCATCGAGCGCATCAGCGGTTACGACGTGCTGCTGTTCTGTCCGCAGCACCTCACCCTTCCGGGCAGGGGCGGCACGGTACACCACAACGGCTATCTCTTAGGACATATGGACTGGCATTCCCTCACCTTCCGCCCTGAAAACACCCGCTTCCACGTGCTGGACTTCGGCTTTGATTCCTACGCCGCCGAGTGCGCCGCCAACCCCCACGACAAAAACAAGGCGACGTTGGTCGCGTGGATGGGACTTCCCGACGCGTCCTATCCCACCGACGAGGAGGACTGGTCGGGCTGTCTGACGCTTCCACGTGAGCTGAGAGTGCGCGATCACCGGCTCATCCAGCAGCCGTTGGACGAGCTGCGCGCCCTTCGCGGCAAAAAGATCGACCTCGAATCGACCGACCTGCTGCCGCGCGCATGCGAGCTGGAGCTGATCAGCCGGGGCGGGGATCTGACGCTGCGTCTCTTTGCCGACGCAAAGGGCAAGGGCGGTCTGTCCATTGCCTACGACGATACCGCGAAGGAGATCACCGTAGACCGCTCCGGGATGAAGCGGCGGTTTAACACCGAACAAGGCGAGCAGCGCGCGCGGCCGCTTCCCAAGGGACTTTTCCATCTGCGCGTCTTCATCGACCGCAGCTCGATTGAGATATTCGTCAACGACGGCGACGCGGTATTCTCCTCCCGCATTTTCCCGACCGAGGGCGAGGAAAGACTGACAGTCGAGGGCGACGCCTCCCTCCATCTCTGGGAGCTGAAGCGCGCGGTTCAGGAGAGCTTTGTCGTCAACTGAGCCCCCTTCCCGCAATGGATAAATAATTAAACAAGCCTCCCGTCCGTGCAAGTGAAAGGCACAGGCGGGAGGCTTCTTGTCATCGTCTGCCGATTATGGCAGCTTATGACCGCATTCGGGACAGAATTTATTGCCGGGGGTGATGTCGGTGTTGCAATTGGGGCATTTGTTGAGCAGCAACGTGCCGCAGTTCACACAGAACTTGCTGGTGGAGGCGTTCTGCGTCTTGCAGTTGGGGCAAACGATCATGCCCTGTCCGACCCGGCTGCCGGAGCCGTTGATCACGATCTGCTGACCGCCGAGCATGATGGAACGCTCGATCGCGCCGAAAATCTCGGCGGGAAGATTCTTCTGGCGGTACGCGCCGAAAAGCGCCGTAACCGCAAGCGGCCACGCCACAAACCATCCGATAGCGCCCGCGCCGATCTTATCCGACCACTGACCCTCGCCGACGGTCACATTCAGAACGTCGCTTGTCAGCATGAAATGCACGGTAATGGCCAGTCTGGTGCCCGAAATGGTTCTCCACGCGTCCTTCGGCTGACTTGCCTGAAGCACAAAGCCGTCGGTCGTGGGCGAGGACTGGGTTTCCATCGACTTTTCAACGTTGAGAAAAGACTCGACGGATTTGACAATATCCTCGAGCGACATGTTTTGCGGCATTCTGAAAGCTCTTGATTCATTTGCCATAACGATTTGACTCCTTCCGCGCCTCTGTCAGGACAGAAGCGCTTGTAAGTGAAATAAATATATTAATTGAAGAATTAATAACAAACTCAACCACATGGACGGACGACACATTACTGCGCCGCCTCGACGGGAACCGGCTTGTTCTTCTTGAACACAATATGCCCTATCGCGCCGAACAGCTCGCCGAATTCCTTCATCCGGCAGAAGCAGAGGGCGATCAGCGCATTGGGAAGAATCAGGCACACGCCCAGCTTCGCGAGAATTTCCAGCCAGCCGGTCAGCCGCAGGGTATCGTTCACCAGCTTCATGTCGGCAACATGCGTCAGGGCGATCATCGCGCCTGAGAAGCCGAGGTAGACGAATTCCTTCGCCCAGAATTCGCCCATGGAGCGCTTGAGTCCGTGGCGGAAGAGCACCAGCGGCTCCACCCAGAGCGAGGTGACAGCCATGCTGAAAATGGTTCCGAAGAAGATACCGGCGATCCCCATGCTCTGAATGGCGGCGATGGAAACCACCACATTGATGACCGCCTCGACAATCGGCTTGTAGCGGTCGTACCAGAGCAGACCCATGGCCTCCTTGAAGGTGAGCGGCACCTTGCGAATGCCGATAACGTAGAAGTTCAGACCGATCATCAGGATGGTCGGGAAGGTAAAGCCGTAGGACTGCACGTCCTCCACCCCCATAAGGGTGAGAATCTGCATCAGCACGGGATTGGCAAGCTCGATGAACGCCACCGTGCAGAAGGTGTACATCCAGAAGCTGAGAAAATGCAGGTATTTAAAGGTCTTGTAAACCGTGTCCTTCGATTCGAGCGCCGACATATTGCCCACGCTGGAGAGCATGGCGTTGAAGAACTGGCTGATGAAGGCGGTCATCAGATTGACGATCATCTTGAAATTGCCGTAGAATCCGCAATAGATAATGCCGATGAATTTGGAGATCAGCAGATTGTCGGTGGAGCCAAGCACCACCGCGCCGACGCGGTGATTGAACATGGCGAACACATTCTTGTAGATCGCCTTTTTTTCGTCCTTAGTGAGCAGAATCTTCTCCTTCGTATTAAGGAAGGGGTACAGGTGTTCCGCCTTGCGGGTGAGCAGGAAGTTTTTGAGCACCACCAGCACCGTCTGCACGATGAGGTAATAAAAGAATTTGTTCCTGCTGCCGCTGACAAGAATGAGAATTTGTAGCACGCATTGGACGATGGAAAAGATCATGCTGAAAAGATGGACAATGTAAAGCCTCTGATCAGCGTTGAGAATGGACTGCTTGTAGACAAACAGATAGGACGACGCGGAGCTGACGAGATAAAGGAAAAAGATGAACCGCGCGTGCGGCACGTCGTCCATATTTTCAATGAAGAAGGACAGGAACGGCATCAGGAGCAGTCCCGACCCGAAGACCATCCCGGCGATCAGCCGGTACGCCTTCTTGTAAAACTGCGTCAGGGCGATCAGCTTGCGCTCGTTTTTTTCGGCGAGCGGCTGGTACATGCTGTAGACCAGCACCAGACCGATGCCAAGCTCGGCAAGCGACAGGAAATCCAGAATATTGGAGAAGAGGTTCTTCGCCCCCAGATATTCCTTGATCATGTATTTGATGAACACCAGCTGAACGACAGCGGCGGTCAGCGCGGCAATCGCCTGCGAAAGCACACCGACCACGGTGTTTTTAAAGAGTTTTTCGCCTCTCAAAAGATGATTCCCCTTTTCAGCGTGTGGATTAGGCGAGCGCATCAGAACAAAATATCCTTGAAGCAAACCCGCTGTTTGTTGCGGTCATAATCCCAACTGTGGTGCGCCCCGCCGTGACAGAATTCGCAGCAGTCGCACGCGCGGCACTTTTCGTTCAGATCGCTGAGGTCGCTGCGGAAGATTTTGAATTTCTTCTCCCACACGTCCTTCAGGCTGTCGGAGAGGATATTGCCCTGCGTAAGCTCCGGGCGGCGTTCGATGTCCAGACAGGCTAAGATGTCCCCGTTGGCGGCAATGCTCGCGGTGTAGATGCCCGCATTGCACAGGAAGTACCATTGGCGCACCTGACGCTCGTATTCCGTCCCTAAGAAGTGGCTGCACCCGTAGGTCAGCGGATAGCCCTCCAGGCGCTTCTCCCGGATGAAGTCGAACATAGCGCGGTATTCGTCGTCCGTGAGCATGAGATCGGGCGTATCCAACGCCCTGCCGATGGGCTCGATGTTGATGACGCGCCACGAATCGATGTCCATGTCACGGAAAATGTCAAACAGCGCCGACAGCTCGCCGAAATTGCGGTGATTCACCACAGTTGTCACCTGAACCGCCTGAAAGCCGCCCTGACGGATCAAAGCCTGAATGCCCCGCATCGCGCCGGCATACGCGCCCTTCATCCCCCGCAGCGCGTCGTGCGTCGCCTCCAGTCCGTCGATGCTGACGGAGATGGTTTTCATGCCGCATTCGCGCAGCCTGCGGGCGACGCCATCGTCGATCAGCGTGGCGTTGCTGGTCATGCCCCAGCGGAAGCCGAGGGAATGGGCATAGCCCATGATGTCAAAGAAATCCCTCCGCAGCAGCGGTTCGCCGCCAGTGATGTCCAGCTCGAGCTGTTCCGCGCCGAAATCGCGCTTGACGTCGTCGAGGATTTGCCTGTACTGTTCCAGCGACAGCTCCGGCACGCGGTCGTGTTCACCGCAGCGGCTGCCGCAGTGAAGGCAGCGCTCATTGCAGCGGAGCGTCAGCTCCAAGAATAGATTTCTGAGCGGCGGCGCACCGATTATGCTTCTGCGATATTCAGCGAGCCGCCGCATGTGCTGAATTTTAACGTCGGTCGGATTCATCGTCAGTCACCCTGCGAAACGGACGCCTGCTCCCCCTCCGCGGAGGAGGAGGCAAAGAATTCCTCTCCGTCGACAGCGCCGGTCTCTACGTCCTCGTCGCTGAAAACGGGCGGCGGACCGTAAACGCAGACATTGGCGTTATTCTCTGATTCAAAATCCTCGTCCTTGCCGCAGGAAGCAAGCGCGCCTGTCAGCGCGATCGAAGCCATAGCGGCTGCCAGAATTCTGCTTTTTTTCATTGATGATGACCTCCTTAAGTCTATTGAAGCATATCTGTCATGAAGCGCAACGGACTTAATCCGTCGGCGGCGGACCGTAAACATCCGGCTCGATATTCATGACGGGATCGTAATCCTCTGTTGGCTCCGCCTCCGATTCAGGTTCCTCCACCGGTTCCTCATAGGAACGCGGCGGACCGTAAACATCCGGCTCGTTGTTTTCCTCCGGGCTGAACGCGCACGAACTGAGCGTTCCCGTCAGCGCGATCGAAGCCATGGCGGCAGCCAGAATCCTGCTTTTTTTCATAAGCCTACCCCTTTCATAATTGATTGCGGAACAGTATCCGGGGAACGCCCGCGCCCTTCATCACGGCTCATTCCCCAGCCTCAGGACAACTATCAGCCCTGTTCGGTGACAAAGCGGAGAATCTCCGCGGCGGAATCGTCCCATGTGCCGGTGTCCCGGAGCATGGACACGGGGGATTTCCTGGCGGCGACCTCAGGGAGAATGCGGTCGATTTCCTCGGGGGAGTCGATGAAGGTGACCGCGCCCTCGGAGCAGCCGATGCCGGCGAAATTGACAAAGGTGCGGTAGCCGATGACCGGCACGCCGCAGGCAAGCGCCTCCATGACGGAAAGCGGAATACTGATGACGTTCTCAGTGCTGCGGGTCGGGAAGAGATACGCGTCGGACATGCGGAAAATTTCCTCGACGTTCCGGAGATAACCGGACATAATGGTAACGCCGTCCTCCTCGAGCGAACTGACAAGCGCCTCGTCCTCATACATACCGCTGGAAATGATCAGACGTTGGGCGGATCGGACGTGCAGAAAATCCTCCAGTCCCCTTCCGGCGGAGCAATGTCCCACATGCAGCAGCAGCGGCTTTTCGGGGTCAAAGCCGTATTTTTCCTTCAGCTCCCTGGAACCGGCTTCGTCGCAGGGGACGAACTTCTCCGTGTTGATACCGACCGAGAAGCGCCGGAGCGCCTTGCCCTCGGCGACCTTCAGATCCCTCACATCGTCGTCAAATATGTAGAGATAGCTGCACCCGAGCGGATTATCGCGGACAAGGGAGATGAATTCATCGGACGGCTTCTGCACCAGCGCCACCCAGACGTCAGGACAGAGCGCCGACACAGCCCTGACAAGCTCATAGATGTGCTTGTCGGCCCATGCGAAGATAAAGGTGACGTCCGCCTTCTTGGAATCGAAGATAATCTTCGGCAGCTGCCGCAGCCCCGAATAGATGACCGTGTGTTCCTTTTCAAAGGCGCGGGAAATGTGAGTGGCAATGTTTCTCATACCCTCGTTGACCTCGCCGTTTACCGTGCCGATTACATGTATATTCATATCAGAATATTCCTCCGTTCGATGGTTGGCTGCATTTTGCCGGAATCCACATAAAAAACCCGCAGCCTGTCAATTTAATTATACCACACTCAAAAATAATGTCAACAAACATATTGCAATCGAAAAATTATTTCAGGAAATCCCGCAAAAAAAAGAAAAAATTAAAAAAATCTGTGAATGTGCCGTCCGATAAATTGACATGGCGAAGCGCCTGTGATATACTTTTATTGAATCATTCAGTCAGACAAGCGAGGTGAGTAAAGTGACCACTACAAACGGAGACAGTTGCGGCGGCAAATGTGAGAATCAGACAAAATCCAAGCCTCCACACCGCATAGCAGGGTTCGGGCAGTCGCTTTACCCGCCTTTTTTGCACGTGTGAGAATCAGTGCGTACATGATTTTGCCTTCCCTTGCGGCTGACCGCCGGCAGGGGGTTTTCAGGCAGCCCGCCGATGCTTTTTTTCAACGCGCGGAGTCTGCCGCATTTGTCCGTTGCTGCTTATTCCTTCCATAACGCAGAACGGAGTGATCAAAAATGACAAAGGAAACCATCCAAACCACCGAATTACAGACCAACGACCTTTCCGCCGCCGAAGGCAAGGTCAAGCCCGACTACGAGGGAGAAATTGTCAGCATCATCAGGGGAAAGCTCTCGCCGAAGGCCATGCAGAGCCGTCTCGAGGATTACCACGGCAACGACATCGCGCAGTCGATGGCGCTCCTCTCCCCCGCCGAACGCCGCAGGCTTTACCGCGTCTGCACGGTCGATATGCTCGCCGACGTCTTTGAATACATCGACGAGGACGACGCGGGCGTCTATCTGGACGAAATGGACATTCACAAGGCGGCGGGCGTTATCTCCGAGCTGGAAACCGACACCGCCGCGGACGTGCTGCACGAGATCAACAAGGAAAAACGCGCGCTGATCATCGACTTCCTCAAGCCGGAGATACGCGACGACATCCGCCTGATCGCGTCCTTCGACGACGACGAGATCGGCAGCAAAATGACCACCAACTTCATCAGCATCCGCGAAAATCTCTCCATCAAGGAGGCGATGAAGGAGCTGATACGTCAGGCGAAGGAAAACGACAACATCTCCACCCTCTTCACGGTGGACGAGGCGGGCGAATTCTACGGTGCCATCGACCTGAAGGATCTCATCACCGCCGACAGCACCGACAGTCTGGAGGAACTGACGACCACCTCCTTCCCCTACGTCTACGCCAACGAATCCATCGACGACTGTATCGAAAAGCTGAAGGACTACGGCGAGGACTTCGTCCCCGTCCTGGACAACGGCAACCGTCTGCTCGGCGTCATCACGGCGCAGAGCGTCATTGAAGTGGTGGACGACGAGATGGGCGAGGATTACGCCCGTCTGGCTGGTCTGATCGCGGAGGAGGATCTGAACGAGCCGCTTCTTGACAGCATGCGCAAGCGTCTGCCGTGGCTGATCATCCTGCTGGGGCTGGGCATTGCCGTTTCCGGCGTGGTGGGCGTCTTTGAGGCGGTCGTAGCGCAGCTGACGCTGATCATGGCGTTCCAGTCGCTGATCCTCGACATGGCGGGCAACGTCGGCACCCAATCGCTCGCCGTGACCATCCGGGTGCTGACCGACGAAAACCTCACCTTCTCCCAAAAGCTCCACCTCGTCCTGAAGGAAATGCGGGTAGGTCTCTTCAACGGCATTCTGCTCAGCGTGGTCGGCGTGATTTTCATCGGACTGTACATCATGCTCTTCAAGGGCAGACCCGCGTTGTTCTCCTTTGCCGTTTCGGGCTGCATCGGCTTCTCGCTGATACTCGCCATGCTGATTTCCAGCGCGGTGGGAACGCTCATTCCGCTCTTCTTCAAGAGGATCAGAATAGACCCGGCAGTCGCCTCCGGCCCGCTGATCACGACCATCAACGACTTGGTGGCTGTCGTGACATATTATGGCATCAGCAAGCTCCTGCTCATCGACCTTCTTCATCTGGCGTGAAGTGAAGCGAATGGAATGATATGAAAAAATTACTCTCCAAGACCCGCGCCGCCGCCGACAAATACGGCATGCTCGGGCAGAATGAAGCGATTGCCGTCGGGGTTTCCGGCGGCAAGGATTCCCTCATGCTGCTGCGTCTGATGGCAGCCCTGCGCGACTTCCACCCCTCGCGGTTTTCGCTTACGGCGCTCTGTCTCGACCCCTGCTTCGGGGGCGTCCCCTCCGATTATGGCGGCGTGGAGACTCTCTGCGCCAAGCTGAACGTGCCGCTCGTCATTAAGCGATCGCGGCTGGGCGAGATCATCTTTGAGGAACGGAAGGAAGCCGCTCCCTGCTCCCTCTGCGCCAGAATGCGGCGGGGCATCCTGCACAACATGGCGCTTGAAGTCGGCTGCACGCGGCTCGCGCTCGGTCATCACATGGATGACGCGGCAGCGACCTTCTGGATGAACCTCACGACCGGCAGCCGCCTGAGCTGCTTCTCCCCCGTCACTTATCTCGACCGCAAGGGAATCACCCTCATCCGCCCCATGATCTTCTGCCGCGAAAGCGAGATTGCCGCCGCCGCCGAAAGGCTTTGCCTGCCGGTGATGAAAAGCCGCTGTCCCGCCGACGGCTGCACCGAACGGGCGGAATCGCAGGCGCTGCTCCGGCAGTTGGAACGCAAATATCCCGACCTGACCGGACGCATTATAACGGCTCTTCAGCAAGGGAACGTCTCCGGCTGGGGTCTGCCAGAATCAGGCGCTCGAAACAAGTAGCAGGCAGCAGCCAAAAATCCCTCCCCCCCACGCACCAAAAAAACCCTCCCTGAAAGGGAGGGGGGACCGCTTGCGGTGGGTGAGTCGCCCCCGGCGCAGGGCAGGAATTCCCACGCGCCCGGACATACCCCAACGCGCCGCTTCTCAGATTTGCGTTTTTTCACTTTGCAATCAGCAAATACATTCATACAATTCAGGAGGAATCACCATGAAAAACAGATTGTCATTCAGAAAGCTCCTTGCCTGCCTGCTGACGGTGGGCATGCTGACAGCCATGACCGCCTGCGGTGAGGAAGAAACGTCCCAGCCGGATAGCGTCGACGTCAGCGGCATAGCCGGCACATGGACGGAGGTCAATGTGTTCCCCTATACGTTGACCGTGAACGAGGACGGCTCCTTTGCCGTCAAGGACTTCAGCGGCGATCCGGTGGCGGAGGGAACGATCGAGGTAGAAGAAGAGGATCATCCCGACGGCTCCAAATCCCTGTGGTACGACTTCTACAGATCCAGCGGCGAGTTCTGGGCGGGCTTTTCCAAGGACGGAGGCAGCGACAGACAGGATCATCTGTACTCCGGTCACGACGGAGAGATGCACTTCATGCGCGACGGTATCGACGAAAAACTGACCCCTGAAAGCTATCTGCACACATGGATCTGCGACAGATGCTCCATCGAGATCAAAAAGAGCAAAAAGGCGTATGTCGCCACGATTACCTGGGGCAGCAGCGCATTTGAAACATCATTCTGGACCTATCCCTGCACCTTCGACAAAAAAACTACCTCTCTCGTCTGCAAGGGCGGCGCGGTTCATAAGGACGTGACCTACTCCGATGACGGCAAGGAAAAAACCAAAATCATCTACAAGGACGGCTCCGGCTCCTTCAAAATCGTCAGCGGCACACTCCGCTGGACGGACGACAAGGAAAACAGCGGCGACGGCATGTGCTTTGTGGAGTCGCAGATGGACTGATTTTTACATAAACCGCCGACCAAGCGCATTTCCTCACACCGTGCCAAGGCAAATCCCCGCAGCGCGGAACGGAAGGGCGTCAGCAAGCCAAAGCGGTTCCATAATTGATTGAAAATAATAAGGGTGTGTCCTGCCGCAAAACGCAAGGCACACCCTTTTTTCCGCTTCTGGAGAGAAAAACGTCTCCCCCTGTGACGTTTGCGCGGCACAGGGGGAGACGAAAAAGAAAGGAATCGAGAAAAAGTCTAAATAGAGATAGGCGTGACGAGAGCGGGATCGACATTGATCTTGGGAAGCCCCTTGCGCTTCTTCTGCTCCTCCTGCTCGTTGATCTTGTCATTCTCGGCGGTGACGATCTTGGAATCAGCGGAGACGAGATTCTCCTCATCATTCTCATCGTCGGGGAACTTGTCTCTGATTTTCAGCATTTCAACGTAGCATTTCTTGAACGCCTCAACAGCCGCGGGGTCAAACTGTCTGCCGCTCTGAGAGGTGATTTCCTCATAGACCTTCTGCGCCGGCCATGCCGCCTTGTAGCTTCTGCGGCTGAGCAGCGCGTCAAAAACGTCGCAGACAGAGACGTATCTCGCAAACTTGTCGATATCCTCGCCCGAAACGCCGAGATAGCCGGTGCCGTCCCAGCGCTCGTGGTGATGCAGGATGATATGCCGCGCCATTTCCATGACGTCGCCGGGGGCGTTTCCGATGATGTCTCTGCCGTAGATAACGTGCTTCTTCATCACGCCGAATTCCTCGGCGGTGAGTCTGCCCGGCTTTTCGATGATCTCCTTGGGAATCATCAGCTTGCCGATGTCGTGCAGCATAGCGGCAATGCGGAACGTCTCAAGCTGCTCCTCGTTTTCGCAGATGAATTTACCCATCACACGCGCATACTCGGAAACGCGGCGGATATGCTGACCCGTCTCCTGAGAGGAGTTTTCGGAGACAACGGCGAGCGAATACGCCAGCTGCTCCTGCGTGCGGAACATATCGAAGGTAAGCATGGTGTTGTTGATGATGGAGGTCGTGCTGTAGGTGTAAATATTGAGAACTTCCTTCATGCTGTAATCGTCGGATTCAACATCCTGTCTGAATACGGCAAATCCGGTGAGCTTTCCGTTGTCATAGAAGCGGATATTGACAAAGCCCTCTCTCTCCTCGGCATAGCTTGTAGCGCCGTTGATATGCTTTGCCATCTTGAATCTCGCGTTATGGAATTCAAAACCGATGTCGTCGCCAAGGTCGCGGCAGATGTTGTTGGGATTGCCGTCGCTGTCGACGGTATAGAAATGATCGCCGTCAAGCACGCCGACCGTACCCCTGCATATCGCGCGTGCCCATCAGATTCTGCGTCTGGCTCATAACCAGCTGAATGCCGCTGGTCATTCTGCCGATTTCGTTGGAATTTTCAATGGCGTTGGAGAGCATCTTGGACGCCTTCCTGGTCACCTGACGGGCGACAAAGGCGATGGAGAGGAAGAGAATGGTTCTCGGAAGCGCGCCATAGAGCATGGCAGCCTGAACGGTGCGGAGAGGATCATCGCCCAGCAGCAGGAAGGTGCAGGCGAGATAATGCCCCAGAACAATGGCGGGAATGGTGGTAAAGATCGCAAAATGAACCAGCTTCTTGTCAAAATAAATAATGCTGGAGACGAGCGGGAAAAGCCACATCATCATCACATGGTAAGACAAAACCGAATACAGCATGATCACGACGATCAGAATATCCGTAATCATGAAATACTTGACCCAATCGCCGTTTTTCTTAAGCACATAGGAAATGACAAACGGAATAAAGAAAAGGACAGCGGACGCAATGCAGGTGATTCTCATGATCACCGGCGCGATCCGGAAAACGCCCATCTCGTTCAGAACAAGGCAGAACAGAACCAGAAAACCGGCAAAGAGACAGATCTTGCCAAAGAGCTTATTGGATCTTGTTTCATTGTTGTTCATGAATTCGGACTTAGACAAATTAATGTTAAGCCTTCCGTGAACCCTCTTCTTTTTATTCTTCTTGTTCTCTTTATTTTCATTATTCATCGCCTGAGTAAGCCTCCTGTTAAAAAATCGTGAACAGACGGTTTTGAATTAACCATTTACATAAATTATACCATATATTAATGAAATTGCAACCCGATTTTAATTTTTTTTTGCAAAAAATTTATAGAATGAGGACTCTTTTAGGACAATATGCGACTGATATTTTTCCTTTTCGTATTGACAACCTCTGACAACGGATTTATTATATTACTATCTTGATCAAGGAGATGAAAGCATGAAACCTTACAGCTTGCGTATAAGGACAGCGGTTGCGCTTCTTGTGTCGGTCTGTCTTCTTGCAGCCTCAACCGCCTGCGGCGGTAAAGAGAAGAATACGAACGCCGTTTCCCCCGCGGACACGCTGTCGTCACAGGAGCAGACGGTCAGGAGGGTCAATGTCGACGAAGCGTTCACCGTTACGGCGGACGGGAATGAAGTCGGCGAGATCTTTCTGCTGCAATACAACTGGTACGGAAAGGAATTTGTCTCGGAGGACAGCCTGAACAAAACCATGATGCTGCACTATGTGTCAAAGGATACGCGCGCCCCCTATGCGAAGGACAACGCGGAGATCAGGATCAGCTTTGACGAAGCGGAGGGCGTTCCGTCCTCTTTCCGGCTCACGCAGTACGCCAACACCGTCCGCGCCAACTCCGGACTTCCCTTCGACACCGCTGAGATAGAACTGACCGCCGTTGCCGACCGCACATTCGCATTCACGCTCGACTACAGGAAATATAAAATGTATTACTATCTGCTGGAATGTGAGTGGGAAAACGGCAACGCCGCCCAATACGCCTTTGCCGTCGAAAAAACCAAGGAATAAGCCGAAGAAGGGCAGCCTATCTCCAAACACTCTCCACCACTCAGGGAAATAAACTCCCGCCGTCGCCATTCCACAGCACCATACAGCCTGCAAAGAATAATCAACAAATATCATCCCCCGCCCCGTCAGATATTTTTATAAAAAACCACTTGACTGTACCGCGTGAAAATGATAACATTTATACATCGGTCTTTTTTTGCAGCCGTCACACCCGCAGTCAGTCGGCGGGGGATGCTGCCTGGCCATATTCTGAAACTATCCAAGGAGCAATTCATTATGGAAAACACAAAAGTATCCGCAAAGAAAAACGCCGGTGGCATCATACTCGACATTCTGACCATCGGCATGCTGTTCGCGTCCTTTGCCGCCCTGTTCTATTCGGGCTTTATTCTGCAAACCGACACATTCCCCCTCGGCGCGCTGTGCGCCATCACCGCCGTGGGACTGCTGCTGCTTTTCTTCATCGGCAATGTGTCGTGTCTCTCTTCCAAGGTCAGGAATAAGACGCTGTCGCCCGGATTTCTTGTTTTTTCCGCCGTGCAATTGATCGCCCTGATTGTAAACCTCGCCCTTCTGCTCGGCATCATGGTGAAGATGTTCAGCGTTGACGGACTTTTCGCGCGTCTTACCTATGGCATTTCGGTCTTTATCGTCCTCGTGGGCTACGTCGCCAGCATCAGCTACTTCTCGGACGGAAAGACAGGCGACCTCTCCGACGAAGAGGACTCCGAGGAAGAAGAGGACGCTGAGGAAGAGGAAAGCGCAGCGGAGGAGGATTCCGCGGAAGAGCCGGAGGACGTGGAGGAGATCGACGCGGAGGAAGCGACCGAAGCCGACGAGGAAGCCGACTCTGCGGAAGAACCGGAGGAGACCGGCGCGGAGGAAACGGAAGAGCTGACCGAGGAAGAGGAAACCGGTGAGGACAAAACAAACGAGTAATAGGCTCCGGAATAACCTGCTGCGTCGGACAGCGCGCCTGACAAAGCAAATCGGCATTGCGCTGCTTCTCTCGGGCGTCTGCCTGCTGCTGACCGCCTGCGCACGGACGAACATCCGTGCGGACGACAATCCCACGGTAGCGTGGAAGGAATTCTGCGGGTACCTTTCCGACGGCGACTACCGGGCTGCCATTGAGCTGACCGGCAACCGCCTTGAAGTCGGCAAGGATGATACGGACGACAGCGTCGAGGGTCTGATGCTGACAACCGTCGCCGAAAGCCTCAGAGCCGCTGTCATCATGGAGCCGAAAATCAACGGTTCCTCCGCGTGGCAGTCGGTCAGGCTCCATCACCTCGATCTGGCGCTTGTCATGCAAAAGGCGCTTGACGGCATCATGCGGGAAACCGCGGACGAGGAATGGCGCCACGGCTCCTACCGGGACGACGAGGCGATCGACAATGCCGTAAAGGACTCGCTGTGCAGACAGCTTGACGGCGACTTATCCGACTGCATGGTCACCGATGTGATCAAGGTGGAATTCAGATACAGTGACGGAAGATGGCGACCTGTCATGAGCAGCGCCCTCTACAGCGCGATCACCGGCAATGCCGCAGGTGCTTCCGGCTGTGCGGAGCGCTTCTTCCGGGAGTATGACGCAAGGAAGACCTCCGGGACACGGCAGGCGACCGGTTAATCGGAAGGACAACACATGATAAATTCACAGAATTGAAAGGATGAAATATATGGCGGAAATCAAGCCATTCAGAGGCGTTCGCTTCACACAGAAGGCGGGAGATATGGACGATCTGCTCTGTCCTCCCTACGACATCATCAACGAGCAGCAGAGACGCGGGTATCTGAGCAAGAACCCGAACAACATCGTCAAGATAGAGCTTCCCGTGGAAGAAGAGGGCGTCTCCGACCGCTATGAAGCAGCCGCGGCGACACTGGACGGCTGGATGAAGGACGGCATTCTGGAGCGCGACCCCAAGCCGGCTCTTTACATCTATGAGGAGGAATACACCACACCCGAAGGCGTTGTCAAGAGCGTCAGGGGCATTATCAGCCTTGTCAGAATCGAGGAATTCGAGAAGGGCGTCATCATGCCGCACGAGTTCACCCTTTCCAAGCCAAAGGCGGACAGGCTTAACCTGATTCAGGCCACCCATGCCAATATCAGCACCATCTACTCCCTCTACACCGACAGCGGCAGGCGCACGGAATCCAAGCTGGAAATTCTGACCGGACGCAAGCCGGACGTTCAGGCAGTGGAAGGCGACTGTACCCACCGCCTGTGGGTCATCGATGACGAGGTGGACGTGGCAGCCCTCTGCCGCGACTTCACCGGAAGAAATCTCTATATCGCCGACGGACATCACAGATACGAGACCTCGCTGAAATACCGCGATATGTGCCGCGAAGCAGGCGCTCCCGAAGGCGCCCCCTGCGACTACGTCATGATGATGCTGGTCAGCATGGACGAGGATCAGTTCACCCTCTTCCCCACTCACCGCCTCATCAAGGGCGCGGAGGGCTTTGACGTGGAGGAATACCTCGGCAGGATCCGGGAGAACTTCCATGTAAAAGAATATCACGGCATCAATCAGATCAAGCCCACTCTTGGCGAATATTACGAGACAGGCAGGAAGGTCACGGCGTGGTATGTCGGCAACGACACATGGTACCTGCTCTGGCTGAGAAGCGGAAGCACCGCCATGGAGGAGATCATGCCCGACAGCAGCAAGGCGCTCAGGAATCTGGACATCAGCATTCTGCACCGTCTGATCATCGACCGCGTCATGCACTGCAACAACGAGGACTGCGTCAACTACACCCGCAGCTTTACCGAAGCCATTGCAGCCGTCAACGAGGGAAGATACCAGTGCTGCTTCATCCTCAATCCCACCAGAATCCAGGACATCAAGGACATCGTGGACGCCGACGAGAAAATGCCCCAGAAATCCACCTACTTCTATCCCAAGCCCACGACAGGACTTGTCATGAACGTATACGAGGACTGAGAGACCGGAGGCATTGTGCAGAAAAAAGGATTACCTCGCGTCGGTTGGTAAGAAAAGTGTTGTATTTGAATAAAAATTCAATAAAAAATCAAGACAAAATACTTGCATTTTCCCCGTTGATGTGTTATAATTAAGCTACAAATTTTATATGGAGGTGCTGTTATGGCATACAAAATCAGTGAAGAATGCATCGGCTGCGGCGCTTGCGCAGCAGGCTGCCCCGTAGAGGCTATCTCGGAGGGCACACCCTACGTTATCAACCCCGATGTCTGCATCGACTGCGGCGCTTGCGCCGACACATGCCCTGTCGGAGCTCCCTCTGCTGAGTAATTCATTTTACTTACGCATAGAGCCTGCTGCCCGGATGTGAAGCCGGGCGGTGAGTAACAGTGAGAAACATTCGGCGGAACGCTCCCGCTTCGGAGCCGTTCCGCCGTTTGATTTTTCCCGATTCCATGATGGCGAGTTGATAATGATGACGGAAACTGATAAAACGAACCACTGTTCCAAGGAACCTCTGTCGGGGGGAAGGGTGATATACGTCAGCCGGGATTCCCGCTTCGGCACCGACGCGGTGCTGCTTGCCGATTTCGCTTCCCCCAAAAGAATCGATACCGCCGTCGATCTCTGCACCGGCGGGGGCATCATCCCGCTGCTATGGCTGTGCGGCGACTCGCCGCGCGAAAAGGTCATCGGCGTGGAGCTGCAACCGGAATGCTGCGCGCTGGCACGCAGGAGCATCGGGGAAAACGGCGACGGCGAAAGATTCAGCGTGATGGAATGCGACCTGCGGGAGATAGAAAAACACCTCCCAAGGGAAAAATACAGCCTGGTGACCTGCAACCCGCCCTACTTCCCCGTCGGCGCGGGCTTTGAGAACAAGACCGCCGGACGCACGCTCGCCCGCAGCGAGCAAACGTGCGATTCAGGCGACGTGTGCCGCGCGGCGAGGTATCTGCTGAAATACGGCGGGCGGCTGTGCGTCTGCCAGCGTCCGGAGCGCATGGCGGACGTAATCTGCGCCATGCGGGAGCAGGGAATCGAGCCGAAAAGAATACGGCTCGTCCAGCAACGGGAAGGCTCCGAGCCGTGGCTGGTGCTGATCGAAGGGCGCAGGGGCGGCAGACCGGGCGTGAAATGTCTGCCGGTGCTGATGGTGGAGGGCGCCGACGGGCATTATTCCGACGAAATGAAACGGATCTACGGAAGGTACGGTGATAAGGCAAAATGGCAGGACAACTGATTCTGGTGGGCACACCCATAGGCAATCTGGGAGACATCAGCCCCCGTGCCCTTGAAGCCCTGGAGAGCTGCGACTTCATTGCCGCCGAGGACACCCGCGTGACAATGAAGCTGCTCAATCACTTCGGCATCAGAAAGCCGCTGATCAGCTATTACGAACACAACAAGCGCATGAAGGGCGAGGTAATCACCGCAAGGCTGCTTGAGGGGGAAAACTGCGTCCTTGTGACCGACGCGGGAATGCCCGCCATCAGCGACCCCGGCGAGAACATCGTGGATAAATGCCACACACTTGGCATCCACGTCACCTGCGTGCCGGGACCAAGCGCGGTGGTAACGGCGCTGGCGGTTTCGGGAATGCCGTCGGGACGGTTCACCTTTGAGGGCTTTCTCAGCGTCAACAAAAAGAGCCGCCGGGAGCATCTTCTGGAGATACGGGACGAAAAGCGCACCATGATCTTCTACGAAGCGCCGCACAAGCTGCCCGCCATGCTGACGGATATGCTTGACGCGCTCGGCGACCGGCGGATCGCGATGGTGCGTGAGCTGACCAAGGTGCACGAGGAGGTCATCAGAACCACGCTCGCGCAGGCGGCGGCAAGGTATTCCCCCGACGGCGGCGAGATACCGCGCGGCGAATTCGTGATCATCATCGAGGGCGCGCCGCAATCCGACAGCGCGGAGGACTATACGCCCGGACAGGCGGCGGAGATGGCGCGTTCGCTGATCGCAGGCGGAATGTCCCTCAGCGAGGCGGCAAAGCAGGCGGCAAAGGCGACGGGACTGAAGAAGGGCGATATTTATAAGCTCCTTGTCACCGAGGAGAAATCCGTCACAGACGAGGAATCGTTTTGAAAATAATATAGAAAAATAACAGAAAATAATTTTGATTTGTTCACCATTTGTTCGTTTTTATGTGTTATAATTATACTTAATCAGAGCCAAGGGGTTCTGTTAATTTAGAAGGGAAATGGTATTATGAGCAATTTCTGGAAGCTTGTTGCAATGGGCGTCACCGCTGCCGCCGCATATGTGATTGCCAAAGAGGTCGTCGAGAGACATGAGAAGGGTGAGGACTGCTCCCCCAAGGCCGTGTTCAAGGGCATCGGCAAGAAGGTCGGCGATTTCTTCCAGGAGAAGTGCGGCTGCTACTGCGAGGACGATTTTGACGATTTCGATGATTTCGAGGACTTCGAGCTTGACGACGAGGACACCTTTGAATTTGACGACGACGACATGGAAAGCGACAAGCTGACCGATGAAGGCTACATCGTTGAATTCAGCGCCGATGAAGAGGACGCCCCCAAGGAGACGCCCGCCCCCGAAGCCGCCCCCGAGACAGAGGAAGCGCCCGAAGCCGAGGAAGAGGACAAGGAATAATTTATTCAGCATGAACATGAAACGGCTTCGCCCACGGATTGTATCCCGTACTTCCGAGGCGAAGCCTTTTCCTGCGTTGAGGCGCGTTTTGCTTTATTCAGTCGCAACGTAATTCAGATCAAAGCGAGGTATTGTTATGATAAAGAAAACCATCCGGGGGCTGTCGCTGATAGCCGTGTTCGCGCTGCTGACGGCATTTCTGCCGCTAACGGGGAACGGCGGCTTCACCGCCTTTGCCGCAGACGGCTTCGTCGTCGAGGACGGCGTGCTGACGGAATACAACGGTCCCGGCGGCGCGGTCACCATTCCCACCTATGTCAGGGAGATCGGCAGCTACGCCTTTTCGGGCAACGAGGACATCACCTGCGTCACGATTCCCTCCTCCGTCACCAAGATCGGCAACGACGCGTTCAACGGCTGCACCGGTCTGACGAAGGTCACGATGAAGGATTCCGTTACACGAATTGACGAGTACGCCTTTTATCATTGCACGGCTCTCACCGGCATTGCCATTCCGTCCTCCGTCACGTTCATCGGCAACGGCGCGTTTTACGAGTGTGTCGCTTTGAAGAACGTTTCGATCCCCTCCTCCGTCAAGAGCATCGGGTACAGCATTTTTTCCGGCTGTACCGGACTGACGGGGGTCACGCTTCCCAATTCCGTGACGATGATCCCTTCTTGCGCGTTTTTGGGCTGCACCGGACTGAAAAGCGTCCAGATTCCCGCGTCCGTTACGAAGATTGACCAATGGGCGTTCGAGGACTGCACCGGACTGACGTCTGTTTCCATTCCGAATTCCGTCACCACCATCGGGTACGGCGCGTTTTCCGGCTGCATCGGACTGAATGACGTCACGCTCCCGCATTCCGTCACCACCATCGAGAATTACGCCTTTGAAGGCTGCAAGGGGCTGAAAAGCGTCACGATTTCCAACTCCGTCACAAACGTGGGGGACTTTGCCTTTCTGGAATGCAAGGGGCTGACAAGCCTGACCATTCCCGCCTCCGTCACGGCGTTGGGTAACGGCTCGTTTGACCAGTGCGCGGCGCTGAAAACCGTCACCATTCTCACCAAGCGAGCGTCGGTCAACGAGAAATACTCCTTTTCCGAGTGCGACGCCGTCACCGACGTATACTACGCCGGCACGCAGA
Source organism: uncultured Eubacteriales bacterium (assembly GCA_900316495.1). GTDB lineage: Bacteria > Bacillota > Clostridia > Oscillospirales > Acutalibacteraceae > RUG762. The sequence goes on from ONDC01000006.1 coordinate 30,680, forward strand.
GCGAATGGCTTGCCTCCGGCTTTGACAAGGAATTTGCCTACCCGGTGAAGATTCACTATAGCTACTCCCTCCCCTCCCTCACGACCCAGCCAAAGGGCAAAAGCATCGTACTTGGCGATTCGCTCACCCTCTCGGTCAAGGCGACGGGCAGCGGGCTGAAATATCAGTGGTACTTCAAAAAGAGCGGTCAGACCGCGTGGAGCGTATGGAACAACCGCACGCATGCCAGTGAACAGGTCACGCCCAACGCGACGTGGGACGGCATTCAGCTCTATTGCAGGGTAACCGACGTCGCGGGGAAAATTCTCAAATCCAACACCGTGACCATCCGCGTACTTGCCATAACGTCGCAGCCGAAGAGCCAGACGGTTTCCAAGGGCAGCAGCGTGACGGTCGCCATCAAGGCGACGGGCAACGGTCTGAAATACCAGTGGTACTTCAAAAAGAAGGGACAGACCGCGTGGAGCGTATGGAACGGCCATACGCGCGCCAGCGAGACCGCCACGCCCAACGACAGCTGGAACGGCATCCAGCTCTATTGCAGGGTGACAGACAGCGCGGGACACTCCATCAGCTCCGACACGGCGACAATCACGCTCGTCTCGGGTCCCGTCATCACCGCTCAGCCCAGGAATCAATTCATCGTCCTTGGCAGCTCCGCGACGATCAGCGTCAAAGCAAGCGGCAGCGGTCTTTCCTACCAGTGGTATTACAAAAAGAAGGGACAGACAGCGTGGAGCGTATGGAACGGCAGGACGCACGCCAGCGAAACCGTCACGCCGAATGTCACATGGGACGGCATTCAGCTCTATTGCCGCGTGACGGACGGCGCGGGCAACCGGGTGAATTCCTCGGTCATGAGCGTCAGCGTGCTTTCCATCTCCGTCCAGCCCGTCAATCAAACCGTTGCGGCGGGCAATTCCATCACCCTGTCGCTTAAGGCAACCGGTTCGGGACTGAGCTACCAGTGGTATTTCAGGAAAAAGGGACAAAGCGCCTTCTCGGTGTGGAACGGCAGGACGCACGCCAGTGAAACGGTGGCTCCCAACGCCACATGGAACGGCATCCAGCTCTACTGCGTTGTCAAGGACAGCGCGGGACATTCTGTCAAATCCTCCACCGTCACCGTAACAGTCAGATAACGCCACAACCAAAAAAGGTATGCTGCATCAATCCAACACAGCATACCTTTTCTTTTTGTCATTTAAAATGCGGAAGAACTATTCTTCTTATTTTATTTTTTATCTTAATTCCTTACTTCAGGTTGAGTCTCTTGAAGACCTCGGCGTAGGCTTCCTCCACACCGCCCATGTCGCGTCTGAATCTGTCCTTGTCGAGCTTCTGATGTGTCTCCACGTCCCAGAGACGGCAGGTATCGGGAGAGATCTCGTCAGCAAGGATGATGTCGCCGTGGAATCTGCCGAATTCGATCTTGAAGTCGATCAGTTCGATGCCGATGGTCTTGAAGAATTCGATCAGCACCTCGTTGACCTTGTACGCCATGGCGGCGATCTTGTCAAGCTCCTCCTGCGTGGCGGCGCCGATGGCGAGGATCTGGGTGTCGTTGATCATGGGATCGCCGAGAGCGTCGTCCTTCAGGCAGTATTCAAGCGTGGGGTTGTTGAGCTTGGTGCCCTCCGCTACGCCGAAGCGCTTGGAGAAGCTGCCGGCGGCGGTGTTTCTGATAATGACCTCGAGGGGAACGATCTGCACCTTCTTGACCAGCGTCTCTCTGTCGTTCAGCTCCTCGACAAAGTGATTCGGAACGCCCTTCTGCTCCAGCAGCTTGCAGAGCATGTTGGACATTCTGTTGTTCACCACGCCCTTGCCCGCAATGGTGCCCTTCTTCTCGCCGTTGAAGGCGGTCGCGTCGTCCTTATAGGAGACAATGCAGTAATCGGGATCCTCGGTGGCAAAGACCTTCTTGGCCTTGCCCTCGTAAAGCTGTTCTTTCTTTTCCATGAGTTTTGTCCTCCTTGTGTTTTATATGAGCCTTTCGCATTAATAGATGGAAAGGTATCTGTCGATCTCCCACTCAGTGACGGCGGTGCGGAAGCTGTTCCACTCCGCCTTCTTGCCGGCGACGTAGCTCTTGTAAACATGCTCGCCAAGGACGTTCTTGATGTATTCGTCGGCTTCAAGCGCGTCAAGCGCCTCCTTGAGGTTGCCGGGAAGGCTTTCGATGCCGACAGCCCTTCTGTCCTGCTTGGTCATGGCGTAGATGTCGTCGCTGATCTGCTCCACGGGAGTCATGTCGTTCTTAATGCCGTCCAGACCCGCCGCAATGCAGACCGCCAGCTCCAGATAAGGATTGCACGCCGGGTCGGGATTGCGAAGCTCCACGCGGGTTCCCGCGCCTCTCGAAGCGGGAATTCGGATGAGCGCCGAGCGGTTGCTCGCCGACCACGCGATGTAGCAGGGCGCTTCATAGCCCGGCACCAGACGCTTATAGGAATTTACAAGCGGATTGGTGATGGCAGCCATGCCCTTGACGTGCTTCATCAGACCGGCGATGAAATTGTAGGCGACGTGGGAAAGTCCCAGACCGTTCGGATCTTCCGGATCGCAGAAGGCGTTCTTTCCGTCGAGTGTGCAGAGGGAAATGTTGGTGTGCATGCCCGAACCGCAGACGCCGTAACGGGGCTTGGGCATGAAGGTGGCGTAAAGTCCGTGGCGGTAGGCGACTGCCTTGACCGTCAGCTTGAAGGTCATGATGTTGTCGGCTGTCGTGAGCGCGTCATCGTATTTGAAATCCACCTCATGCTGCGCCTCGGCGACCTCGTGGTGAGAGGCTTCTATCTCAAAGCCCATCTGTCCGAGCGTGGTGCAGATGTCGCGGCGGCAATCCTCGCCCATATCGGTGGGAGCGAGGTCAAAATAGCTGGCTTCATCGTAGCTGTTGGTGGTGGCGTGACCGTGCTCGTCGGTATCAAAGAGGAAGAACTCCGCCTCCGGACCGATGTTGACGGTATAGCCCATCTCCTCGGCCTCCTTGAGGACGCGCTTGAGCACATATCTCGGGTCGCCCTCGAATGGGCTTCCGTCCGGCTTGTAAACGTCGCAGATGAATCGGGCAACCTTGCCGTTCTGGGGTCTCCACGGGAATATCACGAAGGAATCGAGATCGGGTCTCAGATACATGTCGGATTCCTCGATGCGCACAAAGCCCTCGATGGACGAGCCGTCGAACATGCACTGGTTATCCATACACTTTTCAAGCTGGCTCACGGTGATGGCGACGTTCTTCATGTGACCGAAGGTGTCGGTGAACTGGAGCCGGATGAATTTGACGTCCTCTTCCTTGACGATCCTGACAATGTCCTCTCTGGTGTACTTTGCCATTTACAAATCAACCTCCAAAAGATCGCTTAAAATAGAAAAAGGCGTCGCGGAAAAACAACTTTCCCCGAACGCCATTGTTCTCCAAAGCATGTATTGATTCTACCACAAACGGGTCCTTCTGTCAATCGGTTCATCACAATTCCGGCAAATTCTGCCGAATGAACCAAAAGCATTGCGGCGGTCATCTTTTTTTGGCGCAAATCACAATATCACCATTCGTTGACCGCGTACATCATGGAAAGGGCAATTCCCCGGTAAAGCGCCCGTGTCAGGGCGTCGAATTCCTCCGACAGTCCCTTTCCGGCGGCGGCGAATTTTGCTTTTTCCGTCCATGAATCCTCTCCTCCGAATACGTATGCTTCCGTTGCCGCCCTCATCAGCCGGCTGCCGACAGGCGGAGTGAATTCCGCCGCCACATAATCCGTCTGGAGCGCCTTGAGCGCGGCGGCAAAGCGGAAGGAGTATTCGTTGAGCCGGAGCGTGCGCGACAGATCGCGCAGACGGTTGAGAAGAACCGCCATGCTGTCGGTAACATCCTCAAACACGGGCTTTTCGTGCGTTTTGTCCACGGGGATTTCGACGTACTGCACCATCCATTTTTTGTTAAGCGGATCAAACGTCCACAGCTTGTTCCACGAGGTCGCCCTGTCCCCGTAAAAACAGATCATACAACAGCGAACGCCGTTTGCGCGCGACAGCCCTTCAAAGGAACCAAGTTCAACGGGAATAATCAGCTTGCAGTCGTCCGCCCCCCTGCGGGACAGCTCCTTCACCCATTCCTCACACGACGCCGCTTCCGCCGCCGGCTCTCCCGCCCTCCGGGGAGCGAAGCGGAAGCGCCGCAACGCGATCCCGTCGCTCTCGGCAAGCGACGCCGCAAACGTCCCATGCCGGAGATAGTACTTCGCAAGCAATGTCATATTGCTCATATCCAACAATTCAATGTTCATTCTCATCCAAGTTCCTCCCGTCGGATCGTCACGACCCATGCTATACCAATCATTTTAATATCATAGCATACATCAGACCAAATAGCAAGCACGAATGCAGGAAACGGAGACGCGGTAAATTTTAAAAAATATTAAAAATATTGTTGACAAAGAGTGAATAATATGTTAAGATGAATTGTGATGTGGTACGTTCGACAGGGAAATCGTCCCGGCAACTCCGCATCCTATGAAGAATAATAATTTTACGCAACATTTGAAAGGAATTGGAAACAGAATGCTCAACAAGCTTTTCAAAAGCCTGCTGGTCATAAGCGGCACACTGACATTCACCGCGCTTCTGGGGATCATCTTCTTCAGCGGGAGCTTCGGCGCCATGCTGCCCGAAGGTCTGACAAAGCTGTTTTACCCCGGACTTGCCGTCACGGTGTTCGGGCTGCTGCTCGCGCTGGCTTCGGCAATCTTCATACTGAAATATTTCATCTTCTTCACCCGCACCCGTGTGGTGGACAGCGAAGGCAACACACTGAGCGACAACAAGCATTTCACCGTCGGCTCGGTCAGCGTGCATCCGATCATCGTCACCGCCCTCGGCATACTGATCAGCATGGCGGTGACAGGGCTTGGCTTTGCCATCATGCTGGACAGTCTCACGGCGTATGTGGTAAGGCTTTTCACCATCGGCACGGTACTGCTCGCGATAGCGGGAACCATCTTTCTTTTCTCCGTGATACGGCACAAGATACGCCGCCGCTTCGCGTGGATCGCTTCGGGGGTCATCGGCTTTATCGCGCTCATCGTGATACTGGCGGCGATTCCCGCCACGAGAGATCTTGCGGTAGAGGAGGGCGATATGACCGTGATTACCGCCACGGTGGTGCATACCTCCGCTTACAGCGGATTCCTCTCCGGGCCCGGCAAATCGGTCATCCAGATCAAGGGCACGAGCGGAGAGAAGATCACGCTGCGATACAGCGGAGGCAGAGGCACATTCAAGGCGGGCGAAAAATACACCTTCTACTATCTCCCCCGCACGCACCTCATTCAGAAGGTCAAATCCGCCGACAACATTTCCTATTGATTCATCCGTTACAATACCGGAACGCACCCGCTGCGCTCCGGTTTTTTCTTTTGCCCGGATAATCCGGCGCGGCAAGGGTAAAAATATAAACAGAGGAATGTAAAAGCAAACAAAAAAAGCATAGCGCAGCGCCCCTCGCTGCGTTGCACCCCGAACGAAATGACACCCGGGCAACAGAAAAGTACAAATCACGATTTTCCTTTGCTAAAATCAGGGAAAAGCAGCTGCAAATTCCAATGCGCCAATCACCTAAGAAACCAAAAAAAGGAGGGCGTCACCTTGCCGGGCAATCTGATTTTTGACCTCATCGGCTTTCGTCAGCCAAAGACCGGCGCGCAGGAAGCGCACGACGACGGACAACCGCCAACCGCCCCCACAACGTCGCTTTTTGACATCAGTCCCGCATACGACATGCCGGTTTCACCCGATTACCAGAGCAATCTGGACTACTGCGTACAGCTCAAGGGGAAGAACGCCGATCTGCTGATCCGCGAATTCACCCTCGCCGACGGGCGGCGCAGCTTTCTGCTGCTGGTGGACGGCATGTGCTCCAAGCAGAGCGCGGAACAGAACCTCATACTCCCCGCCATGCAGCTGAAGCTCAACGCGAGTCCCGACAGCATACCGCCCTTGAAGCAGCTGTCCTCCCTTATCCTCAACACCGAGCTGAGCGAACAGCCGAGCCTTTCCAAGGGCTTTATCGCCGCGCTGACGGGCGACCTCTTTCTCTGCATCGAGGGGCTGAACGTCGGCTTTGTCATCGGGGCGCGGAGCATTCAGTCACGCTCCGTCTCGCCGAGCGAAACAGCCGGGTCTGTCGTCGGTCCGCACGAGGGCTTCACGGAAAATCTGCGCACCAACACCGCCCTCATCCGCCGACGCATTTCCGACCCGAATTTCACCATCGAGACGCTGCAGGTGGGACTGCGTTCCCACACCGCCGTGGCGCTCTGCTATATCAACGGCGTGACAAATCCCTCGCTTGTGAACACGCTGCGCGACAGCATTCAGTCCGTCACCGTCGACCTGATCAACGACGCGGGCGAGCTTGCGCAGATGATCGAGCAGTATCCCCTCAGTCCCCTTCCCCAGATAGACGGAACGGAAAAGCCCGACGCGGCGGCAGCCGAGATCTGTCAGGGACGCGCCGCCGTCATCGTCAACGGAAGCCCCTACGTGCTGCTGACGCCGGCGACCATGTCCTCCATGATGCAGGTCACGGAGGATCGCTACCAGCGCTGGACGTATTCCTCCTTCCTCAAGATACTCAGATGGATCGCGTTTCTCATCTCGATCACCGCGCCGTCGCTCTACGTGGCGATCGTCGCCTACAATCCCGGACTGCTGCCGGTCGATCTGCTGCTGCTCACCGCCGCGAACCGCATCAACGTTCCGTTCAGCGCCGTCACGGAGGTGGTCATCATGGAATTCTTTATCGAGCTGCTGCGGGAAGCAAGCATACGGCTTCCCGGCAGGATCAGCTCCGCCATGTCGATTGTGGGCGGTCTGATCGTCGGCGACGCGGCCATCCGGGCGGGGCTTGTCAGTCCTCTGCTCATCATCATTATCGGACTGACCTCGCTGACCTCCTTTGTCATTCCCTCCTATGAGCTGGCGTCCTCGCTGCGTCTGGTGAAATATTTTCTGCTGGCGCTCTCCGCCGTGTTCGGCATTTTCGGACTGACCGTGGGTCTGGTGCTGTTTGTCTCGCAGCTCTGCGCGCTGTATTCCTACGGCACGGAATTCACCGCGCCCTTCTCCCCCGCCTACCGCAAGGGGTGGATCGAAAGTCTCATCGAGCTGCCGGTGTTCCGCCGCGACACCCGTCCCGCCTACTACGAGCCAATTGACCTTATACGAATGAAGTGATAAACGTGAACGAATCAACCATCAAAAAAACCGCCTTTTCCGGGTGGCAGCTCACGGTGCTGGTCATTATCTCCGGCATGTGCGGCATGTATTTCTATCCCGACAGCTTCGGAAGGTGGTCGGGAATCGCGCTGATTGCCGCCATCGCCATCACCCTGACGTCCATGGGGATGCTGGCGCGCTGCTTTTCGCTCAGCGAGAGCAAGTCGTTTCCGGGGCTTCTGCGGGAATCGCTGGGCTACGTCCCCGCCAAGCTCATTCTGACGGGAGCCGCCGTGTATTTTGCCGCCGAGATCTGCCGCGTCACCGTGAAACAGACTCAGATGACAGGGCTGTTCCTGCTGGAAAAGACCCCGCCGCAGGTCATTCCGGCGGTCACGCTGCTCACGGTCTGCTTTATCATCACCTCGGGCATCCGACAGGTTTCCAGAACCGCCGAGCTGCTTTTTCCCGCCATCGCCGTTCCGCTGCTGTTCATTCTCGCCATGGGGCTTTTTTCGCTCGATTACGGAGAACTGCTGCCGCTGCTCAGTCCCGACGGACTGCCGGTCGGCACATTCTCCGAATGGCTCTCCCCTCTTGGCGGGATCACGGCGACTGCCTTCTTCGCGGGCTATTATGAGAAGAAAGGGCTGCGGCGCTGCCTGATTGCCGGCACGTCGGCACTATCGGCGCTCTGCGCGGGGGTGCTGCTCTGCTGCGTCGGCGTGTTCTCGATAGAGGGAACAAGGCATCTTTCCTTCCCGCTGACCGAGCTTTCGCGCGTGGTGAGCATCGGCAGCATCACGCTGAATCACCGGTTTGATATTCTGTATATCATGATCTACAACGCCGTCACCCTGCTTTCCGCCGGAATATTTTTCTACTGCTGCTGCATTTCGCTGTGCGGGGTATTCAATGTCAAAAGCCATAGCGTCTTTAATTTTCTGCTGCTGCCGGTGATTTACACACTGTCCTATCTCAGCCTGTCGGATGACCGCGCGGCGGAATGGATTGCCGACTGGGGGCGGATTCTTTTTCTCTGCGTCCTGATTCCCGCGCTCCGTATCTCGTCGGCTGTGCGGAACAAAACGCGGAAAGAGAACACTGAGGAGGAATGCATATGAAAAAGCTCCTGCGTCTGCTGCTTGCCGGAGCCGGCATGGTCTGCGCGCTGCTTATGACGGGCTGCTGGGACGACGCGGAAATCAACGGAAGGGCATTCGTGCTCGGCTTCGGCGCGGACAGCGGAGAACAGGGATATGCCTTCACCTTTCAGCTGGCGATTCCCGTCAGCGGGGAAAGCGATTCCGCGGGTTCCATCGAATATGCCGACATGACGGTAAATGAAATCACCCCGGCGGCGGCTGTCCGGAGGTTGGAAAAGAACCTCGGCAGGGAGATCAATTTTGAACAGCTCAGCCTGATCGTCATCGGCGAAGAGCTTTCTCATGAGAGCTTCACCGGACTGACCGATTACTTCTTCCGACGGGCGTCGGTGCGTCGTCAGAGCTGCATTGCGGTGTGCGGGGGGCGCGCGGCAGACTTCTTCTCCGCGTCTGCGACCGACAAGGCGGTGTCCGTCGACGCGGCCAGCACGCTGCAAAGCTACGACTCCGGCGGCAGAATTGCGATGGATCTCTTTTCCCTCTACAGGAAGCTGATCAACCGCGACGAATTCTTTCTTCTCCGTATCGACGCTTCCGCGCCGGAAGAAGGCGACGGAGGCAGGGAAGGAACATCCCCGCTCACGCTGTCCGGCGCTTCGGCATACGGACAGAGCGGGAATTATCGCGGCGACCTGAGCGAGGACGAGGTAGAGCTGCTGCGGCTGACCTGCGGTTCGGGAATCGGCGGCGCGCTTGCCGTTTACGACGAGAAAGGCGAGCGTTACTGCTGCGAGGTCAGGCAGTCGGAATGCTCCGTCAGATGCTCCATGCAAGGGGACAAGCCGACATTCCGTCTCAGGCTGGAGCTCATGCTGATTCCGCTTGACGCGGGAGGGATTGACGGCGGGGGCTACACCTCCGCCTCGCTCCGGCACATCTCACAAAGCGCGGAACGCACCGTCAGGGAACGTCTGAAAGCGCTGGCGCAAAAGAGCCAGACCTCCCTCGGCTCGTCCGCGTTCGGACTGCAGGACGTCGTCCGGCAGCGGCAGCCCGAATGGTACGCCCTTCACGGGGACGAATGGGAGAAATATTATCCGATGACACATCTCATGATCACCGTCAACTGCACGGTGGCGGGAGGAGGAATCACAAAATGAAGCTCGAATTGCCGACAGCGGTCATTGTGCTGCTACTTGCCGCGTGGCTGGGACAGGTGCGGCTGTACAGGGGCATGCAGGGCGAACAATTCGCGTTAGAGCGCTCCATCGCCCAATACGGCGGCACCGCATGTCTTTTCACAGCCATCGCGCTGTTCCTTGTACAGTTCGTGTGGTAGAGCGCGCCGACAGACCCGTGAGACAATAAAAAAACAAAAAACTTTTCCCAAGGTGCTTTACTTTTTTCCGCTTCTATTGTATAATAAGTTTTATATGAACAACGCTACGAAAGGCAGAATGAAAAACTATGATACAATTTGAAGAACTCATGCTGACGCTGCGCAATATGAAGCCGGATATGGACGATCTCAGGGAAGCGCTCGGCTACGACAAGCTCACCGCCGAGATCGCGGAGCTGGAAAAGAAGGCAGCCGCCCCGGATTTCTGGGACGACATGGAAAATTCCCAGAAGGTGCTTAAGCGCACGGCATCCCTTAAGGTCAAGATCGCCGCGTTCGACGCGATTGCCAACAAATACGACGACACCATGACCCTGATCGAGCTGGGCAACGAGGAGGAGGAGCTGGAGCTTCTTGACGAGGCGCAGGCGGAGGTGGACGCCATCAGGAAGTCCATCGAGGAGCTGCGCCTGACCACGCTGCTGACCGGCGAATACGACGCCAACAACGCCATTCTCACCTTCCACGCCGGCGCGGGCGGCACGGAAGCGCAGGACTGGGCGGAAATGCTCTTCCGCATGTACAACCGCTGGGGGGAGCGCCACGGCTTCAAGGTCAAGACCATCGATTACCTTGACGGCGACGAAGCGGGACTTAAGAGCGCCTCCATCCTCATTGAAGGCACCAACGCCTACGGGTATCTGAAATGCGAAATGGGCGTGCACCGCCTCGTGCGCATTTCCCCGTTTGATTCGTCGGGACGCAGACACACCTCCTTCGCGTCTCTGGAGGTCATGCCGGAGATTGACGACGACACCGAGGTGGAGATCCGTCCGGAGGATCTGCACATCGACACCTACCGTTCCAGCGGCGCGGGCGGTCAGCACATCAACAAGACCGACTCCGCCGTGAGAATCACCCATATACCCACCGGCATTGTCTGCGCCTGCCAGAACGAGCGCAGCCAGGTGCAGAACAAGGCAATGGCGATGAAGATGCTCAAATCCAAGCTCATGGAGATCAAGGAGCGCGAGAATCTCGAAAAGATCGAGGACATCAAGGGCGTGCAGAAGGAGATCGCGTGGGGAAGCCAGATACGCTCCTATGTGTTCATGCCCTACACCCTTGCGAAGGATCACCGCACCGGCTACGAAATGGGCAACATCAACGCGGTGATGGACGGCGACATCGACGGCTTCATCAACGCCTACCTCAAGGCGCAGAGCCTTAACGCGCTGGGCAATTTTGAATAATATGACACACAGGAAGGCGGCGGGAAAATGTTTTACCTCGGAGAAATAGCCGCTCTGCTGATTTGCTGGCTCTTTTACTGCGAATACTACTGGATGCTCGAACGAAGGGTGCTGAAGGTGTGCAGCCGACAGTTCGTGGAGCAAAAATGCGTGAGGGCGGTTGACAGGCTTTTCTTCACACCGGTCAGCGGAAAGGCGCATCTGGGAACGCTCTACTATTTCAACCGGTTGCTGGTGTATTGTCTGACGGCGCTCACGTTCTTCCATCTTGCGTTCGGATGGGCGGAGCTTACCCATGGCGTCATCCGGATGCTCACCACGTTCTTCGTCGTATCGCTGGGAACATTCGCAGCGATCCAGTCCCCCAAAAGCGCCGAATACATATGCGCCAATATCAATATCACCTCCGGAAGAAATATCCGTCTGATCAGGATTCTTTCATTTGTATCGGTCATGATTCTTATCGTAACGTATCTGTATTTTGCGTGGGTTTATCTCTGATCCTGTTTTTTCCATTATTCTGCATAAATTTTAATAAAAGTCTTTACTTTTTTCCTCGTAATGTGTATAATATAGAAAAATAACTGTGTGGAGGTTTTTGCTTTGAATATTATCAAGAAACCGATCAAGTCCTTCAAGGGAGACGGAAAATTCGTTTATGTCTGCTATTCGCTCGAGGACAGCGAGGTCGTTTTCCCCATTTTGATAAAGCTTGACGAAAACAGGTACCGCGTCAGATATGACGAGTGCAATCAGGACGAGGTCAAGATCGAGGGTCTTCGCAAACACAATATCAAAAACTGCGAGGTATTTCTTGCCTTCCTCTCCCAGAAGGCGCTGCAATCCCTGTATGTTGTCAATCAGCTTGAAACGGCTCAGACGCTTGGCGCCAACGTGTTTGTCGTGTCGCTCGACGGTCAGGAGACAGCCGACAGCGCTTCGCACATGTTCGGAGAGGGTTCCAAGGGCATCCGTCTTGACGAGACGGACGAAAACAGCTTCATGGAGGTCATGGATCAACTGCTGAAGGACTGCCAGGAGCCGGAGAAGATCGAGGAACGCGTGTTCTCTTACGAGGAGCTGCTCGACGAGGTGTACCCCGATCAGGAAAACGCCAATAAAGAGGCGTTTATCAACAACACCGATACCGACAACGAAAAGATCAAGAAAGCCGCCGCTTCCGCCACAAAGGCGTCCTCTATCGCCAAAAAGCAAAAGCGTCAGAAAAACGGCAGATCCTTCTTCAACGCGCTTCTTGTGGTCGGCGCCATGGCGCTGATAGCCTTCCTGATCTATCTCTTCTTCGGTGAGCAGATCAGCGAAATGCTGAGTGAAGACAATCAGGTGGTCAATTTCATTCCCGCCCTTCGCGGCGTGCTTCACACGATCGGAATGATTACAGGTTAAACGCCTTTCGTTTTTTTCATCCATCCCGCGCAGATCGTTTGGTCTGCGCGGGAGTTTTTTGCGCGGTCAAAAAAATCCCCCAACGCCCGGACTGATCGGACATTGAGGGATTTTTCTCATTTAGCTTACTGACAGAAGGGGAAGGATCATTCGTCGTCATCGACTTCGACAGTCACCTTGCGCACCTTGACCTTGACCTTCTGCACGCGGCGGGTGTATTCACTCAGCATACCGAGGGCGTCAAAGTCACTGATCATATCGTCGTCGGTATACTCCTGCGGCGTGTGGCGTTCCACAGGCTCGACCACCGGCAGCTTCTCGACGACAGGCTCCGGTTTGGGATCGGGATCCTTCTCGGCAAATTCAACTGTCGGATAATACCTTTCGGGATAGCTGATAACGGGATCCATATTCGGCGCCGCGGGCATGGGAATCGGCTGCGGCTCCGGCTCGGGTTCCGGTTCGGGTTCAGGCTCCGGCTCGGGTTCCGGCTCAGGCTCGGGTTCGGGTTCCGGCTCCGGCTGGTCGTTAAGCAGGCTGAAATCGAAGGGAACAAATTCCTCCTCCGGCTCGAATTCCGCGGTGAGATCACGCGGCTCGGGTTCCGGCTCCTCGTAATACGGCTCCGGCTCCGGCAGCGGCATGGGCTGGGGCGCGACGGGAATCGGGATGTAGACCGGCTGCTGCGGCACAGGCTCCGGCTGCCTTCTCTTGAAACGGTCGGGAATGTCGATTCTGCCCGTCTTGTAGAGATAGAGCAGCACCGCCAGCACCACCAGAAGGATCAGAAGCAGCACAAACAGGACGATGAAGAAGATAGCCCATCCGTTGAAGTAATTGCCGTCGATGGTGATGGTCTGAATGCCGTTGCTCAGACCGAAGCCGATGACGTCCTCCTGATTGTCCATGGTCTTGGTGATCTGCTCGCCTTCCATCGTACAGGTAACGCGGGTGATGTTGTTGCCCTCACAGCTGTATGTGTAGATGTAGCCCTTGACATTCATCAGCGAAATCAGGGAGGTGATGTCATAGCTGTCGATCAGCTTGGTGGTGGGGTGAATCTTGAAGATACCCCAGTTGCTGTCGTAGCCGAGAGCGCGGGCGCCGACGCCTCCGAAAAGCACTGTCTCGGCTGCCACCACCTTGCGCGCGCTGCCCTCGATATAGATCTTGACCGTGGGAGTGGTTTCGTTCTCGATCTTGATCTCGGTGTTGGAAGCGCCCTTGACGTTGTAATATTCGGCAATGCTGTCAAGAACCACCGGATCGGTGTTTTTGTCAAGATAAATGACCACTTCGCGAATGAAGCTGTTGCCACCGGTCTGGATCAGATTGTAGTCGATCTCATCGACGCGCGCCATCTTACGCAGGACGGTCTTGAAACGGATGCTTGAGAAGCTGCCCGTGGTTGTCATTCTACCCGCGTCCGTGGTCGTCTCGGCGTTCCGCTCCTGTTCGCCGTCGTCGATATTGATCTGGTAGGGCGTGCCGATCTCAGAGCTGACCGAATACGTAACATTGACGTTGCTCTCTCCGCCAAAATAGGAGAAATCCAGATCCTCCGAAAGCTCTGTGCTTTGCGCAAGGGGCTGAGAGGAATCCGTGACGCTGCCGAAGGACACCGCTGAATTCCTGTTGGTCAGATCAGCCATATAGCCCTGCAACTGGGACGCGTTGCCGGCGGAGAACTCCACCGTGTAGGTCATCACGCCGCCGCGCTTTCTGCTGGACCACCTGCCGCTGTCGGGCACATTCTCGTCAAAGAACTGGTTGATCAGCGTGACCTGCTTTGCCTCGACGGAGGAGGGCATGGCGACCTGCAGGACGCGTTCTATCTCGCCGTTGCTCTTGAGCAGCGTGGAGATGTTGACGCCGGTGACCACCGACTGACCGCCGGATTCAATATTGACCTGACCGCCGTCCGACTTGAATTCCTCACCGTCAAGGATGATCTTGACGCCGGTCTGCTTCCAGAATTTCTCGGAGGAATACATCTGGGAGGCATTCGTCAGTCCGTTCTCGGTGATGACTCTGTCCATCCAGCCGAAAAGCTCACGGCTCTCGAAATTCTCCTTGAAAAGCACGCCTCTGGTAAAAATGCCGGTGGAATAGGAGAACGTGACTTCCGGCGCCTTGCTGAGAAGGTTTTTGAGCTTATCGACATAATCCTGCTTAGACTCAAAGGAAAGCGTGAAGTCGTAGACCGCCTCATTGTCCCTGACCTCGTGCTTATAGCTCAGCTCTCTTGGAATCGCGCCGTCGATGAGCGCGTCCAGATCGTCCACGCCGCCGGGCAGCTTGGTATTCAGCTCGTCGACGTCAAAGGTGACCGACATCACGCGGCTTCCGCTGAAGCTGCTGCCGTCCAGCTTGATCTCGGTGGCCATATTGGCGCAGCCGCTCAAAAGCAGAAGCATCAATATGCCCGAAAAAAGAACAAGCAGCTTTACCCTTAAGGTTCCATGCGTTTTATTTTTCATAAAACAATGAACTCCCCTCTAAAGAATCATTTTTCCATAAGCGGAAAATGCTGCACAACCGTGACAAAAGCCATCCAATGTGTCCTCATCACAGGTTTATACAATTACAAGTTAAATTATAATGCAATCTCTTAAAAAAATCAACAATTTTTAAATATTTCCGTAACAATTCATCAGATTTTTTCTTGCTATCGGGTGCTGTCGGCTATCCGACGCTGTAATTATAACGGATGGCATAATAGATTGCTTTTTGCACGATAATATCCGTAAACTGTTCTCCGATGTCACCCTCGTCCGGGGTGAGGGTCTGGTGGCGGATAATGGCGTCGATCACCTGAGCGGCGCGGGAGGGGTTGATGCCGGAATAGCCGGTGAGCTGAATGTCGGTATACTGCCCGTTGACCACCGTCACCTCCACATCGGCGTACATATGTCCCGACGAATAGGAGCCGGTGAAGGTTTTTTCGCTGACGCCGCTCACATCGACGTCCTCGACGGTCGCGTCCTGCTCCACGAGTCCCTCGTTGACCCGGTAGACCATCATGGGGATGAGAAAGGCAGCCGCCAGCGCGGACGCCGCCAGAATGAGCAGGATTTTCCTGATTTTCCTTTTGTCGGGCGCATGCTTCTCCTTATTGTTTTTCAAAATGACAGCCTCCTGATTCGTTCGGTCTGAATTACAGGGACTATTATACCATATCTTTTGGAAAAATGTATGTAAATATCGTAAAAAAACAAAAATTCCAACCCCCGACGCCGTTGAAGTGGATCGGGGGTTGGAATTTTAAGAGGGATTATAATGAAAAAAAGAAAAAAGGGGATGTCGTAGTGAATTGCTCAAGGCAAGGCCTCAAGTCTGTATTGCATCTATCTAAGCCTCAAAGCCGGTTGGCATTGACGGCGGGAATGATCATGCGGTAAGTGGTGATCATGACCTGTATCAGATGGCGCACGGGACGGCGAAGGGAGACTGACTCCACGCCGCCCGGCGCATATTGCTTTTTGAAATAACTACCGCACAGGTTGGCGATGTGACTGATTGCTCTCCCGAAGGAAGGAATTAGTCCTCGATGACCTTGTAGAGCTTATACTTGACCAGAATCTCCTCGTCCTTGATGTTGTCGCAGACCAGGGTGGCGTTGGAGATGATGCCGCCCTCGATGAGCTTCTGAAGACCGACCAGCTGGCAGAGCTTGCTCTTGAGGTTGAGCTTGTCGCCCTCATCGGTTACAAGATAGATATTGCCCTGGCATTTGTCAATGATCGCAAGGAATTCGTTGACGTCTACATTGCTAAGTGACCATACTGTACTCATAATAAATCATCCTTTCAAAAAATGACCTTTGGAATAATGCTGATTACAGGTTTAGTCTGCGGGTCACATTTGCGGGAGGATTTTGTCCCCCGGCATTTGCTCCCTTCGCAATCACCGTTGTCATTATACCACGTTCTCCGTCAATGTCAATAGTTTTGAAGTATTTTTTTCGTCAAATGAGCCAAAGAAAAGTGACTCCCGTAAAAGAAAATCGCACTTTTTTGTGCAATATGCACTTGCATTTTTCATTGTCCCTCTTAATTCAAATGAAAAAAAGCCGCATTGCTTGTGAGAAATCCCTCAAAACAAAAATCAATCTTGTTTGATTTTGTGCAACCGGGCTTTTGTGATGAAAACATTTTTTACACCTCAAAACCCCAAAAAAATGCAATTTAATTCAAGAAATCAGCAATAACTCTTGAACAGACGGCAAATCTGTGCTATTCTATTATAGAGACAGAGCTGTTCCGCAGTCTGCAATCAGGCACGACACCCCGCTTTCAGATTATATTATAATCCAAAAAAATCCAATAGTACATACCCTTTGGTAATTTTGGCATTCCCTCCAAATTTGAATGTCCGAATGCGTGCGTATTGCCGTCATTCGGGGGATGTCGACACTTTTTCATCATAATTCCGCCCTGCGGGGCGAGTGAAAGGAAAGAATGAATTTGAACAACCTAAAGAAATTCCTGAAATTTAACCTGAGTCACATGGCGTGCTTCTTTATCAGTATCATCATGCTTGTCGGCGCGGTGGTGTATGTGGCGCTTCCGTGGCTGATCGATTTTTATATTGAAAACACCGCCGTCGAGATCTCGCCCAACTCCCAGAAGGTCATGATCTCCATGCTGTACTCCATCGGCGTGCCCACATTCATCACATTGGCAATGGCATGGCTGCTGACGATGAATATCAGCCGCGGCAAATCATTTATCATGAAAAATGTGACCTATCTCAGAGTCGTCAGCATCTGCAGCGTCGTCATAGCCTTCATGGTGCTGTTCTTCTCCACATTTCTCACCTCATTTTTCCCGGTCATCATTACCGTGATATTCCTGCTGCTGGCTCTTCTCTCGGCAGTTTTTGCCAACCTGTTCCAGACGGCAATCAAGTACAAGGAAGAAAACGACCTCACGGTCTGAGTAAGGAGGAAACACCTTGCCTATCATTGTTAATTTAGACGTGATGATGGCAAAGAGGAAGGTCGGCGCGTCCGAGCTTGCCTCAAGAGTCGGCATCACGCTCTCCAATCTCTCCATATTAAAAAACAACCGGGCAAAAGCCATCCGGTTTTCCACCCTGCTCGCCATCTGCAAGGAGCTGAACTGTCAGCCGGGGGATATTCTTGAATATGTTCCGGGAGACGATGACGACGACGCGGAGGAGTAGTCCCGTCCGTCAGAGGGCTGACAAAACCATCATTTCCGGGAGGGTTACTGTGATCATCTCACCTTATTACATTATAATAGCCATCGGCTGCTTTGCGGGAGCGGCGCTGATGTTCACCCGATTCCGCCAGCAGGCCGCCGTCGCCTATCCCACCGGCGTTCTGCTGATTCTTGCGGGCATCTATCTTCTCTGCCGCGAATTCATCAGGGGCTTCGCCGAAAGTCCGGTCAGCTCATGGGCTGCCAGAGGCGTGCTGGTGGTGTTCCTCATCTACCTGCTGCTTTGCTGGAACAATCTGAAGGCGGAGCGTCATTCCGAATTCGACGACAAGGATGAGGGGACAGACTGACGCAGGTTGAATTTGTTTATATTAAGTTTACAAAAAAACATAAAAATATAATCATTTTTGCTGTATGCTCAAGTTAAGGAGATTTGAGAGGATGTGAAAGCATGGCGGCAGCCAAACATTTCAAGATACCGCGTGAGGAGCTGAAAACCTTTGTCCGCGGCAAGGGCTTCTGTATGGCGCCCGACACCGTTCTGGTCGACGGAATGCCCGTGGCGCTGGTTTACCGCGTGATGCCGTCATCGCTGTACGACAGCGGGTGGAGGTTCTTCACCGGCACCGAAAGCGACGATTATCTCGCCAACTCCCGCTGCAACGGCATTTACGACCTGAACACGGTCGTCAATTATTGCCCCGACGCCCTTAAGCTGTTGGATTCGCCTCCCTACAGCGCCTTCCGCCGCGACGAAAACGGCGAATGGATCAATATTTCCTACGACGTCGACTGGAGATACTGGTCCTGACCCGTATCTCCCCTCCTGCAAATTCCGAAAGAACACCTTCCAAATAAACCCTCCTCAAAATAAATAACGGATACCCTCGTCGCTCCTTTGCCCAGAGCGATCGGCGGTATCCGTTGTTTATTTTTTTTTTCCGTTATGAATTGGCTTCGATGAAATTGACCAGCGCGCCAACGGTGGTGATGTTTTCGATTTCGGATTCATCGACCTGCATGTCGAATTCATCGCCGAGGGTCATCATCAGATCCATCACGTCGAGCGAGTCCGCACCGAGGTCCTCTAAAATGTCGGTTTCCATGGTGATGGAATCCTCATCCACATCGAACTGTGCGGCAAGGATGTTCTTTACCTTTTCAAAAACCACAAATAACACCTCCTTCTGAGGATAATTCGGGCTTTGCCCTCCTGCGGCAAATAAATCTGTTGAATTTTGCAGGCGCATGTGTTATCATAAGAGAGCGCCGGTGCCAATTCTTTTTCCAGATGAAAGCCACTACTAAGATATTATTAGCATTCAGCGCATTTGTCAATATTTTTATTGGATTTTTTTCAGATTTTTTATTTTTTTCATTTTTCCCCATAAGATTTTGTAACTAATCTAAAATAATCAATGACAGGAGAACAAATTCTATGAACACAAAGCATTTTGCCGTGATCGGTCACCCCATCGGACACACCATGTCCCCCTTCATTCACGCGGAGCTGTTCAGACTCAACGGCATTGACGGCGATTATGCCATTGTCGATATTGCCCCCGATACGCTCGGAACGGAGATTCCGCGCCTGCTGAGGGAGCTTGACGGATTCAATGTCACCATTCCCTACAAATCGGCGGTCATTCCCTTCCTTGACGCGGTTGAGGGCGTGGCAAAGGAATACGGCTCGGTCAACACCGTCCGGTGCGCCGACCGCTCCGGCAGAACGACCGATCCCACCGGCTTTGTCCGCGCGCTTGCCGCGGCGGACATTCCGCTGAGCGGACACGTCGCCATCCTTGGCGCGGGCGGCGTTTGCAGGGTGTTTGCCGGAGAAGCCGCCCGCGCGGGCTGCAGCGTGACCTTCGGCGTGCTGGAGAGCGATATTCCCTCCGCCGAAGCCATCATCGCCGGCATCCGCGCCTATCACCCCGACTTCCGCGCCGAGGTGGTCAGGATCACCGAGCTGCGGGGAACATTCGATCTGCTGGTCAACGCCACGCCGGTCGGCATGTACCCGAAGGTCAACGCCATGCCGGTTGACAGGGAGCTGCTGAAGAGCTGCGCGGCGGTCTTTGACGCGGTCTACAACCCGGAGAACACCGCCCTGCTCACCGCCGCGCGGGAGGCGGGCTGCAAGGCGCAGGGCGGCATGCCGATGCTGGTATGGCAGGCGGCAGCCGCGCAGGAGATATGGCTGGGCGTGGAATTTGACCCGCAGGAGGTCGTGAAGGTCATCGCGTCTGCCACGGAGTATATGAATGCCCATTTTGCCGGCAACCAACAGGGCTGAGGTGCAGAGAATGAACAGAAACATCGTACTATTCGGATTCATGGGCTGCGGAAAGACCACGGTCGGCACGGAGCTTGCCCACAACACCCGGCGGGAGCTTGTGGACACCGACGCTCTCATCGAGCAGTCGGAGGGAATGAGCATCAGCGAGATCTTCGCCACGCATGGCGAGTCGTACTTCCGCGACCGCGAGCATGAGATCTGCTGCGAGCTTGCCGCCCGCGAACGGCTGATTATTTCAGCGGGCGGCGGGGCGCTGACCTTCCGGCGCAACATCGACGCGCTGCGCAAGGGCTGCGAGCTGGTGCTGATAGACGTGCCGCCCGAGGTGATCTATGAGCGCCTGAAATACGACACGACCCGTCCCCTCCTGCAATCCGGGGACATGCTGACGGCGATACGCGATCTCTACGCCCGGCGCGACGCGATCTACCGCGAGGCCGCCGACCACACCGTCAACGGCGACCAGCCGCGCGGCTTCGTCGCCCTCGACATCATGAAAGCGGTTGGCATACTGTAAAGAAACACAGGAGGGAGCCACTTGAAAACAGCCTACGACATTGACATCGCCGTGATCGGCGGCGGGGCATCGGGACTGGCGGCGGCGGTCGCCGCGGGACGTGAGCTGGACGGCAGCAGACAGCTTGTTCTCTTTGACGCGCAGCCGAGGTGCGGCAAAAAGCTGCTTGCCACCGGCAACGGGCGCTGCAACCTCACCAACCGCTCCGCCAAGCCCTCCCGTTATCACACCGACGACAGACAGGCTCTCAGCCGCGTGTTCAGCGGAGTGAATGTGCACGACACGCTCTGCTTTTTCGACAGTCTGGGGCTGGTCTGCCGCGAGGAGGACGAGGGACGCATCTATCCCTCCTGCGGACAGGCCTCGGCGGTGCTGGATCTGCTACGGCTGGAGCTGGCGCGACTGAACATTCCGGAGGTCTGCGGCTGCCGCGTGGAAAAAATCCGCCGGACAGACGAAGGCTTTCAGCTGACCAGCCCTTTGGGAATGATTCGGGCAAAACAGGTCATCCTCACCTGCGGCGGGAGAGCCGCGCCCAACCTTGGCGGCGTGGACTGGGGCTATGAGCTGCTGCGCTCCCTCGGACACAGCGTCACCCCGCTGCATCCCTCCCTCTGTCCGCTTCCGGTCGACTCCCCGCATCTCAGCTCGCTCAAGGGCATCCGCGCCCACGCGAGGGCGTCGGTTCTTGACGAGCAAGGCGTCATCTATTCCGACACAGGCGAGGTGCAGTTCGGGGACAAGGCGCTGTCAGGCATCGTCATCTTTCAGCTGTCGTCCGCGTCCGCCAACGTGCGGGGCGACGGATTGCGGGTGGAGCTGGACATGCTCCCCGAAAAGGAAAAAGACGGACTGATCGACATGCTGACCCGACGGAGGGTGCTTCTCCCCCACCTCACGCTGGAAAACTACCTCACCGGCGTATTCAACAAGCGCGTGGGAATGTGCCTTCTCAAGGAGGCGGGCATGACCCCGCTCTCCCGTCCCGTTTCGGAGCTGAGCGACAGCGACATCCGCCGGATCGCGGCGGTCATCAAGCGCTGGCGCTTTCCCGTGAACGGCAGGGCGCAGTGGAACAGCGCGCAGGTGACAAGCGGCGGCGCGCGCCTTTCCGAATTCGACGGGCTTACCATGCAGTCGCGTCTCTGCAAGGGACTTTACGCGGCGGGCGAGGTTCTCAACGTCGACGGCTTCTGCGGCGGCTACAACCTGCAATGGGCATGGAGCAGCGGCATTCTCGCCGGACGGAGCTGCGCTCACGCGGCGGTCAGTCTCTGAGGTCAATTTCCGACAGCCCTTCACCTTCACTGATTCAACAGACGATATGATACAGATTACAGATATTAAAATTCCGTTAGACGGCATGAACGCCGCCACGCTGACCTCCGTTTCGGCAAGGATCCTCAAAATCGACCCCGCGGAGCTGCGCAGCGTCAGACTCACCAAAAAGTCGGTCGACGCCCGGAAGAAGGAGGACGTCCACTTTGTCTGCTCCGTCGGGTGCGAGCTAAGAAGCTCCGCAACCGAAAAGCGCATTCTCTCCCGCAGGATAAAAAACGTCTCGCAGGCAGCGCCCTACAGCTACTCCGTGGAGAAAAAAGAACCGCTTTCCCACCGTCCGATCGTGGTGGGGAGCGGTCCGGCGGGACTCTTCGCCGCGCTGGTGCTTGCCATGGGCGGACAGCGTCCCGTCATTCTGGAACGCGGAGGGGACGTGATGAGCCGCCGCGCCTCGGTGGAGCGGTATTTCTCCGGCGGAGCGCTTGACACGGTGAGCAATATTCAATTCGGCGAGGGCGGCGCGGGCACCTTCTCCGACGGCAAGCTCACCACCGGCACCAAAGACAGGCGCATTCGCTTTGTCCTTGAGCAATTTGTCCACGCGGGCGCCGCCGAGGAAATTCTCTGGAACGCCAAGCCGCATGTCGGCACCGACGTGCTGATGAACGTGCTTGTCAATCTGCGCTCCCGCATCACCCTGATGGGCGGCGAATACCGGTTCTTCACGCAGCTCACCGACCTTTGCGTAAGGGACGGAAGGCTGCAAACCGTGACCGTCACCGCCAACGGAGAGGAGGAGGAGCTGCCAGCCGGCAGCGTCGTCTTAGCCACGGGACACTCCGCGCGGGACACCTTTGAAATGCTCCACCGCAGGGGCATTCCCATGATCCAGAAGCCGTTCGCGGTCGGCGCAAGAATCGAGCACCCGCAGCGTCTCATCGACGCAGCCCAATACGGCGCGGCGGCGGGACACCCCGCACTCAGCGCCGCCGACTACAAGCTCGCCGTTCATCTGCCGGACGGAAGAGGGGTTTACACCTTCTGCATGTGTCCGGGCGGACAGGTCGTCGCCGCGGCAAGCGAGCCGGAGAGCATTGTCACCAACGGCATGAGTCTCTTTGCCAGAAACGGCGACAACGCCAACAGCGCGCTGCTGGTGGGGGTCAACACCTCCGACTTCGGCAGCGACCATCCCCTCGCGGGGGTGGCATTCCAGCGCCGCATCGAGCGCGCCGCGTTTGCCTACACCCATAGCAGCGCCGCGCCGGCACAGCTTGTCGGCGATCTTCTGGCGGGGAAGCCGTCGGTGAGCTTCGGGGACACGCTTCCCACCTACCGTCCCTCGGTCGCGCTGGGGGAGATCGGCTGCTGTCTGCCGTCCTTCCTCCTTGAAGCGATGAAGAGCGGTCTCCTGCTGATGGACAAAAGGCTGAACGGGTTCGCCCGCCACGACGCGCTCCTGACAGCCCCCGAAACCCGCAGCAGCTCTCCCGTGAGAATCCTCCGGGACGAAACGCTGCAATCCCCCGCCGCGTCGGGGCTGTACCCCTGCGGAGAGGGCGCGGGATATGCGGGCGGCATCATGTCCGCCGCCGTCGACGGGATGAAATGCGCCGAGATGATT
>ONDC01000086.1 GCA_900316495.1 uncultured Eubacteriales bacterium
ATGTTTCAACGACATTGTTTTTTTCGTACACGGAGAAGATGGAGAGAAGCGGATATTTTTCGCTGTCAAATCCCATTTCCGTGCAGCAATCGTCATAGATAAATCCAAGTTCAAGGCCAAGGGAGTAAAGCTCATCCGTCTTGCGGCATATAGCGCACCAATCGGGAGAATAAGCGGGATTGGCGTCGCACCAGGCGACAAGCTCTTTGTAGCTCATCACTTTGTCGAAGGTGACATACGCCCTGTAAAGCCGGTTGTCGGAGGGAAGCGACCATTCACTGCCGTTGTCAAAGATGCCGGACACCCTGCCTAAGGTATTGGCAGCGTCCTTTTTGAAAACATTGGGATTGTAGAAGGTGAGTTTGCCTCGTGTGAGCTTTCCGGCAACGTCGGTAAAACTGTTGCTGTAGCTGCTGGTCTGCGGCACGTAAACGCTGTAGCTGCCGTAGCCCTCACGTTCGCACATGACCATATCACGGTAGCTGCCGGGGAGATGGAGTTCGCTCCACACCGCCATGTCGAGCGTCATGCGGTTGGTTTCAATACCGTTTTGGGTAACGCCGGCAACCTCACAGGGATTGTAGTAGAAGCAGTCCACAAAGCGCGGCAGCAGAAACAGCACCGCGAGGGTAAGCGCCAGCACGACCGCTCCCACGATCACGCCTGCCTTGACAAAGGCTCTGCGGATGAGCGTTTTAATTTGTGCCGCCATATCGGAAGAGCCGCTGTTATCCGCTTCCTTGCGTAAGGTATCAGCGCTGCTGCCGCCTGTCAGCGAAAGCTCTTCCAGGCCGGGAATTTCCGTGTTTTCCATCAGATAATCGCTGATAGCCTCGTGCTTTTCAATGTCGGCTTCTACCTGCTGCTCCTGCGCTTCGTCCAGCGTTCTGTTTTTGTAATCTTCAATCAGCTTACGATAATCCATATCCTTGTTCCTCCATAAATTTTTTCAGTTCTTTTTTGGCTCTGTAGGAAAGCACCCTGACGTTTTCCTCCCGCAATCCGAGAAGCGCTGCGATTTCTCTGCCGGACATGCCGGAAAAGAACTGAAGCGAGATGATTTCCCGTTTCACACTGTCCAGCGTCAGCAGCGCCTCGTAAAGCGTTCGGTTCTGTAAATCGTCAAGCACCGTGTTTTCGGGAGTGTGGAAATTGTTGGCTTCCTGCTCCCATTCTTCACTGAGAACATCGGCCTTTCGACTTTCCCTTTTGGCGGTGTTGTAAAAGAGGTTGCGCGCGACAGTGTAAAGCCACGCCCTGACGTTAGTGTGAGAATCGGGAAGTGACAGAATCGCCTTGAGAAATGTCTCCTGCCGGAGCTCTTCGGCAAGAGAATGATCTTTACTCAATGAGGAATGATCTTTACTCAATGAGTAAAGATACAGATAAATCTCACGCCCGTACATCCGGTATACCCTGTCGATCAGGTCATGCTTCATCCTTCGCGAACCTCCTTTCGTCTGCTTTCGTCCATATAACAATCAGGCAAAAGGTTTGTTACAGAAAAAAGAAAAATTTTTTCGGAAAAGGATTTATTTGTTTCTGTCGTCTTGTTTTTTTAGTATTCATTCAGCGAGCGTACGTGAGCGCTCATAGACTGTCCAAGGTCACGTCGGCAAAGCCTTCGCCGAAAATATCCTCCGCGTTGCAGATGATAACGAACGCGGTTTTGTCCAGTTCCATGATGGCGGATTTCAGCTCGGAAATTCTGCTCGGCTTGAAGGCGCACACCAATATACTCTTGACGTTGTCGCTGTACCCGCCGGAGGCGCGGATGCTGGTTACGCCGAAATCCAACTCGATCAGTCTTTTCTTGATATAATGACCGTCGGAACAGATGATGCATGCCACCTTGGAGGAGTTGCGACCGTAAACTACCGCATCCATCGCCAGACTGCTGATGTACATGGCAATAGCGGCGTAAAGACCGTCGTTGATGTTGCGGAAAACCGCCGTGTACAATGCGATGACCATCAGATCGATGAAAAGGCACAGCTTGCCTATGGAAATGTGCCTGAAGTGGTATTTGAGCAGCCGAGCCGCCAGCTCCACGCCGCCTGTCGTCGCGCCCACCATCAGCAGAATACCCATGGAAAGTCCCACCATACCTCCGCCGATCAAACAGGCTACCAGATGATCCTCTATCGGCCGGAATCTGATCGCGTAGGCCAGCACATCGATGAAGACCGAGCTGAGCGCCATGGCGAACACCGACGAGATCAGCAGCCGGAATCCCTGCCGCCTGATGCCGAGAATGAAGAGCGGCACATTCAACAAAATGACCGTCACACCGATCGGCACTGCGGGAACGAACCGGTTGAGCGTCTGGGCCAGACCTGTGAATCCCCCCATAACAATGTTATTGGGGACAAACAGCGAGTCAAACGCAAAGGCATAAATAAAGCTGCCAAGCGTGATGAGCATGATGTTTTTGATAATACGGGATTTTTTTATTCTTTGCCTGATCCTTTTCATGTTAACCACCCTGAAAACAGTTTTGTTCTATCACTGATTTAACAAACAATAAACTCATTATACATTGTCTCTCAGCGCGTGTCAACTCATGAATCGGACATAGCAAATAAATGTCTCAAATATTTTCTTCACTGATATGTCGCATACGCTCTCCCGACTCGCGGTGGCTGTCGGATTCCTCATAAAATTCCGTCATCATATCGCAGGGAAAGCCTATACACTGACCGCAGACAGCTATGCCTTTTTCACGGCAGCATTTTACCGGATGGCATATATCGTCATTCTTCCACTGCGTTCCACGGCAGGAAGGGCATTTACCCTGAGTGAAATCGGCACAGACGGAGCAGTCCACCCCGCAGTAGCCGAGATTCTGCAGGTTATTACTTCTATTCATCAAACAGCCCCCGCTTTCGTTTATCCTTGTGAATCATAATACTGAAACAGATTCCGGTATATCCGCCGTGTCCTCGCTTCCTCTCCGCAGGAAAGAGGATCGTCGGCATAACACAGCGTAATAAACGGTTCCGTGTTCTTTATGCCGTCAGGCAATGTTCCCCACAGCCTGTACATAATGTCTGCAAAGGTCGACAGCTCTGTTTCTTCATAAATCCCTTGAATCAGCTTTATAAAATCTCTGCCGAAATCGTCAGGCGCCACCACGGGAGAATCGTTCTCCGCAAGAATCTCGTCCGCGCTTTCCTTGGCGCCGCTGACAGCTTCCAGCTGCTTCAGAAAGCGGCTTTCGGGATGCTTTGCAAGCAATTCTTCCAGCGCTTCGGAATATTCCACGCTGTAAGTTTTCTCTACGTCGGGGAAAACGCGCATGACATAGCCGAATGGAAGGAGCGTTTGCTTAATCATTGCTTCCCGTATGATTTGCAGCACGCGCAGCTCGCGTCTGATCATGATCTCGTCGAAGGAATCCGGGCTGGTGAATGTGTCGTTCACGCGGATGGCTTCGTCGATGTCCGTCCATTGCAGCGTGAATTCCGCGTCCCGCTCATAATCGTCAAGCTTTTGCTCCGCGATAGTATCTTCCACACGGCAAACATAGTAAAAATTTTCCTGTATAAAGACGGTGCCGGGGGCGACATTGCTTTTCTGCCGACGCATGACGCTGCCGAATTCGGATATGCTTTCGGGAATGACCGTCAGCCCGACCTCCTCCCTTACCTCGCGGGTAAGAGCCGTTTTTTTATCCTCACCTCCATGAATCCCGCCTCCGGGGAATTTGAAGTATTTGTCACGCACGCTGTAGACAAGGGCAATTTTCCCGTTCCTGATGATAATTCCCCTGGCGGAAGGTCGGCTGAATACCTTTGTGCAGCCGTCGTAGTCACGCAGGTCAATGGCAAACAATTGTTTCAATTATTCTCTCTCCATTCCGCGTAACGTTTCCTTCCCCACCAGCCGGGAAGAAGCTCTTTTAGAGTAACGGTCTTGCGGGTGCTGAGATCTCTCAGTATTTCCATATCCTCGTTGCGTTCGTCGAGCTGATACAGAAACTCCCGGCAGGCTCCGCATGGCATTCCGGAAGCTTCGCCGTCATCGGGCGCTTTGTCGCGGCAGGCAATTAGTCGCCTGATGCGCGTCTGACCGCTGCTGAGATACATATTCAACGCGGCAAGGCGTTCAGCGCAGAGATTCATCACACCGCTGCAGCTTTCGATGCAAAAGCCAGTGTAGATTTCGCCGTTTTCAGCTTCAATTGCGCATGCCACATGATGCGCCGTGACAAACGGCGATACGTCCGTCGGGCGGTATTCTGCCCGCGCACGTTCATACAACAATTCCCATATATCCATAAAGGCTCCTCTCAATCAGTTTATTATTTTTCAGGCTTCCGTTAGCGCCGTGCCTCAGCTTCCCGCGCTTTCGTAGGCGTCGAGTCCCTTGTGCCAGACGAAAAGGGCAATCGACATGAGAATAACCGCCGCGACAATCGGAGCCAGAATGCTGAAAACCGGACGCGTGTGCCGAAGCAGGTAGCTTGCGGGATAGTAGGAGGTCAGGGCAAAGGGGATGACGTATGTCACCGCGCCGCGCACCGCACGGCTGTAGATGCTGACCGGGTACTGTGAGAACTGATTCAGATTGTATGTCACTTCCATCAGATGTCCGCTGCGCTTGGTCCAGAAGGCAATCGCGCCGAAAATCGTCTTGATAGAGGAATAGATCAACATGCCGAACAGTATGGCAATCAGCGCAAGGGGAATGTCGTACCAGATGAAAGGCAGATCGACGTGCCTGATGGACGTCACCATCAGCGCAACGCCTAAAAGCAGTTTGCCGAACGCGTCTATCTGGAATTCCTCCACGGTAACGATCAGCAGGGTGTTGATGGGACGGGTGAGGTATTTGTCAAAATCCCCTTTGCGTATCATCCAGTAGCCGACATTCCATATGTTGTCGAAAAGAAGATGATCCAGCCCGTTGGGAAAGAGCGAAAAGCCGTAGATAAACAGCACCTCGTAATAATTCCAGCCCCGCAGACTTTCCACGCGTCCGAAAATAATCGATAGAAATGCGATGTTGACGACCTGTTCCACAAGGAATCCCACCGCGCCGATTGCAAAGTCAACCTTGTATTCCATGAGCTTTTTCAGATGCAGCGCCGCAAACATTCTTTGCAGCCGGAACGCCCGATGAATTTCTTTAAAAAAATGCTTCACACGATTCTTCTTCAAAATATCCCTTCTTTACATTCCAAGGGCGAAGCCCCTTCTGATATTATTATCTATTATCTGTTCTCTTAGCGTTGTGAATGCGCCGCGCCCTCATCCTCCCTGGACGGTGACGTGGCGGAGAGCGGTGGAGAGAATCAGCTTAGAGATGAAATAGAAGCCGATGACCCAGCCGAACTGGATGGCAAGGCGCAGGGCAATCTCGCTCCCGGCATACTTGCCCATGTAGATCATGACAGGCGTGTAGCAGAGGGAGGAAAAGGGCATCCATTCCAGCACCTGCCGCAATGCGCCTGGCATGAGAGCGAGAGGGACGATAGCGCCGGAAAGAAAGCGCAGAACGCTGGATTTGATGATATTGAAGCCCCAGAGATTCTTGAGGAAGAACGCCATGAAGCCGAAGCAGACGTTCATGTAAAACGAAAACAGATAGCTCATTATCATACTGATCAGATAGAGCAGAAACGCGGCAATATCCAGCGAAAATCCGCCATAGGCGTTATATTTGTAGATTTCGACCCCGATGACGACCGGCGCGAATATCAGTCCGAACGTGAGCAGCTTCCAGCCGATTTCAGTGAAAAGGAAGGTGCTGTGGAAGCTGACCGGCTTGATCAGACGCATGGCGATATTGCCGTCCTTGACTTCCTCGCCGACGTCGTAGGAACCGTCGCTGTCGGTGAGGAATCGGGTCATGGCGGTAATAAAGAGAAATACCGTCATATCCGTCATGGTGAAGCCGTTCATCATTCCCTCTCCGGATGCATTGAATACGGCGAGCCAGATGTAATACATCACCAGACAGTAGACAATATCCCCCACAAACCACGCTATGAAATTCGTGCGGAACACCATTGCCGCCTGAATTCCCGCCCGCGTGAATGGCAGGTACGTGTGGAGGTATTTTTTTATTTTTTTAATTGGATTCATTTTGAAAAAAAGCTCCTTCTTTGACGCAACAAATGATTCCATTATTATTCATTTTTCAATTTTCAGTCTTCAGCTTTCGGTTAGCCACGCGCGTATAGAGCGCATTACAGCTTGAATTTAAAGACCATCCTTTTCAGGGCTTCGTCGAAGCAGAGGAAGTCGTGTTTTGCCTGCCACTGATCGAATTCATACGGTACGCCGATTTCGTCAAGCGCTTTGGAAAAACTGACATGATCGGGATAGAATTTATCCTCTGTGCCGCAGGTCATGTAGATTTCGGGGAGAATGCCCTTCTGTTTCGCTGCCTTGGCAAGCTCAGTCAGCTCGTATTCCGGTTTCCATTCGAGATCGTCCCCGAAGATAGAGGGAATATCATTGGCAAGCTGCTGTCCCCAGATCTGCGCGGCAGCTTCAAGACCGTGCTTCCTCATGAGCGCGAGGTCGTTTTTGATGAAAAGACAGCCGGAAGAAAAAGCGCCGCACATCCCGTACTGCTCCGGCTTGGCGAGGGCGCACTTCAAAGCGCCGTAGCCGCCCATGGAAGCGCCCATTACGGCGGTGTGTTCTCTGTCTGCGGAAATATTGAACACGCTGCGGCATATCTGCGGCAGTTCCTCCGTGAGATAGGTGAAGTATCGGAAGCCGTGCTTCATGTCGGTGTACATGCTGCGTCCCGCGTCGGGCAGAATAAATATCGTATTGCCAGCCATGGCATAGACCGGCAGCATGGAATAATCCAGCCAGCTACTTGAATTGCCCCTGAGTCCGTGCAGAACGTAGGCGACGTTGTATGCTGTATCTTTCGTCAGGTTGTTGGGCGTGACAATGGAAATGGGGGTATCCATTTCCAGAATGTTGGAATAAACAGTTCCGCTGAGTCTCATTGTAGTTACCTCCGTCGATTTTCCGCTTTTTTTTCCATTATATACGAGAAATTATCCTGTGCCGCCTGCGTCATGGGATAGATTTTTTCCGGCGGGAGCAGCCCGGAAATATCCTCGCCGCCATCCAATTGCCGTTTAAGCTGCCTGACATACCCCGTTATATTCTCTATATGAAGAATCCAATCCTTTAAATAGTGTTCCCTGACGACTTCGCCCTGTATGCCGATCTGCACCGACCGCCATCGAAGCGGACGGCCGCGCGGATCGCGTTCGGGATCCCACTGACAGCGGATATCCGACTGCCTTATGCGGGTTTTCCATTCCTCTTGCGTAATGCCGGAATTGGAACGATAGGTGGACAGTACCGCGTTTTCCAGCAGGTAGTCAAACGCTTCGCGTTTGATGTCGATAGCCAGAACATTCTCCTGTCCCGGCTTCTCCGCCCAGCCGCTGCGGTACATCATCCAGAGAAAGGATGGTTTGATCCATGTCATTCTGTTCAGTCCGAAATGACTGCCAAAGGTTCCGAGCTGCACGGCTTCTTCGGCGATTTCATCGCGGAACGCCTGATACACTCTCACGGACGTGTCATCGTAAACGGCGCGAATTTCCATCGTTTGATGTGACGGATAATTCATATTCTATCACTTCCGATTTCGGTTTTCTCAAGAGATTTGACGCGTATATCGTCCAGCTCCTCCGCCGTCAGGCAGCCGGATTGATACAGGCGCAGGTATTCCTTCGACACGTCGGAATCAAAGATCAGCACGTCATCGGAATTCACGGTGACGTTGATGCCGTGGCGGTACAGCCTTGCGATGGGGTGGCTTGCCATATCCGGTACTCTGCTCAGCAGGACGTTGCTGGAAGGCGTGATGTTGAGCCGGATTTGATTTTCAGCCAGAAAGTCCATGGCGGCTTCGTCTTCGGCAGCGGCAATGCCGTGCTGCACCTCGTCCAGATGAAGGAGTTTCACCGCGCTGACCACATCTTGCGCGGTTCCCCATTCGCCGACATGGGCTTTGAGCACCAGCCCTTCCTCGGCAGCCCTGCGGTAAATCGGGATGAAATGCTCAATCGGCTGCGCCAGCTCGTCGCCGTACAGGTCGATGGAATAAAACTCCCGATGTCCCCAAAAATGCCGCAGGCAGTCTTCGAGATAGTCGACGGGACAGTGCCGCGACAGCCCGATCTGCAGACGCAGTTCGATCTCCGGCGCGATACGCACGTGGATTTCATGAAAGGTGTGTATCAGTTTGTCTGTATCGTTGTCGAAAAATGCCGACAGACCCCACACGTCCTCGCCGATTTCCAGCACGGTCACGCCGTCGGCTTTCGCCTGCACAAAGGCGGCTTCTATCAGAAACTGCCGCCCCTCCGAGCTGTTGAAAAATTGCCCAATGTATCGGCTGTTCCATGCGTCCATTTCCCGTATGGAGGAAAGCGGACGGGTGATCGGATGGATTTGACGTCCGGTCTTCTGAAAAATCCATTCCCTGTTCCCGCCGAGTACAAAATGATTGTGCAGGTCGGCTTTGGGAAATTGTCTGAGAGTTTTGACATCTCCGCTTTGCAGCGCTTTCGCAAAATTCATCGTTTTTTCCTCTTCATGCTGACTGACAGGTTGACACGCTGTCGATTGTCATTTATAATCAAATAAATTCAAGTGGAATGGTTTTCCATTCTGGCGGGAGGTTCTGAAAAATGGGAATTATCAAAGCATTCACCGGCGCGACCGGCGGAACGATGGCGGATCAATGGCTGGAAATGTACTACTGCGACAGCATACCGCAGGGCATTCTCGCCTATCGGGGAAAAAAGCGCGTCAGCGAACGCAGTTCCAACACAAAGGGCGACGAGAACGTCATCAGCGACGGTTCTGTTATCGTGGTCAACGAGGGACAGAGCGCGGTCGCCGTGGAGCAGGGAAAGGTCATCGGTTGCTACCGGCAGCCGGGGGAACACGTATTCCGCGGCGGCAGCGCGAGCATTTTTTCCGGCGGCGGCGTGACGGGGATAGGGAAGGAAATCGCCCACCGCATCGGCTTTGGCGGCGACGTCGCCATTCACCAGTATATTCTGTATATCGACATGAAGGAGCAAATGGGCAATCCGTTTTCCGTTTCGTTTCCTCTGTGTGTGACAGACGAGGAAATCGGTCTGCAATTGACCGCGACAGGTGTGGCAAAAGGGTTCTTTTCCTTTAAGGTGACGGATCCGCTCGTTTTTTACCAGAAGATATTCCGTGGCGCTTCCGGTACCATGTCCGTACAGGATGTGTTGCCGCAGCTTCAGGCGGAATACGCCACCGCCATGATGGAGGCTTCCTCCACGCTGTTTACCGGTTCGCTCCGGCTGTCCGATATGCCGGGGAAGGTGGGCAAATTATCCGGCGCGGTGAGCCGGTGCATGACCGAAAAATGGGTGGGACTGCGCGGCTTCACTGTCGTATCGACAGCCATTGAAAGCCTGACGGTCTACGACAAGGATATGTACACCATACAGACCATTCAGCGCGCCAAGATCAACCGCGATCCCGGAATGGCTGCCGCGACGCTGACAACTGCACAGGCGGACGCGATGACCGATGCGGCAAGAAACGAGAACGGCGGCTTTGTCGCTGTGAGGACGGTTTATCCTCCGGCTCCCGTCAGTCCTTCTCCGTTGC
This sequence comes from uncultured Eubacteriales bacterium, assembly GCA_900316495.1. GTDB lineage: Bacteria > Bacillota > Clostridia > Oscillospirales > Acutalibacteraceae > RUG762. The sequence goes on from ONDC01000086.1 coordinate 9,642, forward strand.
CGAATGTTTTTCAAGCTCCCGCTTCGCAGCCGATTCCGAATGTGTCCCATGCGCCGACAGCTCAAAAATTGCCGAATGTGCCTGTTGCGCCGAAACCGCAGCCGACGCGGAATATATTCGTCAAGCCTGACGATGTCGACAAGCCGAAGCTGTGGTACTGCCCGAACTGCCGCAAAATGCTCACATCAAAATTCTGCCCCGACTGCGGGGCAAAACGGAAGGCGTAGGAATCATTCCACGGTGAACTCCGTCCATTCGATATGGTTGTACTGCATCACATCATCGGAAAATTTCATGCCTAACTTCTGGTAAAACGGAACGGCATTTTCATTGGCAATTAAATAAACCGCTATGTCCTTTTCACCGCCTGCGATTTCGTGGGCGGTTTTCATTAATGC
>ONDC01000051.1 GCA_900316495.1 uncultured Eubacteriales bacterium
TCACCTTACCGCCGTCCACGCTGATGCTTGGATGATTGGATGGCGGCAAAGCGGTTTGCCGAGTACCGGATGATAGACGACAAGGAACTGGCGGAGAAGTACAGGAGATCATTCCGGTATTATTCGGAGCGTTCTCTGCTGATCAGTACGATTTTTTTACGCGATATGCCCGGTTTTCTTTTTGGGCGTTTTTCTGATAAATACCGGATAGAGCTTGCTTCCTCTCCAATTGCGGCAGCCTGAAGGAGCAAAAGCCATCGTTCTGAGCCTGTTATCCGAAATTTACAGCGATGGTAAGATTGCGGGATTTCACTTTGTAATAGTCGCAGCGCTTTTTCACGATTTCAATGATGGATTCGTCGCTATGAAGGTGTGTGAATAAAATAATTTTCGTGTCACGAAAGGTAGATGAAAAAAACAGCAATGGTTTTCGTAATTGTCAGACTCATTCAGACCTGATAATATACCTTATACCACTCCGCAAAAGCTCTGAGTCCTTGGCGGATGCCGATTTTCGGCGTGAATCCGTAATCGGTTTCCAATGCGGAACTGTCAGCAAATGTCACAGGCACATCTCCCGGCTGCATGCCAATCAATTCGCGGTGCGCTTCAAAATCATAATCCTCCGGCAGCACACCCGCACGCACCAGCTCCTCTTGCAGAGTGGAAACGAAATCCAACAGATTGATCGGCTGACCGCCGCCGATGTTGTAAATGGCATACGGCGGAATCGGAAGCCCGTCCCCACCGGTAGCCTTCTCAGGCGCGCCCTGCATGACGCGGAACACACCCTCGACAATGTCGTCGATATAGGTAAAATCGCGTTTGCAATTGCCGTGATTAAATATTTGAATTGTTTCGCCGCGCACCAGCTTCTGTGTCGCGGAATAATAGAACATGTCGGGGCGTCCGGCGGGACCGTAGACCGTAAAAAAGCGCAGACCTGTGGACGGAATATTGTAGAGCTTGCTGTAAGCGTGTGCCAGCAGCTCATCAGACTTTTTGGTGGCGGCATAGAGGGAAACGGGGTAATCCACCTTGTCCTCCACGCTAAACGGAACCTTTTGGTTGCCGCCGTAGACCGACGAGCTGGAGGCATACACCAGATGCTCCACCGGGTTGTGACGGCAGGCTTCAAGAATACGGTAGAAGCCGATCAGATTGCTCTCGATGTAAATGTCGGGATGATCAATGGAGTATCGCACTCCCGCCTGCGCTGCCAGGTTGACTACGACAGAAGGTCTGTATTTTTCAAAGACACTGTCAATCAAAGACTCGTCCGCAATGCTGCCTTTGACAAAAATCCACCTGCTGCCGCTGTTCCTTGCCGCCTCCTCTATCAATCCGAGGCGGTAATGCTTGAGATTGACGTCGTAATAATCGTTAACATTGTCAATGCCGATAACGGCGCCATTATCCACAGTCCGCAACAGGCGCAGAACGAGATAAGCTCCGATGAATCCCGCCGCGCCTGTTACAAGTATCGTTTTTTGATTGAGTTGAATTGGTTCTTTCATGTTGCCGATGCTTTCCTGAATGAATGATATGAAAAGAAGCGAATGGTCAGACTTTTCTTGATTTGGGATTATCGCCGTAACCGTAGTTGTATTGATAGTAGCCGTAGCCCGCGCCCTTGATGTCAACGTCGGTCAGAATAAAGCCCAGTATATCCGACTGCGACATATTGATCGCTTTAATTGCCTTATCAATATCAGTGGTAGTGGATTTCCCCTCTCTTACCGTCAGAACGATACCGGAAGCCTGCGTCGCCAATAACAGGGCGTCCGACACAAGGTTGACGGGGGAAGTATCCAGAATCACAAAATCATATTGCGCGCCGCATTGTTTCATAAGATCGCTCATATAGTAGGAACCGAGCAGCTCCGCCGGAATGGGCGGAACCGGACCGGCGGAAAGGAAGTCCAGTCCGGACACAACGCCCGGAATCACCGCGTCCTTGAAATCGGTATGTCCTGTCAGCACCATCGAAAGCCCCTGTTTGTTTGAGATTTTGAAGTAGCGGTGAATGGACGGATTTCTGAGGTCGGCGTCAATCAGCAAAACCTTTGCGCCGATTTTTGACATTGCCATCGCGAGATTGATGGAGGTCGTTGTCTTTAACTCATTAGTCGCAGGGCTTGTGATGATAAGGACGCCGTTTTTCATTTTCGGCAGCGAAAACAGGACATTGGATCGGATAGTCTTGTAGGCCTCCGCAATCGGGAAGGGGGTATTTTTGCCCAACACCACCGCAGACGTAATGATTTTCTCGTTATTGTAGTTTTTTTCCTTCAGCTTCTTGCTCTTCCTGACATATTTCCTTGGAATTTTAAGCGTTTTGGAGAACTGGAAGAAGTCGGGAACGCTTCCCAGAACGGAAATGGAATAACGATCGGTGAGCGTCTTTTCGTCTGCAATTTTAGTATCCAACAGCATGATGATCAGGCAAAGCAAGGCAATCAGTCCCGCGCCTAACAATCCGCCTGTGACCGTGTATTCCGTTTTGTCCGGCGAGCTGGGAGAAGTGGGCAGTTCCGGAGAACTGATTACTTTGACGGAACCGGCTCCGAAAATATCGTCCAGCACGGCTTCCGAGATTTTCATATACGCGTTGCAGATATCGACGGAAAGCTGCGCATCATTGGTCAGCACGCTGATTCTGAGCACCTCCGTGGACTGAATGGCATAGAAGGAAACACTGTGTTCGAGCTGATCCCGGGTGATGCGTCCGCCAAGATCTTCGATAATGCGATTGGAAACCGTGTTTGCCTGCAGGGTGACAATGTAGGAATTGATCAGCTTTTTAGAAGCGTCTATTTCGCCGGTATCGACGGTATTCTTTTCCGACTGTTCTCCGTTGCTTTTTACATTGACATACAGGTCGAGATAGGATTGATAAGTGGGGGTGACAAGATAATGCGCCACCGCGAATCCTATAGCAGCACCCAAAATCAGCGCCAAAACAATAAATTTCGTGTATTTTTTTAAATATTTCAGGATCATGCCGAGATAATCCGGCTGATTGATTCCTGTTTTTATCGAATTATTCTGGATTTCTTTCATCGTTGGTTCCTGCCTTACACTATAAAACATATGATAGTATTCTACCGTTATTTGTACTTGGGAGCGTCGTCGGCATACAGGCGTTCGAGCGTTTCGGAGTCGGCAATTCCCGTTGCTTTCAGATTTGCTTTGGTTTGAAACAGCTTGACCCTTTTTTTCGTAAATTCTCCGTAATAACCTGTGCAACTGTCTTGGCTCACATATCCCAGTTCCAGCAGCCGACGCTGCATTTTCATGACTTGTTTATTCTTGTCCCCTAACTTCAACGTCTTGTATCGGGGCTTGGTCTCCTCTCCGGATTGCGTGCTTTCAGTGGATGTTACCTCCTCCGAAGAATCCTTCATCTGATCTGCAGGGGAAACAGGGAGGGAATAGTCTGAACTTGTCACATTCGATTCGGAATCAGTTCCGTATAAAATCCCGTTGTATTTTGTTTTTATGCTTTTCACAACACATACCCCGGCAATTGCCACTATCATCAGCAGCACAATCAGACAGAAAACGCGCCATGACTTTTTTCCCTTTCCGTTCGTAGGAGAAGGCCACGCGTTGTCATTCTGCGGTTCCATGCCGGAAGAATCACTGAAATCGTTGCTAATCCTCCCTGCGGCGTCAGAAGCATCACCGGGAGGATCGGCTTCCTTCCACTCGCTCTCCGGATGGTTTTGCCTATTTGAAATGCTCTTATGTGCATGAAACTCCGGCTTTTGCTGGCGATAAAAGGTTTCATCAACCGATTGCCGCTTTTGTCTGAAGTCCTCCAGGAGAGTTGAGTTGACAGAAAATCCTTCTGCAAAGTCAATTTCCGGCGGTGTGTCGCTCCTGCGATTCGACATTTTTCGTCCCCCTTTCCGAAGCATCCTTTATCAGCCGTAAATATATTCCTTGAGAATGCGGCTGTTTTCGGCGAAGTTTACATTTCCCAATCCCCGATAGGTTCCCTTGGCGGGAATGGTCATTTCCGCGAAATTTCCGCTCGCAAAGTCCGGCATTTTTATCAGCAGCGAGGCAAACTGCCCCGAGCTGAGATCGGTCTGCACATACGGCAGGCAATTGTCGGCGATACCGCTCAGTTCAAAGACGGATTTGCCCTTCATTTTGGTTTTGATGGCGGCAATCACCTTGCGCTGGCGTTCGATTCTCCGCCAGTCGCTGTCAATGCGGCGGAGTCTGGAGAAGCTAAGCGCCGTGACGCCGTCCATATGGTTCATGCCCTCGGTAACCGGACTGTATTTATGCAGCGCGTTCATGGCGTCCGCTTCCTTTTGGGAAATGGAGACATCTACGCCGCCGATCTCGTCGATCAGCTTCTTGAACATAAAGAAATTGATTCTGACGTAATTATCAATGTGAATTTTAAAGTGCGATTCCACGGTCTGAATCAAAAGGGCGGCTCCGCCGTACCGGAAGGTGTGGGTGAGAATATCGGGCTTCCTGCCGGGAATGCTGACCAGCATGCCGCGTTCCAGCGAAATCAGCTTGACCTCATCGGTTTTCCTGTTAAGAGAGAGGATCATCATGGAATCCGCCCTGCATCTGTAATCAAAGTAATCCGTGCGTTCATCCGTGCCGATCAGGAGAATATTGGTGACATTTTTTTGGGAATAAGCCCCGCCGTCGGGAACCTCCACCGTGCCTTCAGGAATCTCGGACAGCTCCGTGTCACTGAAGGTCACATTGACGTCGGAATAGTCGATTTTTTTATCCGCGGAGGGTATCGATTTGATGTCCATCAGATTGTAATAGTGAAAGAACAGAATAAGCCCCGCGGCTGCCAGCACGAAGGGGAGAGCGGCAAGCGTGATAACGGCTGCTTTGACCGCCTTTTTCCCGCGGGAATGTCTGTGGTGGGAATGACCGATTTTTCTCGCGTGATAGGAATAGATCTCATCGGTGCGGAAGGCTTCTTCCGCTTCTTCCTCGGGAACGGTTTTGATTTCATCACTCACGCATGACACCTCTTTCTGAAAAACGTTTGTTGACTCTTACTTATTGGTCTTGGCAGAAAGCCGCCGGATCAGCGGCAGCCTGCCCTTCATCACATAATGGATCGTCTGTAACCAGCCCGCAAATTTCTCCTTACGGCAGTATGCCATTATAGTATATCACATTGGGAATCAAAATGCAAATACTTCCGCGCACAAAAATCAGCGCGATGTCATTCATTTTGTGCGGTAGACACGCCGCAAGGTAATTCCACAGGAAATCAGTGTAACGGCGACGTAATAGAGCAGATTTCTGAAACATGCCTTCATCCCCGACGGATCAAAAATCGTGCGGAAGAGGTTATAGGAATACAGCGGAATTTCAATCACGACATAGGCGATCACAGTGGAAAGCGGCACGCCGTACAGCCCCCATAACCGCACAAGAATGATCTTGACCGAAATAAAAGCTCCCGTATTCTTCCTCCGATTTCCCTGATCTTTTCCCGCGTCAGAAGCCCGTGCGGTTGATAGTCCGGGTAAAGCCGGTCAACGACTTTGACCGTGATCATGTTGTGTGGCAATCAGCGCAATCGTAAACAGAGAATAGTTCCTTGTCAAAATCAGGGCAAGCCACTGAAACAGATATGGGGAAGTGACAACGACAATAGTGATCTTACTTCTGATCTCGCTGCGCTGATGGGAGCACAGCAGCACTCCCTTGTAGGCGTACAACAAATAGGACAGCACCGTTTTGTGAGGCTTGGTGATACAGATCGTAACAGCGGAGCGGTCTGTATCACGTTTGCCAAGACCATTGACGTCTGCCTTTTCATCAAATTATCCGATATATTGTCCTCGCCCTTCATCGGTGCTTTTTTATGCATGATAAACACATGTTAATCACGCACAACATCACTCTGACGATCGACAGTAAACCTATTCGTTTTGGCTGCTTTATCCGGTCAATCGCCCTTCTGTGTCTGCCGACTCGTTCCAAGTCCCACGCCGGCATTCGGTTCGGGTGAATAACATGGCAGTCAACGATTCAGAAGAAAAGGATTGACAATTATTGTGTTATTATGTGATTATAAATCGTATGTACACATATTGAGATATGACAATTGTTTTGTAGCGAGGTTGGAATTGTGATAAAGATGCATAGATTGACGATACTGGGATGAAATGATCATTGAATCCGCCTGACCGATCATGCGAAGAATATTGTAAGCCAGTACAGACGGTTCGTTCAGGAGCGGAATTGTTCCCGGTATTCGCCGGGCGTGACGCCGGCATACTTTTTGAAAACCCTGGAAAAATGCGCGTGAGAGGAAAAGCCGAGGTAGGCGCTGATCGCCGAAAGCGGCTTTTCCGAATAACGGAGGAGGCGTTTGGCTTCCTCCGTTTTTTCATGTAGAATGAAGTCCGTGAGCGTCTGTCCTGTTTCCTGTCTGAATTTGCCGGAAAGATAGGGGCGGCTCATGTAAAATGCCTCTGCCATTTTTTCAACGCTGACCGGCTCGGAAAGATGATGGCGCACATAGTTCGCCACATCGAGCGATAGCCTGGTCGCGTACTTTCCCCGACGCAGCTTTTCCACCTGTTCGGTGTATTCAAGGAGCATGTTGTATTGCAGATTCTGGATCCGTCTGTGGCTGGTGAGAAGCTCCGCCCGCCGGATATACGCGTCGGAGAGGGAAAAGGCGTCGTCCTCGCTCATTCCCCCGCGTATCGCCGCGCGGGAGGTCAGCGTCGCCGTGACAATGAAGAGGTTGCGTATCTGCCGGAGCTGGTCGCCCGCGATGGTGCCCCCTTTGATGGCGGGAGCGGCGGCAAGCCAGCGTTTGAGCGAAACGGTGTCCCCCCTGCGCACAATATCCATCAGCGCTTCCTCGATGGCGAGCGTGTTGTGCGTCTGCTGCGGCTGCGCTTCCTCGCCGTAATATTGGGAAGTTCTCCGCTGCTCCACCCCCGCTTTCATCATCGTCTGCTCCTCCTCATAAATGGCGAGGTCGGAAAGCTGAAGCATCTCCCCGCCGTTCAGGAAGTGATTGACAGTACAGAGCATTTGCAGCAGCGTTTCCACCGGCATCCGCAGAATGGCGTTCATGCCCTCGACAAAGGCAGGAATCTCCTCCGGCGGCACGTCCGCCTTGAAGGCAAGCTCCCGCAGCTTCTGCCCGTCCGCCATGATCTGCGCGGTGGGTCCGACAATCATTTTGATTTCGCCGGCATTGAGAACGCCGTAGTAATGAAAATACGGCGTCACATAATATCCCACGTGTCCGTCTATCTCAAAAATCTCCCGGCGGTACGGCTCCATCGGATCGCGCGGCAGATGAACGGGAAAGCAGCGGGTCAGCTCCGCGCCGTTCTGATAAACGCGCACCGGTATACCCGACAGCCGCGCCATTGCCCCTGCGAGATATGCGTAATTGACATTTGACATAGCAAATCCTCCAACAGAATAATCATTACAATTATATCAAATAGCATACGAAAATGCAATACACGGTGAAAAGAATATGGTATAATCACTATAGATAATAAACAATCGGAGGCGAATTCAATGGAAATTGAAAAAATCCTTTCCGAAATGACCGTGGAGGAAAAGGCGGCGCTGGTGTCGGGCACAGATTTCATGTACACCAATCCCCTTCCGCGTCTGGGCGTGCCGGGTCTGTGTATGTCGGACGGCCCGCACGGACTGCGAAAGCAGAAAGGCTCCGGCGACAACGGCGTGAGCCAGTCGGAGCCCGCGACGGCCTTCCCGACGGCGGCGGCGACCGCTTCGGGCTGGAACCCCGACAACCTCCGGCGCATGGGGGAGGCGATTGCAGAGGAATGCCGGTATTACGGCGTTCACACCCTGCTCGGCCCCGGCGTGAACATCAAGCGCAATCCCCTCTGCGGGAGGAATTTTGAATACTTCTCCGAGGATCCGCTGTTGTCGGGGATTCTGGGCGCGGCCATGGTGGAGGGCGTGCAGTCGCAGGGCGTGGGCGTTTCGGTCAAGCATTTCGCCCTCAACAACAGCGAGAATTATCGCTTCATGGGCAATTCCGTGGCGAGTGAAAACACCATGCGTAGAATCTATTTAAAGCCCTTTGAATACATCGTGAAGCACGCGAAGCCCGCCACCGTCATGTGCGCCTACAACCGGATCAACGGCGTCTACTGCTCGGAAAACAAATGGCTGCTCAGCGACGTGCTGCGGGACGAATGGGGCTTCGACGGCGTGGTGATGAGCGACTGGGGCGCGGTGCATGAGCGTGTGCCGGGATTGATCGCCGGCATGGATCTGGAAATGCCGGGCGACACCGCGATCTGCCGCCGGAGCATTCTGGACGGCGTAAAGGACGGCAGCCTCCCGATGGAGGCGCTGGACAAAGCATGCCGCCATATTCTCCGCTGGGTGAACCAATACCGCGTTCCCGCCGACAACAAGCCCGTGGACTGGGCGGCGCATCACGAACTCGCGGCGGAGATCGCCGCCGACTGCGCGGTGCTGCTGAAGAACGACGGCGTGCTTCCCCTCACCGGAAGGGAAAAGCTGCACATCGCGGGCGGACTGTTTGAGAGCATGCGCTATCAGGGCGCGGGCAGCTCGATGATTCACCCCACTTACGTCACCACTTCCAAGGACGCCTTTGATGCGCACGGAGTAACCTCCTGTCCGCTTGACGAAAGCGATGTGGTGCTGTATTTCGCGGGGCTGACCGACGAATACGAATCGGAGGGCGGCGACAGGGAACACATGCGGCTCCCGGACAACCAGCTTCAGGAAATCGACGCGCTGTGCGACGCGGGGAAAAAGGTCGCGGTGGTGCTGTTCGGCGGCGCGCCGGTGGAGCTTCCCTTCTGCGACAGGGTGAGCGCGATTCTTAATATGTACCTTCCCGGTCAGAACGGCGGGACGGCGGTCTACGACCTTCTGTACGGCGTGAAGAATCCCTCCGGCAGGCTCGCGGAAACGTGGCCGCTTCGTTATGAGGACGTTCCCGGCGCGGACGCCTTCGGCAAGGGCGTGAACGAGGTCTATGCCGAGGGCTGTGAAGTCGGCTACCGCTACTACAACAAGCACCACATTCCCGTGCGCTTCCCCTTCGGCTTTGGGCTGAGCTACACGACATTCAGCCGCACCGAATGGGAACAGAAGGACGGCGCATACACACAGACGATCACCAACACCGGCAGCCGCGCCGGCGCGGAGGTCGCGCAGCTTTACGTAGACGGCGAGCTGAGGGGGTTCAAAAAGGTCTATCTGCATCCCGGCGAATCCGAAACCGTCACGATCACCCTTGAAGACGATCCGATTGAAAAATATTCCGATGAATACACCGTGCCGCCGGAGCCTAAAAAATTCCCCGTGACGCTCGAATCCCGCTTCACCGATCTGCGTCAGAGCTTCATGGGAAGGATACTCTTCAACGCGGTGCTGTCGGTTGCCGACAAGCAGGCAAAGGAAGCCGAGAAGCTTCCCGACGGCGCGGAGAAGGACAACAAGCGCAAGGGTGCGCAATTCCTGCGCAGAATCTTAGAGAGCAATTCCCCGCGCTCCATGAGTATGACGGCAGGACAGTCCATGCCGTACAATTTCGCGCAGGGGTTTGTCGAGCTGACCAACGGACATCTCATAAAGGGCGCGCGCTGCTTTATGAAGAAAATCAAAGTGCCAAAGCTACCGAAGGAGGAACAATAATATGAAGCTGCCATCCAGTGCCATCAGAAAATCAGAAGTCAAAGCCCCCGAAAAATGGCTCGGCTATCTGCTGGGGCCAGCCGGCGCGCTGCTGCTCAACGCGGTGCTGGCGACCTATCTGAACGTGTATTACACCGACGTGCTTAACCTCACCCCGCTGTGGGGCGGACTCTTCCTGACGGTCTTCCCCATCGCGTCCAAGATCATCGACGCGATCACCAATGTGATCATGGGACAGATCATCGACCGCACCAAGACCAAGGAGGGCAAGGCGCGTCCGTGGCTCTTCCTCTCGGCGTTCCTCGTGCCGCTCACCGGCGTGCTGCTCTTCACCGTGCCGGAAAGCAACGACACCGTGAAGGCGATCTGGGTCATGATCTCCTACAATTTATTCTATTCCTTCGCCTACACCATCTTCAATATGAGCCACAACCTCATGGTGCCGCTCTCCACCCGCGACGGCACAGCCCGCGGCGGTCTGTCGGTCTTCAATCAGATTACCACCATTATGATGTCCGGCATCCTGGTCGCGCTGGTGTTCCCGATGGTGATCATGCCGATGATCGGGGTGGACAAATCCAAGTGGATCACGCTCATGTCGATCATTGCCATTGCCGCCCTTCCGCTGACGCTGCTGGAATACTTCTTCACCAAGGAACGCGTCACCGAGGAGGCTTCGGAAGCCGGAGAGGAAACCAAGATTTCCTTCGGCAGACAGCTCCGAATGCTTTTCACCGACAAATACATGATTCTCATGTATCTGTATTTCTTAGTCTACACCATCGGTACGACGCTGAAAAATTTAGGTCTGGTCTATTACTGCAATTACGTCCTCGGCACCTACAACGACGGCATCACGCAAATGCTGGTGTAGGTCATCGGCGGCATTCCCATGGGAATCGGCATCTTCGCCGTGTGGCCGCTGGCAAAGAAATTCGGCAAGCGCAACGTCACCATGTTCGGCTTTGTGCTGTACGCGCTGGGTTCGCTGACCTGCTGGCTCTTCCCGCACGACATGATCATCGTGCTGGTGGGGCAGTTCATCAAGAATATCGGCGGTCTGCCCTGCGCCTATGTCTTCATGGCGCTCTTTGCCGACTGCCTTGACCACCTCGAATCGACGCGCTTGTAAGCCATGTCAAAACCGGCATTGAAGCCGCAAAAGAAAAATACCCGCGTATCGAAAGCCTTTCCATCGATACATGGGGCGTGGATTACGTGCTGATGAAGGACGACAGGGAGGTACGTCCCTGCTATGCCTACCGCGACAGCCGCACACAGGCGGTCATTGGGAAGGTGCATGAGAAAATCCCCTTTGCGGAGCTGTACCGGCGCACGGGCATCCAGCTTCAGCCCTTCAACACGATTTATCAGCTTTACGCCGACAAGCTCTCCGGTAGGCTAAACGGCGTGACCGATTTTCTGATGATTCCCGAATACCTGCTGTATAAGCTGTGCGGCGCAAAATCCCACGAATACACCAACGCGACCACCGGCGGCATGGTGTCCGCCGTCACGGGCGAATTCGATTCCGAAATCATATCAAAGCTCGGATTGCCCCCGCACCTATTCCATACGCTGCAGAGACCCGGCGAGGTGATCGGCGAATATGAGGGAATCAGGGTGATCCTCTGCGCGACGCACGACACAGGCAGCGCGGTGGAGGGCATTCCGATGGAGGACAATGCCCCCTACATTTCGAGCGGCACATGGTCGCTCTTAGGCGTCAGAACCGACAGACCCCTCACCGATGACGCTTCCCGCCTTGCCAACTGGTCGAACGAGGGCGGCGTAGGCTACAACCGCTACCAGAAGAACATCATGGGCATGTGGCTCGCCAACTGTCTGCGGGAGGAATTGTGTCCCGGCAGACCGTGGAGCGAGATAACCGACGAAGCTGAACGCAGCCGCTTCGGGGAAACCGTCGGAGCGAACGAAGAAGGTTTCCTCGCGCCTGCAAGCATGAAAGCCGCGTTTGACAGCGCGCTTTCAGAAAAGCCGACGTGCGTCGGCGATTACTTCCGCTGCGCCTACCGTTCGCTGGCATTGAGCTACCGGCAGGCGTTGGAGGAACTGGAACGCCATACGGGACAGCGTTACGACAGCCTATACATTGTCGGCGGCGGAGCGAAGAACGGCTTTCTCAACCGCCTGACCGAGGAAACGACCGGCAAAAAAGTGATGGCCCTGCCGATGGAAGCGACCGCGATCGGTAATCTGAAAATTCAAATGGAGGCAGACAAATGAGCTATACAGAAGCAAAAGAAAAATACGCCGTCCGCGGCGTGGACACGGAAGCGGCGATGGAAAAACTGAAGGACGTGCCGGTTTCTCTTCACTGCTGGCAGGGCGACGACGTGCGCGGCTTTGACACCGACCCCAACAAGCCGCTGACCGGCGGCATACAGACCACCGGCAATTACCCCGGACGCGCGCGAACGCCGGAGGAGCTGATGAACGACATCGACGAGGTGTTGAAGCTCATTCCCGGTCAACCCAAGATGAATCTCCACGCCTCCTACGCCATCTTTGAAAAGGGCGAGTGGGCGGACAGGGACAGATTGGAGCCGAAGCATTTTCAGAAGTGGGTGACATTCTGCAAACAGCGCGGTCTGGGCTGCGACTTCAACCCGACCTTCTTCTCGCACCCCAAGTGCGACCCGTTGACGCTTTCCTCCCCGAACGAGGAAACCCGCCGCTTCTGGATCGAACACGGAAAGGCGTGTATCCGCATTTCCACCTATCTCGCGGAGGAGCTGGAACAGCCCTGCGTCATGAATATCTGGACGGGCGACGGCTTCAAGGACATTCCCGCCGACCGCATGGGACCGCGCTTGCGTTACCGCGAGAGCATTGACGAAATACTCTCCGAGCCTTTCGACTTCGCCAAGGTCAAGCCTTGCGTGGAGAGCAAGGTGTTCGGCATCGGCGTGGAGGCGTACACCGTCGGAAGCGGGGAATTTACCCTCTCCTACGCGGCGATGAACCGGGACAAATGCATCCCGCTCATGGACAACGGTCACTACCACCCGACCGAGGTGGTCAGCGACAAAATTCCCGCGCTGCTGACCTTCTTCCCGGAGATCGCCCTTCACGTCACCCGCCCGATCCGCTGGGACTCCGATCATGTGGTGCTGTTTGACGATGAAACAAGGGAAATCGCCCGCGAAATCGTGCGTTGCGGCGGTCTTGGCGGAAGGGTGCATATCGCCCTCGACTACTTCGACGCGAGCATCAACCGCATTGCCGCGTGGGTGACCGGCTACCGGAATTTGCAGAAGGCGCTGCTCTTTGCCCTTCTCCAGCCCAACGAGGAATGGAAGTCGTTGCAGGATTCCGGAAGTTTCAGCCGGCTGATGGTGACGCAGGAGGAGCTGAAAACGCTGCCGTTCGGCGACGTATGGGACGAATACTGCCGTCGCTGCGGCAAACCGGCGGACGGCGCGTGGTTCGGGGAAATCGAGCGGTACGAAAGGGACGTCCTTTCGGAAAGGGGCTGAAAGCATGAAGGACATCATGAACGCGCCGTTTCTCGTGGAGATGATCCGCACGGTGACGAATATGTACGCCCACGGCTGGGACGAACGCAACGGCGGCAATGTTTCTCTGCTGCTTGAAGCGGACGAAGTGGGGGCGTACCTTGACACAAGGCAAGCAATACGCACGATTCCCACGGGCTTTTCCGCGCCGGAGCTGGAGGGAAAAAGCTTCCTTGTGACCGGCACGGGCAAATATTTCAAGAACGTGCAGTACGACCCGTCCGGCAATCTTGGCATTGTGCGTCTGACCGACGGGGGCGAGAAGGCGGAGCTGCTGTGGGGATTCAGCGACGGAGGGCAATTCACCAGCGAATTCCCCGCGCACATGATGAGCCATGTGGCGCGGCTGAAAACCGACCCCGACAACCGGGTGGTGATGCACTGTCATCCGGCGAACCTGCTTGCCATGACCTACGTCCATTCCCTCGACGAGCGGGAATTCACCCGCACGCTCTGGCAGATGTGTACCGAATGCATTGTGGTTTTCCCCGACGGCGTGAACGTGCTGCCGTGGATGCTCTGCGGCACCAACGAAATCGGCATGGCGACGGCTGAAAAAATGACAACCGCCCGTCTGGTGGTCTGGTCGCAGCACGGCATTTACGGCGCGGGAAAGAATCTGGATGAAACCTTCGGACTCATCGAAACGGCGGAAAAGGCGGCGGAAATCTACATGAAGATCGCCCACCTGCCGCGGCTGCATACTATTTCCGACGAGGCGATGCACCAGCTTGAAGCTCATTTCGGCGTGAAGGCGCGGGAAGGCTATCTGAATTAGCGGAGAATGATGCCAGAAGGAAGAACGAGTCATTTCCGCTGGCAAAAACGAACCCCCTTTCGCGTAAGCGAGGGGGTTCACTTGGTATGTGCCGCTTTTTTCTTTTTCCTGAATCCATGAAAGTCAAGCGAGAGAGCAATGTTTTGCAAGTACAAGAAACCATTCCGCCCACGCATTGCTGTGGTTGATGGAAAAAGTAGTGGCCTTGCGTACTGCGTAACATAACCGGCAGCATGAATTGTTTTCCGGAATCCAGCCTGAAAAAAGCGGTCGATTTGTTATCTTTCGGCAAAGTCCAATCGTCTGGCACAAGAAATCAGGGATACCGCTCTGACAATGCTGACTGCCCGTTCTCCGTTCCGCATTGGCATCTCGTCACGTGATAATTATTTACAAATAGCGTCTGTTGACATTTTATTCTTAAGCTGATATAATAGCAGAAATAACCGATGATTTCAAAAAATGTCCGGGAGGTGAGGAGGATATGAATGAGACGCAAGGCCATCTCGTTTATCTGCTCTACTGCGCCGTGAACGGAATCGTTCCCGACAAAACGCGTGTGCAGGAGATGGATCTGGATCAATTGTATGAGCTGGCAAAACGCCACTCCGTCGAGGCGGCTGTGTACGTGGCGCTGCATCGCGCGGACATCACAGACGGGCGCTTCTATCAGGACTACAACAAAAGCATCGCCAGAAATCTCTATCTCGATATAGAACGGAAATCGATCTTAGCCGACCTGGAAAAGGACGGCATATGGTATATGCCGCTCAAAGGGGCGATACTCAAGGAGCTCTATCCCAAAGCGGGTATGCGTCAGATGTCGGACAACGATATTCTGTTCGACCCGTCCCGGCAGAGCCGGGTCAGGGAAATCATGGAGGCACACGGCTATAGGGTAAGGAAGTATGGAAGATTCCATCACGATGAGTACTACAAGCCTCCTGTCATGTATTTTGAAATGCATCTGGAGCTTTTCGGGACGGATCGAACCGGCGCGCTTTATCAGTATTTTGCCGATACGGGGCGGCTGTTGAAAAAGGACACGGACAACCGTTTCGGCCGGCACCTTTCGGACGAGGACTTCTATGTCTACCTCACCGCGCACGAATGGCGCCATTACAGCGAAGGCGGCACCGGTATCCGTTCGCTTCTTGACTGCTATGTGTATTGCAGAGCAAAGGGGCATTCCCTTGACTGGGACTACATATCCGCGCAGATGAAGCAGCTCGGACTCGAACGCTTCGAGCAGGCGCGCAAGGCGCTTGCGATTGAGCTTTTTTCTTCCGAAAGCATGCCCGCGCTGAATGAGGAGCAAACCGAAATGCTGACGTACTATTTCGCGTCCGGAACCTACGGTTCTCTTGAAAACCGCGTCAGCCATGAGATCAGCCATCAGTCCAAGACAAAATTTATTCTGAAAAACCTGTTTCCAAGTATGGAATATATGCGGCGATCGGTCAGATTTGTCAATCAGTGTCCGGCTTTATATCCCGCCGGACTTGTCTACCGCTTGGGATGCGCGCTTTTCAGGGACAGGAAAACAACCATCAGGAGAATAAAGGCGGTCGGAAACAATGATCATAAACAGGTATAAAATCGCCGACAGGGTGGTAGAGATCCGTTCTCTGTATGAAAAGGTACATACCTACTGCGCAGAATACCGATCCGATGAACCTGCCGACTATTCCGTGACCGTCACGCAGAAGGATATTGACCTTGAACGCGCCAGATCCAGACAGGAACGCGCCTCCGAAGGTCTGCCGCCCTTTGAATACTCCCGGGGCTATCTGGAAGAGCTGGCGGTATACCGGAAAATTGCGGAGCATATGACAGAGTACGACACCATTCTCTTCCACGGCTCCGTGGTCGCGGTGGACGGCGAGGGCTATCTCTTTACCGCGAGATCCGGCACGGGTAAATCCACCCATACAAGGCTCTGGCGGGAATTATTAGGAGAACGCGCGGTCATGGTCAACGACGACAAGCCGCTGCTGAGGATAACCGAGTCCGGCGTCATCGCCTACGGGACGCCCTACAACGGCAAACACAGAATCGGGGCAAATATCTCCGTCCCGCTGAAGGCTATCTGTATCCTGACCCGTTCCTCCGACAATCACATCGGGATGATTTCCCGCGTCCAGGCCTATTCCACTCTGCTTCAGCAGGTCTACCGTCCGTCGGATCCCGAAAGAATGAGAAAAACGCTGTCGCTTCTTGACAGACTTTCCGGAAAGGTGAGATTCTACCGACTGGGCTGCAATATGGAGCTTTCCGCGGCGAGAGTCGCATATGAAGGAATGAGGCAGGTTGATGGGAAGGAATCGGTTTGAAGAATAAACGGGAAACTGAAACAATGAAAAAAAACGCAATCAGATGGCTCTATGACGTTCCGGGGCAAAAAAAGCTCTATATCCTCGCCCTGACAGCGTTGCAGGCGCTCCTTGGGGCAAGCGGCGTCCTTTACGCCCTTCTTCTTCGGAACATTGTGGACAGCGCCGCAGCCCACAACGCGAGGGGCTTCTGGCACTTCGTCGTTCTCGCGCTGCTGTTGGTAACGTCGCAGGTGGGACTGACCACCCTTATCAGATGGCTGAACGAGCTGTCCAAATCCACCTTTGAAAACCTGTTCAAGGACAGGCTGTTAAAAAACGTTCTGCAAAAGGACTTTGCGAGTGTAAACGCTGTCCATACCGCGGAATGGCTCAACCGATTGACGAATGACACGGTTGTGGTCGCGGGCGGCTATGTGGAGATCATGCCGGGACTTGCGGGCATGGTGGTCAAACTGATCAGTGCGGTCTTGCTCATGATCGCGCTGGACTGGCGGTTTTCCTGCATCCTGCTGCCCTGCGGCTTTTTCATGATCGGATTCACCTACGCCTTCCGAAGGGTGCTGAAGCGTATGCATAAGCGAATGCAGGAATGCGACGGAAGGCTCCGCGTTTTTTTGCAGGAGCATATCGGCAGCCTGATGATTATACGCTCCTTTGTCGCCGAGAGTCAGATTCAGAGCGAAGCACGGGAAAAAATGGCGGATCATCAGAACGCCAGAATGAGGAAAAACCATTTCTCGAATTTCTGCAACACCGGCTTCGCGCTGACCATGTACGGTATGTCGCTCTTCGGCATCTGCTACTGCGGCTATGGCATTCTGACGGGAACCATATCCTACGGCACACTTACCGCTATCTCTCAGCTGATCGCGCAGATCAGAATGCCCTTTGCCAATATCACCGGGTATCTTCCGCGCTTTTACGCCATGACCGCCAGCGCGGAACGTCTGATGGAAATAGAGCGCTTTGAGGATGACAGCGACGTCCCCCCGCTGCGTATTCAGGAGATCAGGGAATGCTACACCGACAGCTTGCGGTCGTTCGGATTGCGTAACGCGGCATTCACCTATTTTCCCGCGGTCGACAGCATTCAGGATCTGTCAAAGGAGCATCAGCCCGAAGTCCTTCACAATCTGAGCCTTGAGATTCGCAGGGGCGAATACGTGGCGTTTACGGGACACAGCGGCTGCGGCAAATCCACCGTTCTCAAGCTCCTGATGAGCATTTACCGGTTGGACGGCGGCGAACGCTTTATCCGCTTCTCTGACGGCTCGGAACGGCGGCTTTCGGCAGAGTGGCGCAGACTTTTCGCCTATGTGCCCCAAGGCAATCAGCTCATGTCGGGAACCATCCGCGAGGTCATCACGTTTGCGGAGAAGACGGACTGCCGGAACGACGAACGCATTTATCAGGCTTTAATGATCGCCTGTGCAGACGAATTTGTGACCGCTCTTGACAACGGAATCGACACGCTGCTCGGCGAACGCGGCACGGGTCTTTCGGAGGGGCAGATGCAGCGCCTGGCCATTGCACGGGCACTCTATTCGGAGAGTCCGGTGCTGCTGCTTGACGAATCAACCTCCGCCCTTGACGCGAAAACCGAGGAAAAGCTGCTGCAAAATCTGCGCAGTATGACCGACAAAACGGTCGTCATCGTCACACACCGCCCCGCAGCACTAAAAATATGCGACAGGACGATTGATTTCAAGGAAGGAACCCTACAATGAAAAAGACTTACACGCTCCGAAGCCTCCTTGCTCTGATAGTGAGCAAGCTCTGGTTCATTATGTTAATGACATTCCTGCTGACGGCAGGCTCTTTTCTGGTATCAAAGTTCGCTGTCAGTCCCAAATACGAGTCCTACACGACACTGTACGTAAAAAACAACAATGCTGCGGGGACGAATGTCAATCCGGACGCCAATGTCGATCTGAACGATCTCAATACCGCCAAATCCCTTGCCGCCACCTACATCACGGTTCTGAAAAGCAATTCCGTCATGGAGCAGGTCGTTGAGAAGATGGAGGAGAAGTACACGGTCAGGGAGCTTTCCCAATACTTTGCGGTGAGGAAGAACAAGGTCATCATCGCTTCCGTCGGCAACTGCTTTTCCATGTCCTCCGTCGACGGCACAGAGGTAATCAAAATTACCGCCACCACGCTGAACCCGCAGATTTCAGCCGACCTCTGCAATACCATGGCGGAAATTGCGCCCTCGTTTCTGATAAGGATCGTCGGCGCCGGTTCCGTCGAGATCATCGACGAAGCGAAGCCGTCCGAGAGAGCGGTTTCCCCCCAAGTCCGTCTGATCACGCTGATTGGCTTCATTATCGGGCTTCACGCCGGTCTGCTTATCGTACTGTTTGTCGATTACTTTGACGACACGATAAAGGAAAGCGAAGAATTAGCAATCAGATATAAAAAAGCCGTACTCAGCGAGGTGCAGGAATTGGAGCCGGATTCCGCTATCGACAGAAAAAAGAAGCCCCGCATATCACTATTGCCGCTTCTGACTGACGACACCATTCCGTTTTATATCTCGGAGAGCTCGAATCCGAGTGAGGGCAAATCCACTACAGCCTCCAATATTGCCCTCGCTCTGGCTCAGACAGGCGCCCGTGTCCTTCTGATCGACGCGGATATGAGAAAGCCCGTCCAGCATAAGACCTTCAAGGTCAGCAATTCAAAGGGACTATCCACTCTGATCATCCAGAGATCAACCTACGAGCAGGCGATCAACAAGGACATCGCCAACAATCTCGATCTTCTCCCCTCCGGACCGATACCTCCGAATCCCTCGGAGCTTCTGGCCTCGGAGCAGTTCAAGTCCATCATTAAGAGGGTGACCGAGGACTATGAATTTATTATCATCGACACGCCTCCCATCAATATCGTCAGCGATACCATGGTTCTCAATGACAGCATCAGCGGCATACTCCTTGTGCTGAAATACGGGGAGACAACCTATCAGGATGTAAACAAATGCATGAAGTACATCGGTCTGGCAAAGGCGAATCTTCTGGGATTTGTTCTCAATGAGATTCACCGCTCTCACGGCAGGGATTATTTCAGCTATAAGTACAGATACAAGGACTACGGCGGCTACGGCTACGGCTACAGACAAAGCAAGGAAGCCGCCGGTAAGGCTGCAAAAGAAGAGGAAGAAGCCGCCAATGAAGAAGCAGACAACGAAAACTCCGAAGACGAAGAATGAAAAGTAATATGACTGAGAATCAGAGAGTAAGACATAACGGTAACGTCAAAAAGGAAAACAGCGCAAGGCTTCTGGTATACGGCTTGACCAAACGCATTTTTGATCTGACGTCCTCCTTTGTCTGCGGAATCTGTTGGATAATTCCTTTTGTATTAATCGCGCTTTCCATTCTCATCAGAAGTCCCGGAAATCCGTTTTACAAGCAAGAGAGAGTGGGCAAGGACGGAAAAACGCTGTACATCTATAAATTCAGGAGCATGAAGAAGGACGCCGACAATATCGAGGAAATGCTCACGCCGGAACAGCTTGAAAAATACAGAAGAGAATATAAGCTCGACGATGATCCCCGGCTGATCGGCTATCGGAGAAAGGGAGACGGAAGCGAGGGCAGGTGCTTTGGCGCAAAGCTGAGAAACACCTCCGTCGATGAGCTTCCGCAGATTCTCTTTAACATCTGTCTGCTCGGGAATATGTCCGTGGTAGGTCCCCGCCCGATTCTGGCAGAGGAGCTTCACCGCAACTATACGGCGGAGGAACAGGCGCTCTTCCTTTCTGTCAAGCCCGGACTGACCGGATACTGGCAGGCATATGGACGCAGTGAGGTCGGATATGAAAATCACAAGCGTCAGGATATGGAGCTTTATTATGTCAGAAACAGATCCTTGACGTTCGATATCCGGATTCTTTTCAAAACGGTTGATTCCGTGCTTCACGGGAAAGGGGCAAAATAATGATCATCACCAAAACGCCCTTCCGCATGTCCTTTTTTGGCGGCGGAACCGATATGGAAAGCTATTTCCGTGAAAACGGCGGAGCGGTATTGTCCACCACCTTTGACAAGTACTGCTATGTCAACGTGAGACATCTTCCGAGGTTTTTTGATTACAGCACCGAGCTTTCCTACTCCAAAACCGAACGGGTCACAAGTATTGACGATATTCAGCACCCGCTCATCAGAAACGCGATGAAGCTGCTGGATATGCAGGAGATCCGGCTGACGTATGAAGCCGACCTTCCCGCCAGATCGGGACTGGGAACAAGCAGTTCCTTCGCCGTCGGCACGCTCAACGCGTTTTACGCCTTAAAGGGGCAATACGTCGACAAAAAGCGCCTTGCCGATGAAGCAATCTACCTTGAAAGAGTTCTCTGCGGCGAGGCGGGCGGATGGCAGGATCAGATCGCCGCCGCGTTCGGCGGCTTCAACCGCATCAATTTCAGTTCGGACGGATACGAGGTTCTGCCCGTGATCATTTCTCCGGAACGAAAAAAAAGGCTGTGCGACAGCCTGCTGATGTTCTTTACGGGATTCACCCGCTTCTCCTCCGAGGTGCAGAAGGCAAACCGACTCGGCGACAGGAGCAAGTTCGCGCAACTGCGGGAAATGCATCAGCTTGTAGACGAGGCGGAGAGAATTCTCACCGATACGGAATCCGATCTTGATGAATTCGGCAGGCTGCTCGATCACACATGGAATCTGAAGCGTCAGACCGGGGCAGCCGTCTCCACAGACAGCATCGACGCCCTCTACACCCGCGGCGTCAAAGCCGGCGCGCTCGGCGGCAAGCTGCTGGGAGCGGGCGGCGGCGGCTTCTTTGTCTTTTATGTCCCGCCCGAGCGGAGGGACTCCGTCCTGAAGGCGATGAGCGATCTTTTATACATTCCCTTTGAATTTGAAAACGGCGGCACGAGGGTGATCTATTATTCCCCCGAGCAATTCACGCCACGTAAGGAGCGGCAGCGTTGAAAACGGTCATTATGGCAGGCGGCAAAGGCACGCGCATTTCATTGGTGGCAAGCGATATTCCCAAGCCCATGATACGCATCGCCGGAAAGCCGGTTCTGGAGCATGAAATGGATTGTCTGCGGTCGCAGGGCTTTACTGATCTGATCATCACGGTAGGTCATCTCGGTCACATCATCATGGATTATTTTGGCGACGGGAAAAGGTTTGGCGTCAGCATCGAGTATTATGTCGAGCAGACGCCGCTCGGCAACGCCGGCGCTTTATTCAAAATCAGGGATAAGCTGACAGAGGATTTTCTTCTGCTCAATGCCGACGCCGTTTTTGATATTGACTTCAGAAGATTCGTGAATTTCCATCGTCAATGCGGCGGACTTGCCACACTGTTCGCTCATCCCAACAGCCACCCGTATGACAGCGGTCTGCTCGTCACCGATCCGTCAAACGCCGTGACAGGCTGGCTGACAAGGGAAGATCGCCGGCCTGCAGTTTACCATAATCTCGTGAACGCGGGACTGCATGTCCTCTCCCCTGTTCTATTAAGGGACAATCCGACAACGGAAAAGGTTGACCTCGACCGGCAGCTTCTCAAGCCGCTGGCGGGCAGCGGAAAAATGTTCGCGTACCGCAGTCCCGAATATGTCAAGGATATGGGAACGCCCGACCGTTACCAAGCGGTTTGCCGCGACTTTGAGAGCGGGCTTGTAAAGGCGCGCAATCTATCCAACCCTCAGAAGGCGATCTTCCTTGACAGGGACGGCACGCTGAATCAATATGTCGGATTTTTGAGAAGCAAAGACGACCTTTCGCTTCTTCCCGGCGCTGCCGAAGCGGTACGGCGGATCAATGCGTCGGGCTATCTGGCAATCGTCGTCACCAACCAGCCGGTCATCGCGCGAGGTGAGGTCACGACCGACGGACTGGATGAAATTCACCAAAAGCTGGAGACGCTGCTTGGACAGTCCGGCGCGTATCTTGACGGTCTGTATTACTGTCCCCACCACCCCGACAAGGGCTTTGAGGGCGAAATACCCGAATTGAAACGCGACTGCGATTGCCGCAAGCCAAAGCCGGGCATGTTATGGCGGGCGGCAAGGGATTTCCATATTGACCTTAACGCGTCATGGATGGCAGGCGACGGCAAAAACGACATTCTCGCAGGGAAAAACGCCGGATGCCGGACCATTCTCATCTGCGACAGGGCCGACGATTTCGGTCAGGATGCCACCGTCCATTCCTTATTGGACGGAATTAAGATCATCACAGGGGCGACACAGGATGAACCGTAACCATCTCGTAGAAAAGCAGCTTGCCATACTCATGGAACGCTATCCGCAGTTGGCTTGCGTCAGAGAGTCCATTCGGAGAGCATATGAGATTCTGGAGGAATGCTATTCGTCCGGCGGCAAGCTGCTTGTCGCCGGAAACGGCGGCTCCGCAGCCGATTCCGAGCATATCGTGGGCGAGCTGATGATGGGGTTTAAAAAGCCCAGAAAACTGAATCGGGAACAGCGGGAAAAGCTCCTCGGCGTCCACGCGGAGATTGGAAAAATTCTCGCGGAGAAGCTGCAGGGAGCGCTGCCGGCCATCGCGCTGGACGGACATCCCGCCCTCAACACGGCATACATGAACGACTGTGAGCCGCTGCTCTGCTTCGCCCAGCAGGTCAACGGCTTTGGGAACCCGGGCGACGTGTTTCTCGGCATCTCCACCTCCGGCAACAGCCGGAATGTGCTTTACGCGGCGGTGGCGGCGAAGGCAAGGGGCATGAAGGTGATCGGACTCACCGGCGAGAAGGACAGCGCCCTGCGTGAGCTGGCGGATGTATGCATTCAGGCTCCCGAAACGGAAACCTATCGGATTCAGGAGCTGCACCTGCCGATCTATCACTGTCTGTGCCTGATGCTGGAGGAACGATATTTTGCGTAAAAAGCTGTTATTTATCACGACGCGTTTATTCTTTACCACGAACAGCGGACGGAAGCTGTCTTTGTATCACTATTGCCGGGGATTGTATGAAGAATACAACTATGACATTTATCTCTATACCTTTCTGGAGGGCGATCAGGTCTTTGAGCGGGAAATGGAAAAGAAGCCGTATTTCATCAAGGACGTCGTCTGCGCGGAGGAGATCAGTACCTGCGGCAAGCTTTCCAATCTGCTTTTCCGGTCGTTGTTTTCCAAAAAATGGCCGCTGCAATGCTCGCTGTATTACAGCCGGAAAAACGTCCGCCGCATCGGGGCGTTGTGCAGGCAATACGCCTTTGACGCGGTCATCGCCGATATGATACGAACCGCGCCCTATCTGCGGGCGGTAAAGGATATTCCCATAAAAATCCTTGATATGGATGATTTATTATCCGGAAGATATGAGCGGGAGCTGGCGGCGGATTCGGATCCCAATTTCGTCGGACAGTACAGTAAAAAACTGCCGGAGCTTGCCAACAGAATCCTTCCCGGATTAAAAAAGCAGGTGCTGAAGCTCGAAATAAAAAAACTGCTGTACGCGGAGGTGTATTACGCGGAGCTTTACGACCGGGTAATATTCGTTTCCGAGAGGGAAACCCTGCAATTAAACGAGAAATTGACGGAGCGCAAATGTGTCACGGTCACGACAGGCGTCGATTACGATTATTTCAGCGGGGAAACTGAAGCATCCAAGGAACCAAACACCCTGTCCTTTATCGGCAATCTGGAATACCCACCCAATATCGATTCTTTGAGAATCATCGCGGAGCAGATTTTGCCCAATGTCTCACATCCCGTTACATGCTATGTAATCGGAAGGGCGCCGGACAGAGTCCTCTCGGAGTTTGGCAGTCAGATGACCTTTCTGGGAATGGTGGAGGATCTCAGAACCGCAGTCAAACCGACGCTTCTTTTTGTGTCGCCTATCGCCTATGGCAGCGGTATCAAAACCAAGATCCTTGAGGCAATGGCAATGGGGCTTCCCGTGCTGACCAATTCCGTCGGAGCGGAGGGAATTCATCTGATTTCGGGGAAGAACGCCATTGTGTCCGACGATATGAGATTTTTAGCCGCCGAGATAGACCGGCTGCTGGACGATGAAGAGGAACGCGTGCGAATCGGAAGGGAAGCGCAGGATTTTGTCAGATCCGGATACCAGTGGAAGGACATCTGGAAAGGCTTTCGCCTGTGCGGATTAGGTGATTGAATGAAGAAAAACGTCTATATTATGTCCGCCAAATATGCGCCGGGACATTTTTCCCATATGCTTGCCTATTATAAGCTGTTTCAGGAAACGGTTTATGAACCGCTGTTATTCATCGACCCGGACTATGAGCCGTTTCACAAGGAATACCCGGATTTCAGGGTAGAATATACAACCGAAAAGGTGAAAGCGCCGGATATGCTGTTCATCTACAACCTTTCCCCCGATGACAGCCGGATTGTCCGGAGCTTCAGAAAAGCAAACCCCGCCATGAAGGTGATTTTTGTCTACCATGAGCCGTGGTACGGGATAAAGGGCTGGCTTTGCGACCTTCTTCATAAGAACGAATCCCCTATGGAAAGCGGCAAGGCATTGGCAAGGTTTTTTTTCGTGAAAAGGCTGATAAAAAGCTGCGACCAAGTGATTCTTCCGTCCGGTGTGGCTATGAAGCATTATCAAAAATACTGTGCCCGGCTCCACGTGCCATGCTGCGTATTTCCCTTGGTTTTTACGGACGAATGCGGCGAGGCGCTTCATATGGAAAACAAGCGGTATTTTTCCTTTATTTCCACCGCCTCCGCGTCCAAGCATTTTGAATTGTTCCTTGATTACACCCGCTATAAAGCCAAACGCGATCCGACGGCGAAATTTCAGATCGCGACAAGGACGGATATTACCGGCTATATCGATGACGAATTGAACCGGCTGATACAGGAAAAAAGGCTGCTTCTGACACACGGCCACTCCCTTTCCAACGCGGAAATCAATCACGCCTATGCGATCAGCAGTTGCACATGGATGGTCTATGCGCGCTCCACACAGAGCGGAGCCCTGTGCAAGTCCTTCATGTTCGGCACGCCCGTCATAGCGTCCGATATTGGCAGCTTCCGTGAAACGGTCAATGAGGACAACGGTGTGGTGCTGGGCGACAGCTATACCCTTGCAGATATTGACAAGGCGTATGAATCCATAAAAGCCCATTTTCCGCCATTGTGTGAAGGCGCAAGAAGATGCTTCTTGTCGCAGTTTTATTATGCTTCTCATAGAGAGCTTTTCAGAAATTGTCTTTCAGTTGCCGGATGTGAGGTGAATGGAGAAACGACATGATCATCATACTCTCTGTAATGAGCTATTTGACATGGCTGATATTCAGAAATAAAATGGGGTTCATCCTCTACCAGTTATTATGCGCGACGACATATCTTGTTTCATTATCATTTATCCAGACGCTTGACATCACGCTCCCCATCTACTTTGTTTTTTCAGCTCTGCCGTTTTTAAAGTCATTTAAAGCCAACCATTTGTTTTCACTCACGGTGCTGTTGTATTTCTCGGCAGTGATATTGATCAGTCTGCTCATCAACAGCGTTAATTCCGTTATATCCATCTTTATCATCCGTCTCGCCGGAATACTGTTGTTTTATTATATTTTTTCCCATGTGGATTTTAAGCTGAAAGCCAAACCGTGGCATCTGGCGCTTTCATTTGCCTGCGAAATACTGCTGACCGTGATCGGGTTTGCCTTAAGCAAGGACTACCGGCTTATGCTGAATTTTCAGTGTACGGTAGGCTGTATCGCAACCGGATTTGTTCTGCTGCTTGCCTATGATTTCTATAAGAATCAGAAGATTCTGCTATTCTCATCGCTGAAACAAAAGTTGCTTGCGCTGCCGCTGTTATTGGCAGGCGTCCTGATGGAACGTTTCAATGTGATGGAATTTATCTTTCATTCCCTCCGATTCGGAGAAAGCACGGGAAGGCGACAGTCCGAAGATTTGTTTGTCATCCGGTTCATGCCGAAAAGACCCTTGTTTAACATTCTGTTCGGAAACGGTTTTGGTTCTCCCATCGGGAAATACCGTATTTCGCGCAGTATCATCTATGAGGTTGCCGACAGCAGATATACCTTAAAGGTTCTTCCCAAGGTGGAGGGGTTTCATAATTGCTGGAGCACCATATTGTATTCATCGGGAATTGTAGGCCTGATTCTGATCGTTCTGTTATATGGCAGCATCATCCTGCAAGCCATGCGGGCAGCAACGGACAACCGGTTCAGGATGATTCTTCTTTCATTTCTGGTGTCCTACGCCGTTCTGCTCTGGTTCCGGTGGACCGCCACCAGCGGTATTCTTGAATTTGCGTGTCTCAGCTATGTGATCCATGATTTGAAGAACCACAATCGCGCGGAACAGCTTTCATTAAGCAGGGCAGAATCCTGTCAGATTCAGAAAAAAACGGAGGAGCGCTCATGGACATCGTATTCGCCATGATACTGAGTATTGCGATCAAGGGAATTTCGGCTGTCGTCGAGATTTTCATTCAAATGCTGATCACCAACGAGGTCGGCGTCAGTGAATATGGCAGTTATACCTTTTTTGTGAGCGTCATTGAAGGCGCGTATTACGTTCTTTTCTCAGGCAGCATCAAGCTGAATACGTTTTATCTGTCTACTCCGTCGTCCAGTCTGTCCGACTTCAAGAAAAAATACGTTCTGCGCTTTGTGACGCCTGTTGTCGCCCTCATCATCGCCTGTTCCGCCGCCATGCGGAATCCATACGGCGTTCTGTCCGGCGTGATTCTCTACCTTTATTACTTCGCCTTTGATACCGGCAGCGTCTTTTTTTCTCGCGGCAGACAGCTTCCCGCAATGCTGGGAGAATACCTTTTCGGCAGAATCGTTCTGCTGATCGGGGTCGCGGCGGTGATCAGGCTGAACGCGGCAACCGGACTGATGCTTCTTGGATTATACGGGCTGCAATTTGTAACGATGCTCGTTTGGTTCGCACCGCACGTCAGAAGGCTCAGCCCGGGGACGGACAGCATCAGGGTTCCCATGCGAAAGCTGGCGGCGTACCAGCTTTCCGACGTTGCCAACAGTGTAATCAGCTATTCGCCGCCGATTCTTCAGTTTTTCTTTGGCGGCGCCTTCACAGCCGGATTTACGGGCATTATCACCATTGTCAAAAAATTCATCAACTTCATTTCCGGCCCGACGGCAAAGGTTTTTCTGCCGGAATTGTCCCGGCTGTATAAAAACGGCGAGTCCGCTTTGTCACCCGCTGCGGGAACATACAGGAAAATCACCATGTATGGATTGACATCTTCCCTTTGGATGGATCCCCCAACAACCGTTTCATGACCGCCTGGAGAAACGCATTGATTGTGTTGGCGCAGCATGTGCCGATCGGAAGGCTTATCCGTCCCACCCGGATGAAGAAGGCATTGGACCGTGAATTCAGAAGGTACAAGGTCGCCGGTTCAGACCTGGTCGGAAATTACTTGGGAGCATATCACGAAAGGGAGTTTTTACCCCTTGCGGATTATGGCGAAGGGACAGAGGTGGAATTTGAGGGGGAAAACTACATTGCGCCAAAGAACCTTGACGGCTATCTTACCAATCTGTACGGCGATTATATGAAGTATCCCCCCCTTGAAAAACGCGTGCCGAAGCACCGGATCGTCAAAGTGATATTTGAAGACTGATTACAGCTTTGTAATTATATATGTCAAATTTGTAATTATTTTTATATCCAAAAGGAGTAATTTGTGCTATAATAATTTTGTTATGTAATATAATCTTGTGAAAGGAGCATGCGGCAAATGGAAAAATACGAAAAGCCTGAGATGGAAATCGTAGATCTCGCAAACGATGTGGTTACCACGAGCGGTTGTGATGTTGAACTGCCCGAACTGCCAATTGAGTGATAGCATGTGATCTCTGTAAAAAAAGCGAAGGAAGTGAAAATGATGGAGAAATATGAAAGCCCCGTCATGGAAATCGTTGACCTCACAAACGACGTGATTCTCACCAGCGGTGGAAGCTGCATTTCCGACTGTCCAACCATGATGCCTGAATTATAATAAGCAGCTTTTTGAACGAACAGGAGTGTTCCCGTATGGAAAAATACGAGAAGCCCTCCATGGAGGTCGTCGGCCTCAAAAACGACGTGATCCTCACAAGCGGATGCAGCTTTGACTTTGACCTTTGTGATAACGAGCTGCCTCCCCTTTGATTTGGAAAACTGTTTGTAATGATGAAAAGGAAGTGAAAAGCATGCAGAAATACGAGAAGCCCTCAATGGAGATCGTTGATCTCACAGATGACGTGATTCTCACCAGCGGCGGCCACAACACGTGTTCCAACGACTCGCCCATCGAATTGCCGGAGCTGCCGTAACCCGGTTAAGGTCATTCCGCGTGAGCTTCTGCATGGCGGATTCCGGCGGCGTGGTGATCTGTCCGGACGGTGTGTTGTCGCCCTGCGAGCATTTGCAGCAGGCGGCGGCCTTCGGGGACGTCTGGCACGGTGTGACAGACGAAGCCGCGCGCAGGGAATTCTGCCGGACAGACAGAATCCGTGAGATGTGCCGCAAATGTCCCTTTTTGCCGGAATGCACCGGTTTTTCCTCCTGCCCGACCAAGGATGCGCATTGCCGCGAGTTGCGCGAGATGGTGGCGCTGGACACGCTCAGGCATATGGTGGATCATCCCGACACAGAATCCGATGAAGCGATCTACGTCTGCTGAAATGATAATTTACGCAAAGGAGAATGAAAATGAAGCTCAAAGATGATTTTATTATACAGGACGTCGACGGCACACAGTTCCTTGTGCCTGTCGGAGCGGAGGCGTTCAGCGGAATTGTGCGGAGCAACCGTACCGCCGCCTATATTGTGAACTGCCTGAAGGAGGAAACCACCGAGGAGAAGATTGTTGACGCCATGTGTGCCAGATATGACGCGCCGCGTGAGTGTATCGCTGCCGACGTCAGGGAAATCATCGGCACGCTACGCAGTATCGGAGCGCTGGACGAGTAATGAAGCTGGAAGAGATTCTCGCCCGCGACGGGAAACTTGTGTACAGAACCAAGGGCGTGAGCATGGAGCCGATGCTATAGATGGCGTCGGAAGGCGCTTTGTGAACGGTGGTTCTATTACTTGCTTGCAGTACCTTGTATCGTTCGGGTATGTCATCATACCCGACTGATGCAAGGTTTTTGTTTGTAAATGACCCGATCAGGTATAGCTGCGTATTCCTTCGTCTTATCCACCCGGAAACCGACTCATCCGCCTGTATTTGACGCCATATATGTCAGAGCTTCCTTCAGATGCAGTCCCACGACGGACGCCTTTGCCTTTGGCTGTTCCTGCCGCCAAATCCGTAGCGGACTTTTTCCATCAGATTACCGCCCATTTCGGGCACGGCAAAAAGCCGGGAATACGCATTGTCCGC
Organism: uncultured Eubacteriales bacterium; assembly: GCA_900316495.1. Lineage (GTDB taxonomy): Bacteria > Bacillota > Clostridia > Oscillospirales > Acutalibacteraceae > RUG762. Next base: position 29,703 of record ONDC01000051.1, read on the forward strand.
ATATTCCCGGCATAAAGTTTTTTCCGCTCAGAACGCCATCATCGAGATGGCCATACCTAACCGTTCGCCCATGCGGACGCGGGTTTCGAGGTTTTTGCGGGTGTTTACCATGAATTCGTCGTCGGGGAACATCATGCCCTTCCTGAAGAGAAGGATGATACCGGCGGTCGAGCAGAGGAAGCGTCCCTTGACCTCGCCGCGACGGAACGCGGGGCTTTCGCTGTCGCCAAGCTGCTCCACTCCCTTTGCATTGCCGCATGCCTCCACCTGCACCACGCCGTGAAAGCGTTTGGTGTTCATCACCGTGCAGGTGCGGGGGCCGAAGAACATCGAGTCCTCCTGATTCTTCTCCGCGTCTAACTGCCGGACGTCGCAGAGAACGCCGTCGTCAATGTGGATGAACCGGTGCGGGTCGGCTTCGTCAAGCCGGATAATCAGGGCAAGCCCCTCGGCAAATTCCTTCGCGTCGCCCTCTCCGCCCATCAGCTTCTCCACCGAATACATGTGGCCGTTGACCGGGATGGTACAGAGATTATTGATAAAATGCGCGGTCAGCCAGCCGTCACACGGACAGATCAGGCTGTTCGGCGCGCCGTCAAGCGGACGTGCGCCCTCCCTGAAGGGACGCGCGAGGTAATCCTCAAAGCTCTCGTACCCCGCGGCGTCATCCGGCTCGCATTCGGTCAGGTCAACGCCGTATTTCTCCATGTGATTCTTGATTTCCACCTTCGGGAACAAGCCCAGCTTCAGCTTATTGGATACCGGAAGGTATTTGCTCTTTTTCGCCTCGATAACAGGTCTTGCGCCGTATCCTCTGATTTCACCGCTCATAGAATAAAATTCCTCCAATTATTTCTTTGCAACGTATATTATACATAATCATTTGGCAATTGTAAAGGAAAACTGTCATGTTTTTTTGAGATTCCGACAATTTTTTTGAGATTTTCAGCCTATCCGCCGTTATTCTTTTTCCCCGGACAGGCATATTTTCTCCCGCCGTCGCATAAGAATGACATGGAAGCAATAGAAAAAAGCGGCATTTCGCCGCGACGGAGGTAAAAAAACATGAGCAAATACAAATCATTTTCAGTACATGCGGGCATTTGCGGCTGCAAGAAGGTCATCGCGTCGACGGTCGCGGCCATCACGGCTGCGGCGCTCCCGCTGACCATTCTGGGCGTGGGAACCGTCGGAGCGATCCTCTTTAGAATTTCCAACCTGTCGGCGCACAGCATGATGCCTTCGGCGGAGCCTTCCTCTGCCGTACAGGAGCGGGAAGCGCAACCGTCTTCCAAGCAGCCGGAGGAGGAAACGCCCGTGTCCTCGGAGGAAACGGAGCCCAAGAAGGTCAGCGGCGGCAGGACTTCATCGGACACGTCCTCCGCAGCCTCTTCCCAACCTGAAAACAGCACGGAAGAGACGGACAGCGGAAAGGGCAAGGTGCTGGAAAAGCAGATCAAAAACTCCGGCTACAGCTACCAGAACGTATTCGTCAAGGACGGAAATTCCAACTACGATCTGAATATCAAGAAGCTGCTCGGCACAAGGGCGAAATGCAAAATCAAGAAGAACGCGGGGTATCAGGTGCTACTCGTACACACACACACCACCGAGAGCTACGCCGAAAAGAGCCGCGATTGGTACAGCAAGAAATTCAACCACCGCACCACCGACAAATCGGAGAGCGTGGTCGCCGTCGCGGACGAGATCGAAAAGAAGCTCGACAAGGCGGGCATCAAGACCCTCCACATCACCACCTATCACGACTATCCCGAATACACGGGAGCCTACGACCGCGCCCGGAAAACGATAAAGAAATATCTCAAAAAATACCCCTCCATCGAAATGGTCATCGACGTACACCGCGACGCCATGACCACCGACGACGGCACCAAAATCAAGCCCACCGCCAAAATCAACGGCAAGAAGGCGGCACAGGTGATGATCATCACCGGCTGCGACAACGAGGGCAAGCTTGACTTTGACGGCTGGCGCAAAAACTCCGTCATGGCGGTGCAGCTGCAAAAGAAAATGGCGGACAAATACGACGGTCTCGCCCGCCCGCTCTACTTCGCCCCCTTCCGCTACAACATGGACCTCACGCCCAACTCGCTGCTGATCGAATTCGGCACCGACGTCAACACCCTCTCCGAGGCAAAGTATTCCGGTCAGCTTGTGGGAAACTGCCTTGTGGAGGTGCTAAAACAATATGTGGTGGAATAAAGTGAGGGCAGCAGCTTGAAGGAATTAAAGTAAAAATCAAACGGTGTACCCACCCTTTTTTTGCGGGGCGGTACACCGTTTGTTACATTCTAAGGGCTGACGGCTGACGACTGATTACTTCACCGTGACGGTGATGGTGCTGGACTGTGCGGTTTTCCCCGCGCTGTCGGTCACGACGCAATAGAGCTGGATGCCGTTCCAGGTGGAATTGGGCGACACCGTTTCGCTGGCGTGCGTGCGCCCGTTCCAGACGCTGAAGGAGGTCTGTCCCGCCTTTTTGAAATACCACTGGTATGTCAGACCGGTACCGCTTGCTTTGAGCGAAAGGGTAATGGAATTGCCGGCTGTCACAGTCTGATTGGTCGGCTGGGTCGTGATGACGGGGCCGGACTTGACAGTGACGGTAATGGTGTTGGATTTTGTCGTGTTGCCCGCCGAATTCCTGACAACGCAGTAGAGCTGAATGCCGTCCCACGTCGCGTTGGGCGTGACTGTTTCACTTGCGTGTGTGCGATTATTCCACGCGCTGAAATCGCTTTGCCCCTTCTTCCTGAAATACCACTGATAGGTGAGTCCTTCGCCTGTCGCTTTCAGGGACAGCGTCAGAGAATCGCCAAGGCTGACTGTCTTGCTGGTCGGCTGGGTCGTGATGACGGGAACGATCTTAACCGTGACGGTGATGGTGTTGGACTTTGTCGTGTTGCCTGCCGAATTCCTGACAACACAATAGAGCTGAATGCCGTCCCACGTCGCGTTGGGCGTGCAGGTTTCCGTGGCTTTCGTGTGCCCGTTCCACACGCTGAAATCGCTTTGCCCCTTCTTCCTGAAATACCACTGATAGGTGAGTCCTTCGCCTGTCGCTTTCAGGGACAGCGTCAGAGAATCGCCAAGGTTCACTGTCTTGTTGGTCGGCTGGGTGGTGATGACGGGAACGGTCTTTACCGTGACGGTAATGGTATTGGACTGCTTGGTGTTGCCGGAGCCGTCCTTAACGATGCAATAGAGCTGAATGCCGTCCCACGTCGCGTTGGGCGTGACCGTCTCGCTGGCGTGGGTTCTGCCGCTCCAGAGAGTAAAGGATGACGCGCCCTTCTTCTTGTAATACCACTGGTAGGTGAGTCCTTCGCCTGTCGCCTTCAGCGAGAGGGTGACGGATTCGCCAAGAGTAACCGTCTTGCTGGTCGGCTGGGTGGTGATGGCAAGGGCGGAGGCAAGGGTGACGGTCGCCTCGTCGGAATTGATCTTGTTGCCGCCGCCGTCCGTCACACGGCAGTAGAGCCGGATGCCGTTCCAGGTGTCGTTTGGCGTGCAGGTCTCCGTGGCGTGCGTGTGTCCGTTCCAGACCGAGAAGGCGCTCTGCGAGGTCTTTTTGAAATACCACTGGTATTTCAGACCGCTGCCGGTCGCCTTGACCGAGAGCGTCAGCGGCTTGCCGGACGTGACGGTCTGGTTCTTGGGCTGCTGACTGATCGAAAGCACGCTGACAGACGCGGCGTCCGAATCAACATGATTTCCCTCCGCGTCATACACCCGGCAATAAAGCTGGATACCGTCCCATGAGACATTCGGGGTGCAGGTTTCGGTCGCGTGCGTGCGGTTGTTCCAGACGCTGAATCCGCTCTGTCCCTTCTTTTTGAAATACCACTGATAGCTCTTGCCGCAGTTGGCTTCGACGGAGAGCGTGACCGGCTGACCCAAAACGATATACCTGCTCTCAGGCTGCCCGGTTATCATGAGCGTGCCGTAATTGAAAACCACAGTCACGCCGTCGGGCAGGTCTGCGCCCAGACCGGAGGCGTTCCACTGTGCCTCGGTACCGGCAAAATTGATGGTGGTGAGCGCCGTGCAGCTTTCAAAAAGCGAATCGGATTCGGGAGAATCGTAGGAGGTGACAGTGATGACCTTTCCCATGATCGTCACGGTTCTGAGCGATGAGCAGTCATAGAACGCCTCCTTGCCCAATTGTGTCACGGAGCCGGGAATCGTCACCTCAGTGAGACTTGTACAGGTGCTGAACGCACTGCCGCCGATAGCGGTGACGGAGCCGGGGATGTCAATGGCTGTGAGCTTCCGGCAGAAGCTGAACGCGCCCCTGCCGATGGTCTTGACAGTGCCGGGCAGCGTCACGCTTGTGAGGGAGGTGCAGCCCGAGAAGGTGCCCTCGCCGATTTCGTCCACGCCGTCGGGAACGACCACCGATTCCAGCGACGAGCAGCCGATGAACGCCTGTTTGTGAATGCGGCTGACCGAACGTCCCAGTGTGACGCTCTTCATGCCGGTGCAGTAATAGAACGCCGCCTCTCCGATGGAGCTGACGGAATCGGGAACGGTGACGCTTGTCACCTCGCTCTTGGCGTAAAACGCCATGCTCCGGATGCTGTTCACGGTATCGGGAATGACCACGTCGCCGCCCTTGCCCCGGTATTCCTCCAGCACGCCGTTCACGATTCTGAAATCCGGGTCATAGCGATAATTCACGGTAACGCCCGCGGGAAATCTGCGCGAAAGATCCGCGTTCTCCCATTCCTCCTCGGTGCCGGCATAATTGACGGTACTCAGCGCGTCGCAATTGAGAAAGGCGAGGGGCTGGTTGTTGTAGATGTAGATGGACGGCGCCTTGGCAAGCAGGTTGACCGTCGTCAGCTTTTTGTTGTCGGCAAAGGAGCGCTGCTGAATGTCCTGAACGGTGGCGGGGATGGTCACTGTCGTCATGGCTGTGTTGCGGAGGGAGTAGGAGGCGAGTACCTTGAGTCCATTCGGCAGAATGACGCCCGTCACCTTCACGCAATCCTCAAAGGCGGAGTAATCCAGCTTGGTCACGCCGTCCGGAACCGTGACATTGCCGACATTCATCGCCGGAGGACAGCGCAGCAGCACGGTTTTGTCCTTATTGTAAAGAATACCGCTGGAGGAACTGAAATTGGCATTGTCCTCGGCTACTTCAATGTAACGGAGGCTCTCGCAGCCGTCGAACAGATAAAGCCCCATGCTTTCCACCGACGCGGGGAAGGTCATGCGGGTGATGCCCGTGCCGTTGAAGGCTCTGTTGCCGATGGTTTTCAGCGTGTCCGGCATGGCGATCTCCGTCACGGAGGACTGACCGTTAAACGCCTTCTCCGCGATGGAGGTGACGCCCTCGGGAATCACCACAATGCCGCCGGCTCCGGAATAGCTCTTCACCACGTTGTTCTCGATGGTCAGACCGGGGTGATAGTCATAGGTCACGGAAGGGCTGCCGTAGAAAGCGTCCTGAATGGTCTTGCCCGACTGCTTCATGGGGATGGCGTTCCATTCCTCCTGCGAGCCGATGTAATACACGTCCTTCACGTCCCATGAGAAGGAGGAAGTATTCACCCTCGGCGCTTTGGCGTTCCAGTAGACCCTCGTGAAGGGGCTTCTGTGAAATGCGGCGTATCCGATATATTTCACGCTCGAGGGAATGGTGACGTCACAGGTCAGGGCATTGCAGCCGTAGAACATATAGTCCCCGAGCGTCTTTACGCCCTCCGGAATCACGGGGGACAGTGTAGCTTGCGCCGCTCTTTCCGGCGGGATAAAGCAGCAGCTTTGTCCCATCCTTCGAGAGCATCACGCCGTCCACTGAGGAATACGCGGTGTTTTCCCCATCGACCGTGACGGCGATGAGCGAGCTGCAGTCCGCAAACGCACCGTTTTCCAGACGGGTAAGCGCTGCGGGAATCGTCACGGATGACAGCGCTCTGTTTCTGCCAAACGCGCCGG